>JBBREQ010000055.1:0-15365 GCA_038202795.1 Coriobacteriia bacterium | reverse complement strand
GGTCTACGCGGTCGGGGTTTACCTCATCGCCCCCCTCGACCCACCCGCCGGCCGCCCGCCAATCGGTCCCGTTCTACAATTTTATTTGCCGCCCCCCTTGTGCCCCCCGCCCTGGCCGGTGAGGACGAGGAGGAAGATGATGACTCCCTCGACGAAGATGACCGACATGCCGACCTGCCACGGGACGTTGGCCTGCTGAAAACCGATGATGGAAAACGTGACGACCGCGTTCAGGCCCATGCCCGAAGCGAGCGCCAGGGGCCGGTTGGTGATGAAGCCCATGGCCAGACACATGAGCGCGGCACCGAGGGCCGTCGCTGTGGCCGCCCCTTCGAAAGGCACGCCGGCGGCAGACAGGATGCCCGGGTTGACGAAGACGATGTACGCCATGGTGAGAAACGTGGTCAGCCCCGCCACGATTTCGGTCTGCAGGCTGGTTCCGCGCTCTGCGAATTTGAAGAACCCATCCATTGAGTGCCCCTTCTTCAGAGTCAGTGCGATGACTTCATTTCAGACGGTCGAGTGCTCTAGACATCCACCCCAGGCCTGGCACCCCCTCTCAGCGGTTCTAACGTGACTCTGACAATCTTATGTAAAGCCGAATCACTTCTCGGCCGAGAACAGCGATCCGCCATAGTGCGCAACGAAGTGATCACCCTGCTCGAGCGCTTCCCGCACTAAAGTTGCTAGTGGCGGTCTCAGATCGAGTGAATCGAGCTCACGAGGTTTGACGAGTTCAACCGCCTCGACCCTTTCGTCGACGGGACTGCTGGTGAGCGACCCGCCAACCACTGTCGCAAGAAACGTCAGGTTGACCACGTGCCGTGAACCCGCCGGGTCTATGGTGTCATTGACGATGACGGGTCTTCCCACCTCGACGATGAGCCCCGTCTCCTCCCGCACCTCACGCCTCAAGGCGTGCTCAAGGGTCTCTCGGTACTCCACCCCGCCTCCGGGGAGCAGGTGGTAGGTCCGTGATCCCGCTCGGTGCCGGACCACGACGACGCAGCCCTCAAACACGATGAGCGCGGCGACGCGAACGCGCGGGCCGTTAGGTGCCGGTACTGCCAAAGCCGCCCTCCCCACGAACCGTGTCGTCGAGTGCGTCCACCTCGACGAACTGCGCACGTTCAACTCGCTGAATGACCAGCTGGGCGACCTTGTCGCCGCGATGGATGTCGATTGGCGCCGCACTGTCGAGGTTGATCGCGATCACTTTGAGCTCACCCCGATAGTGAGAGTCGATCAGACCCGGCGTGTTGACCAGCGACAGACCGTGCCTGATAGCCAGACCGCTACGCGGCTGAACGAATCCCGCATAACCATTCGGAATCGCAAGCGCCAGCCCGGTGCCCACCAACGCGCGTTCGCCGGGAGCCAGGGTGAGATCTTCACGAGAGTACAGGTCCATCCCCGCATCACCATCGTGTGCATAGGACGGGAGAGGGAGACCGGGGTCGAGTCGCTTGATTCGCACCTGCACCGCCCCACGCCCTCCCCTCTTGGTATCGACCGAGTATCATGCCTCGCGCGCAGCGGACCCCACAGAATCGCAGGAGCTACTTCAGCCCCTTGAGCTCAGAGGTGAACTCATCGAGGTCTTTGAACTCCTTGTACACCGACGCGAACCGGACATACGCCACCTTGTCGACTTCCTTGAGCCGCATCAGCACCATGTCACCCACCGCCCGGGCCTCGACTTCATAGCGAAACGAGTTATGCAGCTCAGCCATCACGTTATCGATCAGACCCTCGAGCTGCTCAACCGGCACGTCGCGTTTAGTGGTAGCGACGAGGAGCCCCCTGAGCAGCTTGCCGCGATCGAATGGCTCGGTGGTACCGTCCTTCTTGACCACCATGAGCGGCATCTCTTCACGCCGCTCATACGTCGTGAAACGCTCAGAACACGACAGGCACTCACGGCGACGGCGAATCGCGTCCTGCGACTCAGACGTCCGCGAGTCGACTACCTTGGTCTCGTCATGGCCGCAGAACGGACAGCGCACGGAATCACCCCTACATGTAGGCTGAGATGAACCGTAGCACACAAGATATGGGGCTTCAATGCTGCTTTGCCATTCGCCGGCTCGCGACAGCGAGAACTCACAGACGCAGCGCCCCTTCCCAACTACCGCATGGCGTAGGAGGAAGCCGGTGCACACACGGGCACACGTACGCTGGTACCGGCTGCGAGCACGTTGGCCTGCACGCCATTGAGCTCCGCGATCAGCGCGGCGGTCTGAGCCGTGGAAAGATCTTTGATAGGATGCGCGGATGCCAGACTCCAGAGCGTGTCGCCCTGGTGCGCCTTCACCTGAGCGGTCGAGAGACCCACCGGGTTGGACTCCCCCGACCACGCGGCTGCTATCACGACTGCGACGATCGCGACAACCAGCACCAGCCACTCGATGCCGAGTGAGCGATGCGTGGTCTGATGCCTGATGCTGCGCGTGTGTGCTGCTGTCATCTCATGTCCCTTCGGCCCTGGTCGTCATCACGATCCGCATGCTAATGACCGGCTCTGACATCGACGCGTATACGAACACCTGTTCGCCACACCATAGTACGAACGTGTGTTCGGCTGCAAGTCTTTTCCCGAACGGGTGTTTGCGGGTGGTAGCGCGAGCGGCTACACTTGCTCCGTACACCTGTTCGATACACAGGGGGACTCATGGCCTACCAGAAGGAACTCACCAAGCGTCAGCAGCAGATTCTCGACTTCATACGTGCTGAGCTGCATCTACGCGGCTATCCGCCTAGCGTCCGTGAGATCGGCGTGGCCATCGGACTGTCGTCGTCATCGACAGTGCATTCGCATCTCGCCGCCCTCGAGACCAAGGGCTTCATCAGACGCGACCCTTCGAAGCCCCGCGCACTTGAGGTGCTGGACTTCCGAGACACCGACAATGCGATCGACTACGGGCAGGTCCACGCCGTGCCGCTCGTGGGGCACGTCGCGGCCGGTGAACCGATTCTCGCCGCCGAGAACATCGAGCAGACGATTCCCTTGCCAGCGGAGTTCTCAGGGGACTCCACGTTCATCCTTCGGGTTCGCGGAGAGTCGATGATCGACGTGGGGATCCTTGACGGAGACTTCGTCGTGGTCAAGCAGCAGCAGACCGCTGCCAACGGCGACATCGTCGTCGCGCTGCTTGATGACAGCGCTACCGTGAAGACCTACTACCGTGAGGCCGATCGGATCAGGCTTCAGCCCGAGAACAGCACCATGGAGCCCTTGTACTCTCGCAACGTCGAGATCATGGGCAAGGTAGTCGCGCTGTTCCGCCGACTCTAGGACCTCTCAGCTACTCTTCGCGCTGGGCGTCCGTACGATACGGCTCGAACTGCGATGAGATATCGGGCGGGACGCGCAGAGTCAGTCGCGTGCCGTTCTCCTCATGGGACTGTGAGACGATCTGTGTGTGCTCGTGTGCCACACGCACGAGATCCCCACGCGTGTAGGGAACGAGAATTGAGATCACCAGACTGCTGCGAGAGGCCTCCTCGGCGATTCGAGCGACCAGCGCGTCCATGCCCTCACCGGTCGTTGCCGAAGTGAGCGCGGCATCCGGGTATCGCTTCATCAGAGCACGCTGATCGTCTGATTCCACCAGGTCGCACTTGTTGAACACCAAGACGCTCGGGCGATCCACCGCACCGATCTCACCCAAGACCTCCCGGACCGATTGCATCTGCGCCTCGCGCTGTCCGGCGCTCGCGTCGGTCACGTACAGGAGCAGGTCCGCCTCGTTGACCTCGTCCAAGGTCGACTTGAACGCTTCAACGAGCCCATGCGGGAGCTTGTTGATGAACCCGACGGTGTCAGTGACGGTGACTTGGCGCCCCTCGGGAAGCTCCATACGCCGCGTCGTCGAATCGAGGGTGGCGAAGAGCATGTCGGCCGAGAGGACACCGGCACCGGTGAGCGCATTGAGGAGCGTCGACTTTCCCGCGTTGGTGTATCCCACCAGAGCGACTCGAAACACGCCGGAGCGGGCGCGGCTCTTGCGCTGGAGCTCACGCTCCACGGCCACGCCCGCCAGCTCGCGCTTGAGCTCGCCGATGCGCTTGCGCGTCAGCCGCCGGTCAGTCTCGAGCTGCGACTCGCCCGCTCCGAACCGCGCGCCAACCCCACCCCCGAGACGCTCCTTCTTGAGATGGCCCCACATGCCGCGCAACCGCGGCAGCGTGTACTCCATGCGCGCAAGCTCCACCTGCAGCTTGCCCTCGCGACTCACCGCATGCTGGCCGAAGATGTCGAGGATGAGCGCCGTGCGGTCAAGCACGCGCGTCTCGGGCAACAGGTCCTCCACGTTCGCCTGCTGACGAGGGGTGAGTTCATCGTCAAAAATCACCAGATTAGCGCCGCTACTCTCCGCGAGTGCGACGACTTCTTGGGCCTTGCCCGCACCAATGAAGGTCTTGGGGTGCGGTCGTTCCATCCGCTGAGTGGCCATCCCCACAACATCAGCGCCCGCCGTTTCGGCGAGGCGCTTCAGCTCATCGAGGGACTCCTCGATCGGCCAATCAGAACGGTTCTGGTCCACACCAACCAGAACAGCATGGTCCCGCTGCTCTATCTGGTCATCGGCGGTATGCGGATGGATGCGTTCCTTCACGCTGAGAATATGCCCCTTAGAGGGAGGTCTTTATACGCTCCAGGGCCTCAACCAGGCGGTCGTCCGGAGTCGCGAGCGATATGCGGATGTAGCCTTCGCCGTCCGGGCCGTAGGCACTACCGGGCGGAACGATGACTCCCGCCTTGTCGAGCACCAGATTGGCATACTCGGCAGAGGTGTAGCCCTCGGGAATCTTGGCCCACACGTAGATAGTGCCCTTGGAAACGCGAGCAGACAGCCCGATTGCGCCCAGGGCGTCCATGACCATGTCGCGACGACGCTGGTAGATGCGGCTCATCTCGGCGATGTCGTCTTGCGGGCCGAGCATCGCCTCGATAGCAGCGTCCTGGATCGCGGTGAAGATGCCCGAGTCGATGTTGGACTTGACGGTGGAAAGCGTCTTGATCGCGTGGGCGTTGCCGCAGGCGAATGCGACGCGCCACCCGGTCATGTTGTATGCCTTCGAACAGCTGAACAGCTCGATGGCCACATCGCGAGCGCCCGGGCGCTCGAGTAGACTCGGCGGACGGTAGCCGTCGAAGCCTATCTCGGAATAGGCGTTATCGTGCACGAGCAGCAGATCGTGCTTTTTGGCGAATGCGATCGCGCGGTCGAAGTACTCGACGGGAGCGGCCACCGCAGCAGGATTGTTGGGGTAGCTCAGGAACATCATCTTCGCCTTGGCGAGCACGTCAGCGGGAGTGGACTCGAAGTCTGCAAGCCAGTCATTGCCGTCGTTCATCGGCATGTAGTGCGTCTCGCCTCCGATGAGGACACCGCCCGTCGAATAGACCGGGTAGCCGACACCGGGCACCAACGTGTAGTCGCCCACATCGATGAATGCCGGGAACAGGTGCGCGATGCCCTCCTTGCTGCCGATGAGAGCGAGCACCTCCGTTGCGGGGTCGAGTTCGACGCCGAATCGGCGGCGCATCCACTCGGCACACGCCTCACGGTAGGGCTTGGAGCCGGCGTATGCCGGGTACTGGTGGTTCATGGGGTTTTGCGTAGCCGCAATCATCGCGTCAACGATGCGCTGCGGTGTGGGCATATCGGGATCGCCAATGCCCAGCGAGATGACATCGACGCCCTGAGCCTGCTTCGCCTCCTTCTTGCGGTCGATCTCCGCGAACAGGTACGGCGGCAGGTTCTCGATGCGCTTGGCGGTCCTCACTGGTGCCCTCTCCCCTTTCAGTCGTTGGTCAGTCGCGTTGAAAGCCGATTGGTTGTGCGTGACATGGTAGCACTCGTACGTGCCTCAATCGGGACAATCGGCCGCCGGCCCGCCTGCCGCGCGGGTCACTCGACGCCCTCGTCCTCGTCCTCTTCGATTGTCATCGTTCCCGAGAAGACCTCCTCGGCAGGTCCGGTCATCAGGACTCGTCCGTCCTGGGCCCAGTTGATCTCGAGCTCGCCACCAGGCAGCTCGACCGTGAGCTCACGAGCAGCCTTCCCGGCGAGCACTGCGGCGACCGCCGTCGCGCAAGCGCCGGTACCGCACGCGAGCGTCTCGCCCACACCGCGTTCCCACACGCGCAAGCGGATGTGCCGATCGTCGAGCACGTGCGCGAACTCCACGTTGGTCTTGCGCGGAAACGCCGCATGGTTCTCTATCACAGGCCCCAGTTCGTGAACCGGGGCAATCTCGACGTCGTCAACGAAGATCACACAGTGGGGATTGCCCATCGAGACGCAGGTGACGTCCACTGTGCCCAGCTCGGTAAGGAGCGGGACACTGACGACCGCCTCTCCCGAATGCGGCACAAGCGTGGTGGGCACGGCAGAGCGATCGAGTATGGGCTCGCCCATGTCCACGGTGGCAAGCGTCACCGTTGTGTCCTCACCCCGGGTCACCTCGACCGTGACCACGCCGACCGCTGTCTCCACACGCACGGTGCTCGTGTCGGCAGGCACAAGACCGTGATCGACAAGGTACTTGGCGAAGCAGCGAATTCCGTTGCCACACATCTCGGCGACCGAACCGTCGTTGTTGCGAAACCACCACGCGAAGTCGGCAGACTCCACGGTGGCCGGACGAACCAGAATGAGCCCGTCGGCACCGATGCCGAAGTTGCGATCGCAGAACCACTCGACCGCCTCGGGGGCGAACTCGAGCTCCTCGGCTCGATCGTCGATGACGATGAAGTCGTTACCCAGGCCGTGCATCTTCACGAACGCGAGTTCCACGTGATCTCTCCTCGGCAACACGGAAATCGGGGGCTGTCATTCACCAGTCTATCGCGCCGAGGGCTTGCGCGGTCGCCTCTTCAGGCGACAGCTCGGTTACATCAAGCCAGCGGATGCGCGGATCCGCGTTGAACCACGTGAGTTGGCGCTTGGCGTAGCGCCGAGTCGCCTGTTTGATGGCACCGACCGCCTGCTCAAACGACGCGTCATCTTCGACGACAGCCACCAGCTCCTTGTATCCGATCGCCTGCGTGGCCGTGAGTGCCTCCCGGAAGCCGTGGGCCAGAAGGCTCTCGACCTCCCCTACCAGGCCGAGGGCGATCATCGCGTCAACGCGCGCGTCTATCCTCTCGTAAAGGAAAGCGCGCTCCATCGTCAGTCCCACCATACAGACGTCATACAGGCTCTCTCTCACCGAGAATCCAGCGCTGCGTTGCGCGTAGGAGACTCCCTCCTCGTGAAGCTCAAGGGCCCGGATCACGCGACGTGAGTTGTGGGGGTGGATCAGCGCCGCAGAATCCGGATCGACCTCACGGAGGTGCGCGTGGAGTGCATCAGGGCCCTTCTCGGCAGCCAGGGCTTCGAAGCGTGCCCTGAGGGGGTTGTCCGTCTGCTCACCCGACGGGAACTCGAAGCCGTCAAGCGCCGCACGCACATACAGGCCGGTTCCACCCGCGACGATGGGCAGCCCTCCATCGGCAGCGATGCGCGAAATCGCCGCGCGCGCGTGCTGCTGAAACAAGGCCGCCGAGAACGGCTCGCCCGGATCGACGAGGTCCAGGCAGTGGTACGGCACTCGCCGCTCACCGAGCGGGGGCTTCGCGGTCCCCACATCCATCCCGCGATAGACCTGCATCGAATCCGCCGACACGATCTCTGTGTGGTGGTGAACCGCGATCTCCTCGGCCACTGCGGTCTTGCCGACGGCCGTGGGGCCCACGACCGCGAGCACCCTCTGACGGCCGAGAGGGTCATTCAGAGACGTTGAGCTGGAAGGAGACGGTGACATGCCTTAAGTGTAGCGGTCCACGCGGAACCGCTCGTAGCTGCACGGCTCACCGGCTTGAATGCCCGCTTTACTCATGGCGATGCGCACTTGGGTCTCGACGTCGTCGACCCCGTCGAGCGCGGGTAGCAGCAGTCCGCGCCTCCACCCACTCGAAGTGACAACGCCGTAGCGCTCCGGATCGAGATCGGCGATCGTGCAACTCTCTGGTGCGTGCAGGACGTCGACGCTGATTTCGAGGTCGTCGAGTTCGCCGACGTCGAGAGCCGCGAAGCGCGGATCGTGCGTGGCGGCCTCGACTGCGTTGCCGGCTACCTCACGCGCCAGTGTGTCTCGTGTGGGCAGGATAGTCCCAATACATCCACGCAGCCGCCCTGCCCGATGCAGTGATACGAACGCACCTGCCCGGGTAGGCAGGTCCGCGGCGTCGAGGGTGGGAGATTCCGGGAGCTCACCGTGCCGGACATAGCTCTCGATCGCCTGGCGAGCAAGCGCGACGATCTCGGACTCCGGCGCACCGGCCATGCCTCCCTTGTGACCGGACATAGGCAACCCGGTGTGCGGGTCCGCGCCAGCGTCAACAGCGGCGTCACCCACCAGCGCCGTCAGATATCCGACGCCCCACGGCCCCTCATACGAGAGAACACGCGTGGGGACCACTCCCGCCCCGCAGAACCCGCCCAAGGCGATAAACGAGCGCAGCCCGCACTCCCCTCCCGCCTCGATGATATCGGGATCGATCTTCGCAAGTCCCTCGAAGTCCCCGATGCGGACGTGCTCCACGATCGCCTCATCGAGCAGATGCGCCTGGGGCGAATATCCGGCGGGCGCGGTGTGGGTGAGACGGTGACTCAGATCCCCGCTCGCGATGAATGCGACGCGGCGTCCGCACGTCTCGGCGGCGACACGGACCACTCGCCCGAGAACACGGTGGGCTTCATAGCTCATGAACGACAGTGAGAGTACGACGATACGTGTCTCGCCCGTGGGCTCGATCAGCGACAGCGGTACGATGGTTCCATGATCGAGCTGGCCGGCATGAAGCCGGGGTGCTTCACTACGCGCCATGCTGGCAACGTCGTCGTCTGCAAGCCCTTGCAGGATCGCAACGGCCAGTTCCGGGTCGCCCGGCCACGCGTAGTCGGTACAATCCCCAAACTGCGCAAGGTCACCCGAGAAGCGCGCCGAGTCGTCGACGACGAAGGCGTCTGAGAACGCGGGTGCATGCGGCGACATCACCACGAGCGTCTCAGGTTTGAATTCCCTGAGCGCCTCGCGTACTACCGCAGAAGCGCTCAGTGACGCACTGGTGACCCCGGATCGGGCTGCGCCCACAGCGTCGAGCATGATGGGTGGGTGGGGCGCGATGACACCGAACACCGGCATCACGGGCGGACCTCCTTCTTGCACCTCAGGACCTTCGAAAAGCGCGCATGCGTCTACCTAGATGTTGGTACCCAGCCTCGCCAACAAGAACCAGGTCTGAGCCTGTTCAATGGTGACCGGGACGATCCGACCCGCGAAGTCACCCGCGCACTGTCCCTCGGGTACGTTGGCGTGAACCACCTTGTTGCTCGGCGTTCTGCCGGTAAGAATCTCGGGATCGCGCTTGCTAGGTCCCTCGAACAGCACGTCGGTGCGGCTGCCCACCAGTGCGCGGTTGTTCTGCAGAGCAGACGCCTGCACCAACTCGACGAGCCGATCAAAGCGCTCTTGGATAACGGCGCGGTCGACGGAGCCGGGCATTGTTGCGGCAGGTGTACCCTCTCGCGGTGAGTAGATGAATGTGAAGGCCTGGTCGTACTCGCCACGCCGGATGACGTCGAGTGTCCGCTCGAAATCCTCCTCCGTCTCGCTGGGGAAGCCCACGATCACGTCGGTGGACAAGGCGAGGCCCGGGATCGCTTGACGAAGGCGATCGACGAGATCCAGATAGTCCTGACGAGAGTAGACGCGGTTCATCAGTTTCAAGATCCGGTCGGAGCCGGACTGAACCGGCAGGTGCAGATAGGGCATGACCGAGGTCACCTGCGCCATGGCGGCTATGGTGAGTTCAGAGAGATCCTTGGGGTGGCTCGTAGCGAACCGGATGCGCACCACCCCGGTTGCGCCAACCGACCGAAGCAATTCAGCGAAACGCGGGGCGCCGTACAGATCACGGCCGTAGCTGTTGACGTTCTGCCCCAACAACGTGACCTCGAGCACCCCCTCAGCAACCAGCTGCTCAACCTGTGAGACGATCTGGTCCATAGGCCGGCTGCGCTCTCGACCGCGCACGTAGGGCACGATGCAGTACGTACAGAAGTTGTCGCAGCCCACCGTTATGGGAACCCATGCGTGCCACGGGTGCTCACGCGCGCCGGGTAGGTCACTCGCGAACTCGAACGATTCGCTTAATACCTCCACCTTAGGTTGACGGTTAGTGTATGCGCTGTCGATGAGGGCCGGCAGATGAGAGATGTTGTGCGTGCCAAAGACGACGTCGATGTGGGGCAACTGATCGAGCAGCTTCTCACCGTCACGCTGGCCGATACATCCCCCTACGGCGATGATCGGCCCGCGGCCACGCTTGGGCTTAAGCGCTTTGAGCGAAGCGACCTGGCCTCGAAGGCGCTCATCGGCGTTCTCGCGGACGCAGCAGGTCATGAACACGATCACATCAGCGTCTTCGGCGGTCTCGACCGGGCTCAGACCCTGAGCCTGCAGCAGGCCAGCCACCCGCTCGGAATCGTGCTTGTTCATCTGGCACCCAAAGGTGCGGACCTGGAAGGTATTCATAGGCGTGGGAGTGTAGCATGGCGAAGCCCAAGTGCGCGGGTCACCGCTCACCTGCAGCAAGAAACGCACGCAGGGCTTCATCGGGCAGGACCACGCTGCCCAGGCATGCATTGGGAGCGTCCGGTCCGTGGTAGTCGCTGCCGCCCGTTGCGAGAAGCCCACGAGCAGCGGCGATCGCCGCATAGTGCACTCGTTGCTCATCGCCGTGCTCGCCGTGATATGCCTCGATGCCGCCCAAACCCGCTGCACTCAGCTCATCGAGAAGGTCATCGACACGCGTCACGCCCGGATGCGCCACGACCGCGATCCCGCCAGCGTCGCGAATGCACTGGATCGCCAGAGCGGGCGATCTGACGTCTTTGGAGACGTAATACGGCCGTCCCCGGCCAATGAACCGGTTGAATGCGTCAGAGACCGTCTCAGCGTGTCCTGCAGACACCAGAGCCCGCGCCACATGGCTGCGGCCCATCGCTCCGTCGCTGGAGAACCGTCTGACATCATCAAGCGAGACCACGAAACCTGCGCTGCTAAGAGCGGCGACCATCCCTTCCGCGCGTCGGACGCGTGCGGCCCGCAGATCGCTCAGCGTGCTAAGCAGCACCGCGTCGGTCGTGTCGATGAAGTAGCCCAGAATGTGGACGTCTCTGCCATCCTCGGCCACAGAGGACAGCTCGACAGCCGGAATGACGGTGAGGGGGGTGCCCAGGGCGGCTGTAACGGCTTCGGGGATCCCTTCCACGGAATCGTGGTCGGCCAGAGCCAGGACTGCGACACCGGCTTCGAGAGCAAGCAAGACCAACTTCGAAGGGCTGAGAGTACCGTCCGACGCAGTGGAATGAACGTGCAGATCAGCGCGCATTGACAGGACCACCCTCAGGCGTGCATGTCCTTGGTCTGAACCAGCAGTCGAATCGCTGTGCGTTCTTCTCCGTTGATGATGATGTCAGCGAAGGCCGGCACACAGACGAGCTCAAGACCGGAAGGGGCGACGAATCCCCGGGCGATCGCAATCGCCTTGACCGCCTGGTTCAGAGCGCCGGCGCCCACAGTTTGCATCTCAACGGCGCCCTGTTCGCGCACTATGCCCGCAAGCGCTCCGGCGACCGAATTGGGGTTGGACTTAGTCGAGACCTTGAGGACTTCCATTACGACTCCTGGCGTGAAAGATTCTGCGTGCCGCGACTTACCTGCGGCGTCTGCGTCCACTGCGACGGTTGTGCTGCTGCATTCCCATTGAGACGTGCGCTGTGAAGTATAACCCGAGAACATGCTGCTCGTCAGTCCTCTTTGTCCACCTCGAAGCGCACCCTGATGTCCTCGCGGCCCACAGTTATCTTGGGCTCACACCGCAGGTGGAGGTAGTACTTGTCGGCGAGAGCGTCAAACGCCTTCTCGAGCTCGCTTCTAAATGCAGCCAGGTCACTGTGGTCGATCTTGAGTCCTCTGCGGTCGCGATAGATATCGGGAGGTGCGGGAGCCGCTGGCTGAACGCTGCCGCTCAAAGTCGCACGCACCGAGCGCAGCGGAGTGATCTCGCCGGCGAGTATGCGGTGAGCGGTCCGCTCCGACACGGTGAGCCCCATGCCGGCCGCAGTGTCGGCCAATTCGCCTGCATCGGCCGCCGCCCCGGGACGCTGCCACACGGGTAACCGATCGAGGTTCTCGCAGAACAGCAGCTCGGACTCGCCCAACTCAAACCGCGACAGCATTACGAGCGTCGAGAGTGTCTCGCTTGCAGAACCCACGAACACGTCGATGCCAGGGTGTTCGAGTGCGAACTCGACCGTGCGGCGAATGATGTTATGCGGTCCTCGGGCGATGCGAAGCGAGCCTGACTCGTCCTTCTCCAATGTAGGCCAGGTGGACTGGTCACTTCGTTCTGTCAGCGTTACAGCGTTTGCGACCACGCAGAAGGCAGCGCCCTTATGCGCACCGGAGGCGACGAGACGGGCCTCGTCGGTGTTGCTCTTGATGGAGAACAGCGCCATACCCCGGCCGTGGACACCCCACCGATCCATGACCATGGTCTCGAGCTTGCTCGTCACTCGGGGCTCGAAGATGCGCTCCTGCATCGCGCGGGGTACGCCCACACCGTCATCGATGAGGGTGATCGTGCGCAGGTCGCCTTCCCTGCCCGTGGCGAGAAATATGCGCTGCGCGTGGCCATCGCGAGCATTGCGGAGAAGCTCGACGACGATGTCCTCGACATTCCGTATGTCATGTTTGGCTTGACGCCGCTCGGCCTCCGAGACCTTGAGGCGAACAAAACCGTCGCCCAGGTTCTCTTCCACCTTCAGATAGGCGTCACCAGCGACTGACGTCACGAAGTCCAGGAGGTTGTTGTTATCGACAGTCATGGCCTCAGGATACAGCTAGCGAGTAGCTCACAGGTCAGCCCTCTTCTTCTCGAGCCATACTAGCCGCACGCCGCGCTCGCATTCGTCGCGCCACCACGTGTACCCGAGACCGGCATACAGAGCCAAGGCACCCCGAGCGTCCGCCCCGGTGAACAGCTCGAATCGAGCCGCGTCAGAAAACGCATCCTCTGCGAACCGCATGAGCTCGGTGGCCACGCCTCTCCTGAGAAACCGCGCCGTGACCACCAGTCTGCCGAATTCAACAACTCCGGCACGCTGTCGAGCGCGGACACTGCCGATGAGTTCGTCACCTGACACTGCGACGAAGAAGGCGGTGCCTTCCTCGCGCAGCGCGCACAAGTCGTCGAGAGTCTCCAGCAGTGGTGGCAGGAGCGAGGGCTCGATGTCCAGTTCACGAGCCACGCGCTCGAACGCCTCGCACTGAATGTCGACAACACGTCCAAGGTCCTCTCGGCCAGCCAGTCGAACGTGGATGGTGTCTTTGCCCACCGGTTGGCTCCTCAGACAGCAACGCCCCGGTGCGAAGCCGGGGCGTTGCGGCGCAGTACGAACGCGTCTCTACTTCGCGTAGTCGACGGCGCGACTCTCACGTATGACCATGACCTTGACCTGCCCCGGATACTCGAGCTCGTCCTCGATCTGCTTGGCGATGTCGCGTGCGAGCACAACGGCGTCGGAGTCGCTGATCTGCTCGGGCTTGACCATGACGCGAATCTCGCGCCCGGCCTGCATCGCGTAGGTCCGCTCGACGCCCTTGTGCGAGTTGGCAACGGCCTCGAGCTTCTCGAGCCGCTTGATGTAGCTCTCAAGCGTCTCACGGCGCGCACCCGGGCGAGCCGCGGAAATCGCGTCCGCCGCCTGCACGAGCACCGCCTCGATGGTCTGAGGCTCCACGTCAGCATGGTGCGCTTCGATGGCGTGGACTATCGCCTTGGGCTCATTCATGCGCCGAGCCAGATCAGCACCGATGACGGCGTGCGGACCTTCGATCTCGTGATCGATCGCCTTACCCAGATCGTGCAGAAGCCCAGCACGCTTGGCCAAGGTGGGGTCGACGCCCAACTCACTGGCCATGACGCCTGCCAGCCAGGAGACCTCCAAGGAGTGCTTGAGCACGTTTTGCCCATACGAAGTCCGGAACCTCAGGCGGCCAAGGGTACGGATGATCTCGGGGTGCAGGTTGTGCACGCCAGACTCGAAAGCCGCCTGCTCGCCCGCCTCGTGAATCTGCTGGCTGACCAGCTGCTCGGCCTTGTTGAACATTTCCTCGATGCGGGCAGGGTGAATGCGGCCGTCCGCAATGAGGGTTTCGAGCGTGATACGGCCGATTTCGCGGCGCACCGGATCGAAGCTCGAAATCACGACCGCTTCCGGCGTGTCGTCGATGATGAGGTTGATGCCCGTCATCTGCTCGAAGGCGCGGATGTTGCGTCCTTCTCGGCCTATGATCCGACCCTTCATGTCATCGCTGGGGATATGGACCACCGAGACCGTGGACTCCGCCGTGTGATCCGCTGCGACCCGCTGAATGGCGATACTGACAATGTTGCGAGCCTTCTTGTCGGCCTCTTCACGCGCGCGGGTCTCGGCCTCACGAATGTAGGCTGCCGCATCATGCTTGACGTCTTCTTGGATGCGGCGAGTCAGCTCGGCGCGAGCCTCGTCGGCCGTCATGCCGGCAACCGACTCGAGCCGCTCACGCTCCTCGGCGATCATCTGCTCCAGATCCTCTTCGCGCTTGGTGATCTGGCCGGCCTGTGAGGCGAGCTGGTGCTCTCGCTTGTCCAGGGATTCCGCACGGCGGTCGATGGAGCCCTCTCGCTCGGAGAGCCGGTTTTCCAGAACCGAGATCTCCTTGCGACGCTCCTTGGCGTCGGTTTCCTCTTCCTGCTTCATGCGAAAGATCTGATCCTTCGCTTCTAGCAGGGCTTCTTTCTTGGTGGCCTCGGCATGCTTCTCGGCGTCACGGACCAGGCGTTCTGCCTCTTCCGTCGCGCGAACCGCTCTATCCTTGAGCAGGTAGCGGTTGACTGCATAACCGAGGGCGACACCGACAGCGAGTGCAACGAATGCTAGCAATACGGCTGCGGCTTCCATTCGCCCTCCTTCCGATGATGACGTGCGTTCATGTCAGTTGAAGCGCGGTCGCAGGTGCCATCTGAACCCAGACAGCAAGAAACCGGACGACATCGCGCCCGGCATCAGATGAGACTCCCTGACCACAACGACTTCGAATACGCGAAATAGGGGCTTGAAGTGCCCATATGGTCGCGAGTATCGAATCTGCAGCCAAACCGAACGCCGCGACCGCGCACGCGATAGCGGCAGAGAATTGCTGATGCCACCGCTCATGGTAGCCCTGAGCTGCGAGAAGCGTCAAGCGAAGCCGGGTTCGCG
>JBBREQ010000054.1:0-15654 GCA_038202795.1 Coriobacteriia bacterium | reverse complement strand
AGGGAGAACGCCGAATGCTGCGGGCTCGTGGGCGCGTTCTATCACATGCCCACGGTGGAGCACTCGGCGGTCACGCGAGTGAGCGAGGCCCAAGGCACGGGAGCGGACTACTTCATCACGAACTGCGCCGGCTGTGCTTCGCAGTTCAACGCCGCAGCCAACGCGATGGGGACATCCATCAAGCAGAAGGACCTGACTGACTTGGCCGCCGAGCGTCTGGGCTACGAGGTCTACGACCCAACCGAGGCGATCGGCGCAGCCATGCAGGGCGCGGTACAGATGCTGTCCGGTTCCGTGACCGCCCCGCGCAAGTGCGACATATGTGGGGCCTGTAAGTAGCTGACGTCTGCGGGAGTCCGGGACGGGGTACTCCAGCCCGTTCCGGACTCCCGACGTGTCGGCGCTGCCGCGAGGACGCCCGGGGGAATAGGTGAATGACGGCCATGCGCCGTCAACGCCGTGCGCGCGCGGCTCGAAGATCACCTCGAAGGGCATGAACCCATATGAGGTTCACAGATGGGTTCCCGTGCGCACTCACCAAGGAGGCGTCCATGTATTACATCGTCGAGACCACCAAGCCGTTCGAGCAGGCCGCAGCCGATCTCGAAGCGGCCGTTGAACGCAACGGCTTCCGGGTCCTGCACGTGCACGATCTGGCGGCCACATTGCGCAGCAAAGGCGTCGACTTTCCCGAGGAGTGCAAAGTCGTCGAGGTCTGTAATGCCGGGCAGGCAGCGAAAGTCCTCGCAAGCGACATGAAGCTCAACATGGCGCTTCCCTGCCGCATCTCCGTGTTCACCGAGAAGGGCGTCACCAAGCTCGGGTTGATCAAGCCCAAGGCGATGCTCGCAGCCCTTTCGGACGATCCGGGGCTTGCCGGAGTCGCCGAGGACGTCGAGACGAAGACAATCCTGATGGTCGACGAGGCGCGATGAGAAGCGGACGACCGTGTGGGAGACCGTCCCGTGTTTCGCGATGCATCTGGTTGCCCTAGGATGGGATACTCGTCACAGGTTACTCAGGCTCGAAGCGATGTGGAGGTCGACATGGGACAGCGGTTTGGGTCGATGGCGCGGCTGCGCGCAGCTCTTCTAGTGAGCGTCGCGCTCCTCTCGGCGGGGTTGATCGTTGGATGCTCCGCCCAACCGGAGGCTACTGCGCCCCAGGAGGGCGCGCAGCCAGCCCCTCAGGCGACTCCCGAGCCGACAGCTCCGGGCGCCACCGAAGACGTCACGGAGCTCAAGATCGAGGACACGGTCGTGGGCAAGGGCCCCGAGGCCAAGGCCGGCGACACGGTGAGCGTGCACTACTCAGGCTTTCTTACGGATGGTTCTCCGTTCGACTCGTCGCTCGCAAGTGGTCAGCCGTTCGAGTTCCAGCTGGGCGCGGGCGATGTGATCCCCGGATGGGACCAAGGCGTCGCCGGAATGAAGGTCGGCGGCAAGCGGAAGCTCACCATCCCGCCGGATCTGGCTTATGGCGCCGCGGGTGCCGGCGGCGTCATCCCGCCAAACGCCACGCTGGTATTCGATGTTGAACTGCTGGAGATCAAGTAGCCTCCGGCTGCCTGAGTCGCCGCTCAATGTCAGATGAGGTCATGAAGACTGCTTCGCAACCGCTTCTTGCGCGCGCGATGCTGGCCGCACGCCTCGAGTTGCTTGCCGCCGCCGAGATGCGCCGGTTCGCCGAGACGGCATGCAGCGTCGACCCGCGTTCGGGAGCGGAATGGCTCAGCGTTGCCGGCGGCATCGCGGCCTACCTTGCTGCGGACTCGCCGGTGAACCAGGCGCTGGGGCTGGGCATGTCGGGGCCGGTGGGCGAGGCGGATCTGGAGCGTCTCGAGGGGTTCTACCTCGACCACGGCGTGCGTCCCGTCGTAAGCATCTGTCCACTCGCCGATTCTACGTTGCTCGCGGGACTGTCGGCGCGCGGCTGGACGGCTGACGGCTTCGAGAACGTGCTCGTCCGCGCGCTTGACGCCGGCGAGAAATTCCCACCCCCGTTCTCAGACACCGTCGAGATTCGTGAGGTGCGTACCGAAAAGGACCGCGACCTGTGGATCCTTGCTGCTGCCACCGGGTTCTCTTGGCCCCTTCCGCCCCTGGACGCGCAGTTGAATCTCGGCGCCATCGTGGTGCGCAGGCCGGGTACACGGTTGTTCCTGGCCTTCTTGGAGGGTCGGGTGGCGGGAACCGCTGAGCTGATGGTCGAGGGTCCCACGGCGTGGCTCTCGGCGGATAGCACGTTGCCCCGCTTCCGCGGTCGGGGCGTGCAGCGCGCGCTCCAAGCCCACCGGCTCGTGCTGGGGGCGGAGAGTGGTTGCGACCTCGCGGTCAGCGAGGCCGCACCCGGGAGCGGATCGCAGCGCAACATGGAGCGAGCCGGCTTTCGGGTCGTCTACACGAGAGTCGACATGGTACTGGCGGCACCGTCGCCGGCATCACAGTAGCGGGTACTATCGAGGGTACCGTCACACGCGCGTGCCGGTACAGCGAGAGGACGGCCGAGAGATGCAGCCTGAACAGACGACCATCGGATTCGTGGGCACAGGGGTCATGGGTGCCGCGATGGCGGGACACCTGCTCGATGCCGGCTTCAACCTGCGGGTCTACAACCGCACGCGTGCCAAGGCCGAACCACTGCTCGCCCGCGGTGCCGCATGGGCGGACTCGCCAGGCGAAGCCGCGAAAGGCGCGGACGTGGTCGTCACCATGGTCGGGTTCCCCGCCGATGTCGAGGAGTGTTACCTCGGCGAGCTCGGCGTCATCGCGAACGCGGATGCCGGATCCGTGCTCGTCGACATGACGACCAGCTCGCCCGGCCTCGCCGAGAAGATCGCAGCCGCAGCGCAAGCACGCGATCTGGTGGCGCTTGACGCACCGGTCTCCGGTGGGGACGTGGGAGCGCGCAACGCCACGCTCACCATCATGGTGGGCGGCGACGAGGCCGCGTTCGAGCGCGTGAGTCCGGTCTTCTCGGCGATGGGGAAGTCCGTGACGCTGCACGGCGGGCCGGGTGCGGGGCAGCACTGCAAGATGGCCAACCAGATTGCGATTGCCGCCACGATGCTGGGTATGTGCGAGTGCTTGAGCTACGCGGAGGGCGCGGGGCTCGATAAAACGCGCGTGATCGAGACGCTCACGGGCGGCAGCGCGCAGACGTGGACGCTGGCCAACTACGGACCACGCGTGTTGAATGGCGACTTTGCCCCGGGCTTCTACGTGAAGCATTTCGTCAAGGACCTGCGCATCGCGCTCGCCTCGGCCAATGCGATGGGCCGAGAAATGCCGGGGCTGGCCATGGCGAAGCGGCTCTATGTGGCACTCGCAGATGGCGGCGGCAGTGAACTGGGCACACAGGCGTTGTGGCTGCTGTACGCCCGCGTAGCCGAGCGCGAAGCAGCCGGGGTGCTGGGCGGCGTCTCAGTCGAGGTCGCCGCGCGCGGCTAGCCGCCACCCGCGGCAACTCCAGGGTGGCCTTCCCAGGCGTGTCTGCCGTCATGGGTATCAACACGGGGTGGGGCACTACCCCAGAGACCATCTGCACTGAGGATGGGCGCACGCAGCATCGGCCGCCGGAGTTCGTATGCACAGACTCATCATTGTCTCCAACCGGCTGCCGGTCTCGGTGGAGAAGCGCGGGGATTCGTACTCGGTGAAAGGCAGCGTGGGTGGTGTTGCCACTGGGCTTGGGGCCTTCCACTCCGGCCAAGGCAGCCTCTGGGTGGGCTGGGCGGACCTTCCCGAAGGGGGTCAGTCCGCCGAGCAGACCGAGTCCATCCGAGCCGAACTCCTTGAGAACCACCGGTGCGTTCCGGTCCACCTCAGCGCCGCGGACGTGAAGGGTTTCTATGCCGGGTTCTCGAACGCCACCGTGTGGCCGCTGTTTCACTACTTCGCCCGCTACGCTGAGTTCGATTCGGCCAACTGGGCTGCCTACGAGCGCGTGAACAGGAAGTTCTGTGACGCTGTTCTCGAGGTGGTACAGCCGGGAGACAGGATCTGGATCCAGGACTACCAGCTGATGCTGCTGCCCCAGATGCTTCGTGAGAAGCTGCCAGAGGCCAGTATCGGCTTTTTCCTGCACATCCCGTTTCCCAGCTTCGAGGTCTTCCGCATCCTCCCGTGGCGTCGAGAGATACTCGAGGGTCTGCTTGGCAGTGACCTGATCGGATTCCACACGTACGACTACGTGCGCGGCTTCCTGAACAGCGTGCGGCGAATCATGGCTCTCGAGGAGCAGTACGGTCGGATAGTGGTCGACGAACGCCTCGTCATGGTCGAGGCGTTCCCGATGGGCATCGACTACGAACGGTACTCCAAAGGGGCCATGACTCCGCGCGCCCGCAAGGGGGCCAGTCGCGTCACCGCGGGCAGTGGCGGTCGAAAGATCGTGCTCTCAATCGACCGGCTCGACTACACGAAGGGCATCCCCGAGCGTTTGACGGCCTACGATGCGTTCTTGGATCGCTATCCGGAGTGGCACAACAGGGTGATCCTCATCTGTGTCGCTGTGCCGTCGCGTACCAATGTGGAAGAGTACCGGAGGCTCAAGCAGCGCGTCGAGCAACTGGTGGGATCCATAAACGGCAAACACGGGACGCTCGACTGGATCCCCGTGCGCTATCTGCACAGCTCGCTATCGTTCAGCACGCTCTCGGGCTTGTACGCGGCTTCAGACGTCGCGTACGTGACGCCGCTTCGCGACGGCATGAATCTGATCGCGAAGGAGTACGTGGCCGCACGCGGGGCCACCGGGGGAGTACTTGTTCTCTCCGAGATGGCCGGGGCCGCGCGTGAGCTCACCAGAGCGCTTCAGGTCAACCCCTACGATCTGGACGGCATGGTCGACGCGCTCCACGTGGCGCTCACCATGGCCCCCGATGAGCAGGCCGAACGCATGTCCTCGATGCAGGATCGGCTGAGTCGCTACACGGTCGTGCGCTGGGCCGAGGAGTTCCTGAGTTCGCTGGAGCGAGTGAAGTTCATGCAGCTCGGCTACGACGCGCATCTGCTCCACGGACCCCTGCAGGATCGTCTCGTGAGCTCCTATTCTGAGGCGGAACATCGTCTCCTCATGCTTGACTACGATGGGACTCTCGTGCCGTTCGCGGCCACCCCCAACGCGGCATCCCCGCCGCCGCGAGTGCACGAACTGCTCCGATCACTAGCCGCCAATCCCCGAAACGAGGTCGTCGTGATCTCAGGTCGCGAGCGGGCGTCCCTGGAGCGATGGCTCGGCGATCTGCCGATCGATCTGGTAGCGGAACACGGAGTCTGGCTCCGGGGCAGAGAGGGGCAATGGGTCACTGCTGAGCCGATGAGCGATGACTGGAGACCTCGAATCAGGCCGATTCTTGACGCGTTTGTCGATCGCACGCCCGGTTCGTTCGTCGAAGAGAAGGACTTCTCGCTTGCCTGGCACTACCGAGGGATTCATCCGGGACTCGCTGCGACGCGGGTGGCGGATCTGAGAGAGCAGCTGGTGGGAATCGCCAACGATCTCGATCTGGCGGTCATGGAGGGCAACAACGTCGTCGAGGTCAAGACGGCGCGGGTCAACAAAGGTAGCGCGGCGCATCGCTGGATGTGTCGCGACGAATGCGGGTTCGTGCTTGCCATTGGTGACGATCGCACGGATGAGGACATGTTCGAGATGGCACCTGCCGACGCATGGACCATCAAGGTGGGGCACGGGTCGACGCATGCGCGCTTCTCGGTCCGTGGAGTGAAAGAAGTACAGGCGTTGCTCGCTCGATTGACGGAGGCTGATGCGAATGAAACATCTTGAGGACTACCGAGGAATAGTGTCTGACGCGATACTCGCCGACTTGCACAAGAGGGCATCCAAGCTCTACGACAAGCACATCGTGCACGTGAACTCGACCGCGCAGGGCGGTGGCGTTGCCGAGATGCTCTACACGCTTGTCCCCCTGATGAACGACGTGGGTGTCGACTGCGGCTGGCGCGTGCTCGTTGGAGGCTCTGACTTCTTCAACGTGACTAAGTCGTTTCACAATGGCATCCAAAGCGAGCCGCTTGATCTGACCGAACAGAAGAAGCGCGTGTACACGGAGGCGAACGAGAACTTCGCCGCCTACACGCACTTTGAACGGCACGACGCTGTGGTCATCCACGACCCGCAGCCGTTGCCGATGATCCGCTTCTACAAGAAGCGTCAGCCGTGGATCTGGCGCTGTCACATCGATCTCACCGAGCCGGATCCCGTGCTCTGGGAGTACCTCAAGGGATACATCATGCGCTACGACCTTGTGATCGTGAGCCACGAACAGTACCTTCGTCCCGATCTGGCCGTTGAGCAACGCATCATCAATCCCGCAATCGACCCACTCAACCATAAGAACATCGATCTGCCCGAGGAGACCGTGGCCAAGTACGTCGAGCGCTTCGATATTCCGCTCGACAAACCGCTGATAACTCAGGTCTCGCGCTTCGACAAGTGGAAGGATCCGGTGGGCGTGGTCGAGGTGTTCCGGCGGGTACTGGAGAGAGTCGACTGTCGACTCGTGCTCGCGGGGAACATGGCTACGGACGATCCCGAGGGCATCGAGATGTTCGAGCGCGTTAAGTCGAGTTCGGCCGACCTGATCGAATCGGGCCGCATGATCCTGATAATCGGCGCGAGCGATACCGAGATCAACGCGCTTCAGAGGGTCTCCTCGGTCGTCTTGCAGAAATCCCTGCGTGAGGGATTCGGTCTGACGGTGTCCGAGGCGATGTGGAAGCAGACCCCGGTCGTCGCCTCAAGAGTCGGCGGCATTCCTTTGCAGGTCATCGACGGGGAAACCGGATTTCTGGTCGACCCGACCGACTACGACCAGTGCGCGGATCGCATCGCCACGCTCGTGAGCGACCGGAAGTTGGCTGGTGAGATGGCGCGGCGAGGAAAAGAGCATGTGAGGGAGCATTTTCTGATCACCCGGCTGTTGGGGCACTATCTGGAACTGCTCCACGAGCTGACAGAGTAGAACAGAACCGACTGTCGCGACTGTAGGGGACGGTGGCACTTGTGGACGATGTGGTTGTCGCCTTCGATGTGGGAGCGACCAATACGAGGGCGCGTGTTGTCGCGCTGACCGGTGAGGGGCAGCCGGATCCCGTCTTCACCGATATCGTGACCAGGGTGTCCTCGGCGAGCGAACTGAGGGCGTTCGTCTCGCAGGTCGTCGAGGAAGCGGAGCCTCGCGGTGCGCTTGTGGCAGCAGTCGTCGCCCTTGCCGGGCCGGTCACTGAACAGACATGCCGGCTTACAAACTGGGTGGCCGACTCGACCATCGAACTCTCGGCGTTGGTGCGTGCCGGGCTTCCGGCGCATCGCTCCCTCTTGGCAAACGACGTGGTCGCAGGTGCGTGGGGTGCGCTCTCACGGGTGGAGGCAGGCGGAACCTCATCAGACGCGCGACTTCTGGGCGGGTCCGGAGCGGACTGGTCCGGCCTAGGTGATGGGAACCTCGTCTACATCGCTCCGGGAACCGGGCTTGGCTCTGCAGCGCTTGTGCGTCACGGATTGGGGCCGTTTGGCGCTTCGGCTGTGGGCTGCGAGACTCAGCACACTATGCTCCCTATTCTTGGGGGAGAGATCGCTCGCGTCGCGCAGATCGTAGCGAGGACGCTCGGTCACCCGCTGAGCTGGGAGGACCTCGTGTCCGGCCGAGGGCTCGTCAGCAACTACCATGCACGATGCGAGATGGCATCAGTCGATTCGACGGCTCTCACCGCTGGAGAGTCCGACCCAGCGGCGTCGGTGGCTCAGGCGGCGCAGTCCGGAAGCGACGCGTGTGCTTCCGCGGCGATGAACGACTTCTACTGCGTGTTGGGTCGCTTCGCCCAGTTGCTCGCGCTGACGTTTCTGCCGTGCGCAGCCGTTGTCATCGGAGGCACTTCGACCGAGCGCAACCTCGAACTGATTGGCCGCAGCAGGCTCGCGGAGGAGTTCGCCGATCATCGCAGGCTTGGCGATCTACTCGAGCGTATCCCGCTGGTCACGGTGGGCGGGGAACTGAATCTCGAAGGCGGAATCCGACTGGCACGTGCAGCAAGCAGTTCTGATGCGCACGGCTTCGGTGGCGCCCGTGTGCCGTGAGTGGTGAGGGAGACTCCACTGCCTCGGATCAAGCTACCTCGGCAACTGACTGGCGAGGTGACTGAAAGTGGCCGACGACGCACATTCGCTCGCGCTACTCCATGCCCAGAAGCTCTTTGAGCCGCTCGGGGCGAAAGTCGATGCACACGTCTTCGCCCAGCTCGAATGTCGGCGTGTGCAGATCTCCCAGGTTGTGTGCAGCTGCCCGCGCCCGAGCATCGGCGTCGCTGTCGACGTCGACTTCAACGTAGTCGATCTTGTGAGCGTTGAGCCACTCCAGCGCCCGCCGACAATCCGGGCACCAGTGACGGCAGTACACGGTCAGGGTGGCTGCGCCATCCGGCATCACAGGTTCCTAGCCCATCTCGTTGTGCCAAGGCATCCACTCACTCAAGGCGGCGAAGTCGAGCGGATCCATGTCGTCGATGAGTTTGCGCGCCCCAAAGTAGGCCGCGACCGCCATTAGCGCGAATCCGCCCAGCAATGCCGCGCCGATGATGAGCGCCGCGCGAGTGTCGACCATCACGCGTGTGTCCTCGCCCAGCTTAGCCTTGCCGGCCAGCAGTACACCGATCCATCCGCGCTTCACCCGGGCCTCGCCTGCGACAAGGAGGACGCCGCCGCCCATGTCGATGTGGATCTCGCGACCTGCGACCATCGGCGCCACAGCCTGAGACATCTCAACGGTCCCGCCTGCGACGAGCGCACTGGCGTATGACTGCCGGATGCTCGCGTCGCCTTTCACCGACACCAGCGGTGTCGAACTGAAGCTTGCCGAGAAGTCGCCACCCACCTTCGCTATGCCGATCGCCGATGCTGTCGCATCGATGCTGCCTGCGGTGGCGGATCCAATGGCAGAACCGGTGGCGGACAGCGAATCGGCCGACGCCGCCTGAACCGCCGAGAATGAGAGGTCGGCAGGTGCCGACAGGTCGAGAGCCGGGGCACTCGGCGTGCCGTCGAGTGGCATGCCCGGGCCGGTGATTTCGTCTGATGACATGGGAGTCTCCTTCGAGTCGGGTTACGTTCTTTGTGTACCCACTTCGGCGGACGATCCGTGAGAGGGTATCGGAATCTGGGGTACGATGGTTTGGTGAGCGGCGCCAGATCGCGCGCCGCTACGGTGAAGGGGGAGACTGTTGGCTGACGGAGCGCATTCGCTCGCTGTGTTCATAGATTTCGAGAACCTCGCGCTGGGCTTCTCGGCTCGGGGAGGCAGGGGCAAGACCGCCGGTTCCGTGAACATGCAACCGGTGCTCGAGCGGCTCGTTGAGAAGGGCAAGATCGTCGCCAAGCGTGCCTACGCGGACTGGAGCCGGTTCAGCGACTACCGCGCGCCTCTGCACGAGCTGGGCATCGAGCTGACCGAGATACCTGAGCGTGGCATGACGGGCAAGAACTCGGCCGATATCCGCTTGGTGGTCGACGCGATGGAGCTCTCCTACGCCAAGGAGCACATCGACACGTTCGTGATCGTCTCGGGGGACTCGGACTTCACGCCGCTCGTCTTGCGGCTCAAGGAGAATGGCAAGACCGTCGTGGGCGTGGGCATGCGGGAGTCGACGAGCGACCTGCTCGCCGCCAACTGCGACGAGTTCATCTACTACGAGGACATCGGCGCGCCCGCGGGCTCTCCGGCGATGGGCGAGACGGTACCGCGCAAGAAGCGCCCGGCGTTCAAACTGCTGTTCGAGACGATCGAGGCGTTGCAGCGAGAGAACGTCGCAGTGATGCACTCGTCGCTGTTGAAGGACACCATCCGCCGTAAGCAGCCTCAGTTCTCGGAGCAGGCCTACGGCTACCGCTCCTTCAACCAGTTCCTGGAGGACGCTCAGCACTTGGGGTACCTGACGCTGCGCACGGACCAGCGCTCGGGCACCTATGTGGTCGAGGGGTTCACCTCGCCCGGCTAGAGGCGGCCCCAGGGCGGCGGGTGTCTGGTGCCACGGCTTCGCGCACAAGGCGTCCGCGTCGACGCGGACCCTCGACGGCTGTTAGAATGACGGTGCCGAAATCGTAGCAGCGCCCTTCGTAGCAGTAGTCGAGGTAGCAGATGAGACACCGCACCGGCATTCTGCGCGCATTCGCGCTCACCACACTCGCCCTCGTCATGGTGGCGGGTATCGCCACGCCCGCAGGGGCGATCAGTCGGGCCGATGTGCTCAAGCGCGCCAAGGTGTGGGTGAGCAACAAGGTCCCCTACAGCCAGAGCCGGTGGGCGACAGTCGACGGAGTGCTGGTGCCGGCCACCACACCCAAGTCCGACCAGATGACCAAGGGCTATCGCACAGACTGCTCCGGATTCGTCTCGATGAGCCTGGACTTCCGCAGCTCGAAAGGTGCGATCTACTCGGCCGACACCGGAGGTCTTGGACGGCTTCTGATCAAGATCACCAAGAGCGAGCTGCGCCCGGGTGACGTGATCTTGCGCCCCAACGACCTCAAGATCGATGGGGTGCGGGTACCCTATGGGCACGCCGTCATCTTTGGCGGGTGGATCAACGCGGCCCAGACCGAGTACTGGGCGCTCCACGAGTCTTCCAGTGCGAAGGGGACCGTGATGTCGAAGGTGAAGTACGGCACGTCCGGATTCGGGACCGAGCAGGGCTTCGCGCCCTATCGCCATCCGGGCGTGCGTGAACGGATCCGTGCTCCTCGGACGTTCGGCCAGTGAGCGCTCGACACTCGTTCTTCGCACCCTGCCCGCGCGGTACCGAGAACCTGCTTGCCGAGGAGCTCCGCCGCTTAGGACTGCATGGCGTGCGCCCCCAGCGCGCCGGCGTGCTGTTCTCCGGAGAGATCGCCCACGCGTATCGTGCGCTGCTGTGGTCACGGCTCGCATCGCGAATCCTGCTTTCGCTGGGCGACGTGGACGCCACGAGTGCTGACACCCTGCACGCGGGCGTCACTGCGCTGCCGTGGGAGGACCACGTGCGCGCCGAGGGCACCATCGCCATCGACTCGGCGGGTGTCAACGAGGCGCTGCGCAACACGCAGTTCACGACCGTGCGCGTCAAAGACGCGATCGCCGATCGCTTCCGCGAGAAGTTCGGGCAACGCCCCAGCGTCGAGACCACCGCGCCTGACCTGCGCATCAATGTGGTGGTGCGCGGTACCACAGCGCGTATCTCGATTGACCTGTCGGGTGAGCCGCTGCACCGCCGGGGCTACCGCGAGCCGGGAGTGCAGGTCGCTGCTCCCATGAAGGAGACGCTCGCCGCTGCGGTACTCGAGGTCGCCGGCTGGCGAGAGATCGCCGCACACGGGGGAGCGTTTATCGATCCGATGTGCGGCTCCGGGACCCTCGCGATCGAAGCTGCTCTGATGGCAGGCGATGTCGCACCGGGGCTCACCCGCGAACGCTGGGGATTCGACCATTGGCTGGGGCATGATGCTGCGGCATGGGACGAACTGGTGTCCCGGGCCAAGTCGAAGCGCGACCGCGGGCTCGCGAAACTGCCGCCCATCACCGCCTCGGACTCCGATGCTCGCTCGGTCGAGATCGCGCAGGCCTGCGTGCGCCGTGCGGGGCTCGATGGGCACGTCACCGTGGCGTGCGCGCCGCTCGACCAGACCGTGCGCCCTGAGGGATTCTCGGCAGGGCTTGTGGCCTGCAACCCGCCCTACGGTGAGCGGTTGAGCGAGCGCGCCGAGCTGCGCGGGCTCTACGCGCAGATGACGCGCCACCTCTCGGCGGAGTTCTCTGGGTGGGCGCTTGCCGTGATCAGCTCCGATGAGGACCTCGCACGCGGGTTGGGACTGGCTCCTCGGCACGTGCACGAGCTGTTCAACGGCCGCATACCGGCGCCGGTTTCGGTGTTCGACCTGCGTGCGGGAGATGTGTCACAGGCACCCGAGGCGCCCGCGTTCACCGGCCAGCCCGGCGAGCTCGAGCCGCCCGATGCGGCCGCCGAGGCCTTCACCAACCGTCTGCGCAAGATGGCCAAGCACGTGGGGACCTGGGCGCGGCGCGCCGGCGTGACGTGCTATCGCATCTACGACGCCGATCTGCCCGACTACAACGTCGCCGTCGACCTCTACACCGACGCGTCGGGGACGCGCTTCGCCCACCTCGCCGAGTACGCCCCGCCGGCAGACGTCGACCCAGGCCGGGCCTCGCGCCGCATGGAGTGGGCTACCGAGGCGGTCTCGAGTGTGTTCGATGTCGAGCCCGACAACGTGTTCGTCAAGCGGCGTGAACGCCAGCGCGGGAGCGCCCAGTACGCGCGTGTGGCTCGCAGCGGTGTGGCGATCACGGTTGCCGAGAACGGCCTGCGGTTCGAAGTGAACCTCTCGGACTACCTGGACACGGGGCTGTTCCTCGACCACCGAGACACCCGCGCGTGGCTGCGTGAGCTGGCATCCGGCACGCGCTTCCTGAATCTGTTCGCCTACACGGGCACGGCGAGCGTCTATGCGGCGGCAGGTGGTGCGGCATCGACCACGACCGTCGACCTGTCCTCGAACTACCTGGAGTGGGCGAAGCGCAACTTCGCGCTCAACGGGGGTTCCGGACTGCAGCATCGCTTCGAGCGCTCGGACTCGTTCGACTACCTGCGCCTGGCACGCGAGGCGGGGAGCACGTACGACCTCATCTTCGTCGACCCGCCCACGTTCTCGAACTCCAAGCGCACCGACAGCACGTTCGACGTGCAACGCGACCATGTGGCGCTGATCATCGCGTGCGGCAAGGTGCTCGCGCCCGGCGGTACCGTCGTGTTCTCGTGTAACCGGCGCAAGTTCGCCCTCGACACCGAGACGCTCAGGTCCGAGCGCTGGGAGTGCACTGATGTCACCGCGCGCACGATCCCCAAGGACTTCGAGCGCACGCCTTCGGTACACTCGTGTTGGAAGCTCAGCAGGGCCTGAGTCCGCAGCCGGGTAGAACGGGAGCACTTGTGAGCACGATCGCGCAGCCTGCGCTGCCCCCGTACTCGGTACGCGTGAGCTCCCGCGCCCGCCACATCCGCCTGACGGTGACGGCCCGCGAGGGGCTTGTGGTCGTTGTTCCGCGTGGCATGCGAATCAACGCCGATGAGATCGTCAGCTCCAAGCGCACGTGGGCCCTTCGGGCGTTGGCGAGCATCGCCGATCAGCGCGCGCTGCATGCTGCAGGTCCCGATGCGCTGCTCCCGCACGAGATAACCTTACCGGCGCTGGGAGAGTCCTGGCCGGTCGACTACCGAGGTGCAACGGGCTCCACCGTGCGAGCGCGACCCATCGGGTCGCAGCTCGTCGTGAGCGGCGCGATCGATGATGGCGACGCGTGCCTGCACGCCCTGAACGGCTGGATTCATCGGGTTGCTCGGACGCACCTGCCCGAGCGACTGGCTCAGCTGGCGCACGAGCACGGTCTGGTCTACTCGGCGGTCCGGGTGGGACGTCAACGCTCGCGGTGGGGCAGCTGCTCGTCGCGCGGCACGATCTCGCTCAACCGCAACCTGGTCTTTTTCGAGCCGCACCTTGTCGACGCGTTGCTGCTCCATGAGCTGGCGCACACGCGGGCTCTGAACCATTCGCCGGGGTTTTGGCGGATCCTCACCGAACTCGACCCGCGTGCGCATGAGCATCGGGTCGCCTTGAAGAACGCGGGTCGCTTGGTGCCCGCATGGGCAGACGCTTAGGCGGCCGGGCAGCATGATCGCCAGCGCGTGGCGGCATGCGCAGTCGGTCGTCGAGAAAGCGTCCTGACAGCAGTTGCATCCCTGCGGTACAATATGCGTTCCCGCTCATGTCTTCTCGGCCATCCTGAACGACTCACGTCGAGCTGTTCCGCGGCTGTATCACGACCGAAACCGGACACATCGGCGCTGGGCGCCGTGACCGCTACTTGCCAGGAGGGTGATTCCGCTGCCAGGAAAGACCATCGCCGAAAAGATCTTCTCGGCACACTCAGGTACGGACGCTCGCGCTGGCGACATCGTCGTCGCCGACGTGGATTTCGTGATGGGCCAGGACGGTACCTCGCCGCTCGCGATTCGCGCGCTTGAGCGCATGGGTGTCGACCAGGTATTCGATCCGGCGAAGGTCGCTGTGGTGATGGATCACTCGAGCCCGAGTCCCATCGAGGGTGTCAGCGCGCTGCACACAATGATGCGCGCATTCGGCAAGAAGACCGGCGCGAAGGTCTACGACGTGGGTGAGGGCGTCTGTCATCAGCTTATTCCCGAGAAGGGTCACGTGGTCGCTGGTGACCTGATGGTGGGGTGTGACTCGCACACCTGCACGTATGGCGCGTTGAACGTGTTCTCGACCGGCGTCGGTTCGACTGATGGTGCGGCGGCAATGGCCTCGGGCAAGCTGTGGTTCAAGGTGCCCGAGACCATGAAGGTGACCTACGACGGTGCGCTGCAGCCGGGCGTGTTCAGCAAGGACCTCATCTTGTATCTCGCCGGCCAGATCGGTGCGGACGGTGCCACCTACGAGGCCATCGAGTTCGACGGCCCCGTCATCGATGCGCTGTCCGTCGAGGCTCGCATGACGATCAGCAACATGGCGATCGAGGTGGGCGCGAAGGCCGGTCTCATGAACGCGGATGAGAAGACGCTGGCATGGTTCGAGGGTCGTGGGGACAAGACGCCCGCCCCGCAGAACGCTGATGACGACGCGGTCTACGCGAAGTCACTCGCGTTGGATGCGAGTGCCATCGGGCCGCAGGTCGCAAAGCCGCACGCCGTAGACAACGTCTCACCGATCGAGGATGTCGAGGGCACGCCTATCGCCGAGGGGGTGCTGGGGACCTGCACCAACGGACGCCTTGAGGACTTCGCGGTTGCGGCAAGCATCCTGAAGGGTCGTAAGGTCCATCCGGATGTCCGGTTCATCGTCGCGCCGGCTTCTCGGCAGATTCTGCTCGACGCCATCGAGGCGGGCTACATCCAGACACTCGTCGAGGCGGGTGCTGCGTTGGTCACCGCAGGCTGCGGACCGTGCGTGGGCACGCACAACGGAGTGCCGTCCGATGGCGAGAATGTGATCAGCACCGCCAACCGCAACTTCAAGGGCCGCATGGGCAACAGCAACGCCTTCATATACCTGGGTAGCCCGGCCACCGTGGCCGCATCCGTGATCGAAGGCAAGATCACCGATCCGCGCAAGTACTTCGGTTAGGGCCACCCGAGCAGCTAGGGGAGATCAGAACATGGAACTTCAGGCCAAGGCCTTCAAGTACGGCGACGACATCAACACCGACTACATCATCAGCGGCAAGTACAAGTTCAAGAGCAACGACATGGAAGTCATGGCGCACCACGCCATGGAGGAGCTCGACGACCAGTACTACGACAAGGTCAAACCCAACGGAGGGTTCCTCGTTGCCGGCACCAACTTCGGTATGGGTTCGAGTCGCGAACAGGCGCCCTTGGTGCTGATCCACAGCAACACGAAGGCTGTGCTCGCGAAGAGCTTCGCTCGGTCATACGCTTGCTGGACGCAGCCGGAATTCCGGCAACCTGGACGGTCTGCGGACAGGCGCTGGAGAAGGCGCCCTGGCTTGCGCGCGCCATCATCGAGCGCGGCGACGAGCCCTGCAACCATGGCCACAAATGGGCC
>JBBREQ010000053.1:0-16243 GCA_038202795.1 Coriobacteriia bacterium | reverse complement strand
CGCAGTCATAGTGAACCCCTCGAATCCTGTTTCAGCCCTGACCCTACAGCAGCTGCGTGACATCTTCTCCGGCCGGGTGACCAACTGGCGCGAGGTTGGCGGCCAGGATCGCGACATCGACCTGGTGAATCGCGATGAGGCTTCTGGTACACGTGAGGCGTTCAAGAAGATCGTAATGTCCGATGAGGCGCGGTTTGACCGTTCGGCGGTCGTACTTCCCGGCACCGGCCAGGTACGTGACGTCGTGTCCCGATCAGAGGGTGCCATCGGATACATATCCGTCGGATTCGTGGAGCCGCGTTTTGGTTCACGTAGCGTCAAGGCGCTGCCAGTTGGCGGAGTTGTTCCCTCTGAGGCGACCGTGGCCAGCCAGGAGTACCCCATCGCGCGCACACTGCACTTCTTCACCATGGGCGCTCCCACGGGGCTTGCGAAGGAGTACGTGGACTACGTGCTGTCGGATGCCGTTCAGAAGGGCGTTGTCGTCGATGCAGGTTTCGTGCCCGTGACAGCGAGGAATGCGCAGTGACGGGGGCGACTGATATGAAGGCCCCCAAGGGCGAGCTCACCCTCGTTTCTCGCGAAACCCAGATCAAGGAGTGGCTGCTCGCCGCACTCTTCTTTGCCTGCGCGTTCGTTGCCGTTCTGGGCGTCGCCCTCATCTTCGGGTTTGTCGGCTGGAAGGCGTGGCCGATCATCGGAGAGGTGGGGCTGATTGATTTCCTCACGGGCTCGGTGTGGGCACCGACAGACGGCGAGTACGGCATCTTAGCGCTCATACAAGGGTCGTTCGTTGTGACGCTAGGCGCATTGGCGTTGGGCACACCGCTGGCGGTTGGCACTGCGGTGTTTCTGTCCGAGATCGCATCGCCTGGGATTCGAGCCTTCGTTCGTCCCGCTGTGGAACTTCTTGCGGGCATTCCCTCGGTCGTCTACGGGTTCTTCGGAGTCGTGCTGCTCCGCCCGATCATCGGCGACCTGACCGGTTCCGTGGGCTTTGGCCCTCTGACGGCCTGGATCATCTTGGCGATCATGATCGTTCCGACCATCGCGGCACTCTCGGAAGATGCGCTGCAGTCGATCCCCATGGGGATTCGCGAGGCCAGCTATGCAATGGGCGCCACTCAGTGGCAGACCATCTACAAAGTGGTCGTACCGGCTGCCAAGATCGGCATCATCGACGCGATCATTCTGGGGATGGGCCGTGCGATCGGCGAAACCATGGCCGTCTTGATGCTGGTGGGCAACGCCCCCCAGTTCTTCGCGGGCGTCGGTGAGCCCATGTCGTCTCTCACGAGCCAGATCGTCATGGACATGGGCTACTCGACCGGCATTCACCGGACTGCGCTGTTCGGCATGGCAGCCATACTGTTTGTCTTCTCCATGCTTCTGGTGCTCGCTGTTCGTCTTCTCTCGAGGCTGAAGGACTAGACGATGGACAAGCGGACCACCAACAACATCGCGGTCGGGGTCCTGTGGGTCGCTGCCGGAATCACCGTGACCGTCCTAGGCGCGATTATTCTCTACGTCTTCATCAACGGGATCCGGGTGCTCTCGCCCGAGTTCATTTTCACCTGGCCGGAGGGTGTCAACTCCGAAGGCGGTGTGTGGCCGACGATCATCTCCACGCTGTACGTGACCGGGCTCGCGATGCTCATCTGCACACCGGTGGCGGTTCTGGCGGCTGTCTATCTTGCCGAGTACGCCCACCAGGGCAAAACCGTCTCGACGATTCGCTTCGCCGCTGACTCGCTCGCCAGCGTTCCGTCGATAGTGATGGGCCTGTTCGGTTTCGCGCTCTTCGTCGAGGCGATGGGCTTAGGGCTGTCTATGCTCTCGGCCGCCCTCGCACTGTCGCTGCTCATGCTGCCCATCGTCATGCGCGCCACCGAGGAGGCCATCCGCTCGGTACCTCGCTACATCCGCTGGGGCAGCTACGGGATGGGCGCAACGAAATGGCAGACCGTGGGCAGGGTCGTGTTACCCGCTGCCGCTCCAAGGGTCATCACCGGCATCGTGCTGGCTACCGGACGCGCGGTTGGTGAGACCGCAGTGGTGTTCTACACGATGGGGCAAGCCATCTGGCTGCCGATATCCCCGCTGGACTCGGGACGCCCCATGACAGTTCATCTCTACCTGCTCGCCGTCGAGGGTATCAACATCCCTGCTGCGTACGGGACGGCGCTGCTGCTCATGCTCATGATTCTCGGCTTCAACCTGGGGGCCCGTTGGATTCTCAAGCGATACCGGAAGGTGTAGACACGATGACGCTCGACAAGGCGGCCTTTGCGCACAAGCACCACACTCATATCGAGCCTCTCGAAGTGAAGATCACCGTGAGGGGTCTCAACTTCTGGTACAGCGACTTCAACGCGCTCACCGGGATCACCGTCGATATCAAGAAGAAGGCGGTCACGGCGTTCATCGGGCCGTCGGGATGCGGCAAGTCAACGTTTCTGCGGTGCATGAACCGCATGAACGACCTGATTCCCGGCACACGGGTCGAGGGCAAGATGCACCTGGACGGCGCCGACATATACGGCCCCGGCGTCGACCCGGTCGACCTGCGCCGACGCGTCGGGATGATCTTCCAGCAGCCCAACCCGTTCCCCCAGTCCATCTACGACAACGTCGCGTACGGACCCCGGCTGCAGGGCATCAAGAAGAAGAGCGACTTAGACCAGATCGTCGAGGAGTCGCTGCGCAGAGCAAATGTCTGGAAAGAGGTCAAAGACATTCTCGGCCGAGGAGGTCTCACGCTCTCGGGCGGGCAGCAGCAGCGACTGTGTATCGCGCGTGTGCTGGCGGTTCAGCCTGAGGTGCTGCTCATGGACGAGCCCTGCTCGGCGATCGACCCGACGTCGGTGCAGAAGATCGAGGATCTGATGGCAGAGCTCAAGGACACGGTCACGATCGTCATCGTCACGCACAACATGCAGCAGGCCGCGCGCGTGAGTGACTTCACCGCGTTCTTCCTCCAAGAAGTCGCTGGCGATCCGGCGGTGCTCGTGGAGTACGGTCGCACGAGTGAAATATTCACAAGCCCGACCGACAAGCGGACCGAGGACTACATCACGGGTCGGTTCGGCTAGGGGATGTTCCGCACGTTTTACGCGGAGGTAACAGCGTTCAGTGTCTTCGGCGCATATACTGGGGGACGGACACAGATTCGATTTGAGGAGCACCAATGCGTGAGCAGTTCTATAAAGACCTCGCCGACCTGCATGCAGAAGTCGTCGATATCGTCGCTGCTGTGTCGGCCACCACACGCCAGTCGGTCACGTCCCTGATAACAGGCGACATCGACATGGCTATCGCAGTGATAGACGGTGACGACATCATCGATGCGCGGTGTCTGGGCGTTGAGGAGCGCGTGCTCGAGACCATCGCGACGCAGTTTCCGGTCGCTCGCGATCTGCGCCTGCTGACATCTCTGACATTCATCGCGATGCACCTCGAGCGCATGGCCGACCTCTCGGTCAACATCGCGAAAGCGACGCGCCGAACGGCAGGCAGACAGGGTCCGCAGACGCTCTACGATCTGATTCAGGCTCAGGGCAACTTGGTGTATCGCGTGCTCGACGCCACCCGCGAAGCGCTCGAGAAGCGCGATCTCGAACTTGCTCGCAAACTGCCTGAGCTCGATGAGCCGATCGACCACCTCTACAAGCAGTTCTTCCGCGAGCTGGCGAGGCTCCACGAGGAGGAAGAGATCGAGTGGGCATCATCGATGGTGCTTGCGAGTCGGTATCTCGAACGCATTGCCGACAACGCTGTCGACATCGGCGAGCGAATCGCCTACTTGATCACCGGCGAACGCGAGCGTAGTACCGAGTCGGGCCTAGTGCCCCCGAGCGCGGGGTAGACACCGTGCCCTCTGTTGCCGCCCGCTGTGCCGCGGTCCGGCGGCATGTGGCTGACGCGGCCGACGTCGCTGGGAGAGACCCCTCTGAGATCAGAATCGTTGCCGTCACCAAAACGGTGGGCATCGATGAGGTAGGCGAGGCCCTTGCGGCAGGAATGTCGGACTTCGGTGAGAATCGGGTTCAGGAGTTCTTAGGCAAGTACGGTCTGTTCCCGCAGGCGCGCTGGCACTTCATCGGAACTCTTCAGACCAACAAGGTCAAAGACGTGGTTGGCCGCGCGTTTTTGATCCACAGTGTGGACTCACTCAGGCTGCTCGACGCGATCGACCGCCGCGCGGCCTCTCTGAACCTGGTGCAGCCTGTGCTCCTCGAGGTGAACGTGAGCGGCGAGGCGACGAAGCACGGGTTCGCGCCCCGCGACGTGTCCGAGGCGCTGGCTGAAGCTTCGGGACTTGCGGGCGTGCGCGTGCGTGGGTTGATGACCATGGCGCCGTTCGGGCGTCCCGAGGACGCCCGGGGCGTGTTCCGTTCGCTGCGCGAACTCAGGGACTCACTGCGAGAGATGCCCCTGGATGGTGTAGAGTTAGACGAGCTCTCAATGGGCATGACCAACGACTATCGGGTAGCGGTTGAAGAGGGCGCGACCATAGTCCGTGTTGGGCGTGGTCTGTTCGGTCGGTGACGCATTGTATGAGGGAGAATTTCGTGAGTCTGTGGCATCGCCTGAAGGTTCGTCTCGGGCTCGAAGACGAGTGGGACGACGAAGAGTACTACGACGATGACGAGTACCCCGCAGAGGAGATCGACGAAGAGGGAGACGACTACCCCGTGGCTCGGCGCCCCGGATTCGCCTCCTCCTTTGAATCCGGCGCGGGCGCGGGGGCTGTCAAGAAGGTCGACCGCGGGCTTGAGTTCGAGCGTTCCCGCGGTGGTGACGCCAGCCACCTGCGTAGCGTGCCGACATCAGGGTCATCAGCGCAGGTGAAGATGCATATCGTCGAGCCCAAGAGCTTCGCTGAGGCACAATCGATCGCCGACAAGTTCAAACAAGGGACGCCCGTTATCTTGAACCTAGTCTCCACAAAGCCCGATCTGTCCAAACGGTTGATCGATTTCAGCTCGGGTCTGACCTATGGGCTCGATGGCGGTCTTCAGAAGGTCTCCGAGAAGGTGTTCATGCTCACGCCGCATAACGTGCAGGTCTCGGACTCCGAGCGCCGCCGCCTGCAGAGCAGCGGCATGTTCCCATCCGAATGACGCCGGACTCGAAGGCAGGACGATGACGACGACATTCCGGTTTGACGGCCGCCTTGCGGTCATTGGTGGCGGCAAGATGGGGGAGGCTATCGTCTCCGGCCTCATCGACGGCCACGTGCTGGGTTCCAATCAGGTTGTGATCGCGGAACCGATCCTCGGGCGTCGGGATGAGCTGGCCTCGCGGTATGCGGTCCAGGTGGTTGCGCACGGGCTTGAAGCCGTGTCCGGGGCCGACGTCGTCGTGCTGGCGGTCAAACCGCAGAGCATCGACGAGGTGCTGCGCGACCTTGCTCCGGAGTTGAAGTCGTCGGTTGTGGTTTCGATCGCTGCGGGAATCTCGTGCGCTCGGCTGGAGTCCTTGCTTGCCGAGGACACGGCGGTCGTGCGGGTGATGCCCAACACACCGGCGATGGTTCGTGAGGGGATGGCCGTCGTGAGCGGCGGTGTCGCCGCCTCGAAGGACCAAGTCGAGCTGGTGGCGTCTCTGTTCGGTGCGCTGGGCCGTGCGGTCGTCATCGATGAGAGCTACCAAGATGCTGCCTCGGCGATTTCGGGTTCGGGTCCCGCGTACTTCGCGCTGGTCATTGACGCGCTGGCTCGGGCGGGAGTCGCTCAGGGGCTCCCGCGCGAAGTGGCGCAGGAGCTTGCGGTTCAGACGATGCGCGGTACGGCTGGGATGCTGCAGCAGACAGGCATGCATCCTGAGGCGCTTATCGACGGCGTTTCGAGCCCCGGCGGTACGACCATTGCTGCGGTGAACGTACTCGAGGACCATGGAGTACGCGCGGCGTTCGCACAGGCCGTTGCGTCGGCAGTCAGCCGGTCGAAAGAGTTGGGATCCGCACGTTGATGAGCGTACCCAACGTTGTAGCGGCGGCGATCACGTTGTATATGTGGCTGATCATCGCGTATGTGCTGCTGTCGTGGGTCCCGGTCTCCGGGGTACTTCTGGATATCTACCGTGTGATCGCGACCTTGGTGGAACCGTATTTGGGAATCTTCAGGCGTTTCATCCCGCCTGTGGGAATGGTTGATATATCGCCTATCGTCGCGATACTCATATTGCAGGGGATTCGAGGGCTTCTCTAGGCGCAGGCGCATACACCGTCCGGGTCTTCCGGAGGGGAAAGGAACCGGGCAATGAAGTTGACACCGCTGGACATCCACCACAAGGAGTTCCGCCATTCACTGCGTGGCTATGCCGAGGACGAGGTCGATCAGTTCCTTGACGAGGTCGCCGATGAGCTCGAGCGGCTCTTCAAGGAGAACATCGACCTCAGCGACCGCATCGAGGTCGCCAGCCAGCAGGTGCGTGACTTCCAAGCCAAGGAGAGCGCCGTCAACAGCGCCATCATCGCCGCCCAGTCCGCGGGCGAGGATATGCGTCACAAGGCGCGAACCGAGGCCGATTCTCTGATCCACGATGCCGAGATCCGCGCCAAGGAGATCATCCACAATGCGCTTTCGAAGAAGCAGCAGGTGGCGGCAGAGCTCATTCGCATCAAACAAGCCGAAGAGGAGTTCCGCGGCAGGTTCAAGACGCTGCTCGAACAGCATATGCGCTCCGTGACCGAGGTCACGCTGCCCGATGATGTCACCGTGCTTCTGGGCGATACCGACGATGGCGTCGTTGGCGACGTGCAGGTGCGTCCCGATGCGAGCAGGCCCGCGCCGGCGCCGCTCAGGCCTGCTGCGCCTGAGCCGGCCGCAGTGAGTCCCGCGCCACAGGCCACGGCACCGATCGAAGGCGTTGCGGCGTCACCCGAGCCTCCCGCGGCGGGATTCGTGCAGGCGGTCTCACTCGGCGAGATCGAATCCCCGGATCTCCCCGATGACGTCGAGTTGATCAATCCTCGGGAGTTCAAGATGCCCGGTTTCGACGCGTTCGGTGAGCGTGAGGACGGCGTTGACATCGAGGAGATCGACTAGCGAATTGGCACGCATCGCGGTCCATGTGACGCCCAAGTCAGGCAGAGATGAGGTCGTCGGCTGGCGTGGAACCGAGCTATCCATACGAGTGACCGCCCCTCCCGAGGGGGGCAAGGCCAACGCCGCGCTGTGCCGCACGCTGGGGAAGTCGCTTGGCGTCGCGAAGTCCTCGGTTCACGTGGTGCGTGGCGACAGCGCGCGGCACAAGCTTGTCGAGATTGACGGAGTCGATGAGGACCAGCTCCAGACTGTGTTCGGCCGGCCGGACCAGGCCCTATTCTAGGAGGCTGAGAGCACGTGTACGAACTCACCGTCAAAGGTCATTTCGACGCGGCGCATCATCTGTACGGGTACCCGGGCGAGTGTCGTAACCTCCACGGGCACACCTGGGATGTCGAAGTGACCGTCGCAGGAGCCGAGCTCGACGAGATTGGGATCGTCTACGATTTCAAGGCGCTGAAAGACGATCTGTCGGCGGTACTCGACGAGTACGACCACACCCTGATCAATGAGGTGGCGCCCTTCGACGAGATCAGCCCGACCGCTGAGAACATGGCGCGGATCATCTGCGAGAGCCTGCAGCGAATCGTCAATCCGCGCGTGCGTGTTGTCGAGGTCGTCGTGTGGGAATCGCCGGTGGCTCGGCTTGTCTATCGCCCGTAGAGGGGCCAAAGAAGCGTTTGGGCATAGAGGTGTCCCGAGAAACCTCGCCCACAAGGTCTCCTACTAAAATCGGCTTCCCGCGGCTCTTGCGAACCGCCCCCTTTCGGGGTTTCCCTCCTTCGAGGTTCCCAGATCCCTCGGCCACCTCGCGGTTGCGCCGTCTTCTCTGAAGAGCCCTCTCCGGTGGCTACTGGTACACCGTCTTCCGGAGTCCTGCTGCGTCCGACTTCTCGGGACAAGATGTAATGTACCCAAGCCTCGGAGGAGTGTCAACGCTTTTTCCGATATTGCCGATATTGCTGATAGACGGTCGCTAGAGGAGGTTTAACGGTACGACTATTCAGAAGAACGGGACGTATGGCTACGAGGGCTTTCGCCGCCTGTCAGCCAACGGCTTCCCCATGGTATCGTGGCCTGCAGACTCCGGTGACCATCGTTGAGAAGGACGTTTCCGATGCCCACTCCCGCCCTCGAAGAGTACCTCGAGGCCATCTATAAACTCTCCCAGGAGGGTCCGGTTCGGCCCACTCAGATCGCTGAGGCGATCGGGGTATCGGGCCCCACGGTCACGGCCACACTCAAGCGTCTCGAGGGTCACGGTCTGGTCACGCGCGAGGGCACGGCCGTCGTGCTTACGGAAGAAGGTGTTGCACGCTCGATCGATATCGTACGCAAGCATCGAATCGCCGAGCGGTTCTTAGTGGACACGTTGGGTTTGGACTGGGAGGCCGCTCACGAGGAGGCGTGCTTGCTGGAGCATGCACTGTCGCCGCGGGTGCTGGAGGCGCTGGAGCGCCATCTGGGAGATCCGACGGTGTGTCCCCACGGCCACCCGATTCCTCACGCTGATGGGTCTGTGGCTGCCGCTGGCGGGATGAGCCTGGATGCGGTTGAGCCGGGTGCTGTGGTGACGGTGTTGCGCGTCGCCGAGGATGAGGAACTTCTAGGCTACCTGGGCGATATCGGTATGCGTCCGGGTGTTTCGGTTGAGGTTGTCGCCGCGGAGCCGTTTGGCGGTCCGCTCACGATTCGTATCGCCGGCAAGTCGCGTGCCCTTGCACGTGAGGTCGCGCGGTTTGTGGTGGTGGAACCGGTTTAGCACGGCTCGTTTCCGTACGGGGCCCTTGAATATACGAACATATGTTCGATATACTCAGGACATCAACAGTGCCACACAGGCGGTGTTCCGTGCGAAAGGGTGGGTCGTGGGCCGTAACGTTGCCATCAAGCGCTATGACTCCACACCCACAGGGCAGCCCCTCGAGCTGTTCGACAGCGCTCACTCGCGCCGGCCAGTGATCGTCGAGTTGCTCAGAAGCCCCTGGATCGTGCGCGCGTCTGAGCTCGTGCGGCGCGACGGCGGCGGTGCCACCAAACGTGTGGAAGAACCGCTCACCGTCGAGTGGGACGTGCACCGCCAGTGCCCGGTCTCGTTCGTCCGCGCGAATAGACGCTATGTCGTCGACGCGGTCGTCCAAGTGTGGGCGGCTGAACGACGCTGGTGGGATCCGCGTCGTCAGGTATCGCGTCGGTTCTTCAGGGTAGTGGCGCGTGGCGGAGTCTACGATCTCGCGTTCGACCGGGCGCACGGTGGTTGGTCGCTCACCGGCATCCAGGATTAGGCACCCTATGAGCCCCTCCGGAGGATTCGTGCACCTCCATACCCATTCACACTTCAGTTTCATGGACGGCGCAGCGCCGCTCGACGGGCTTGTTGCGCGTGCTGCTGAGCTGGATATGCCGGCCCTTGCGCTCACCGATCACCAGGGCCTCTCGGGGGTGATCCGTTTCTACTCGGCGTGCAGGGCGGCGGGTATCGCGCCGATCATCGGGTGTGAAGTGGTGGTTGAAGCGGCGGGGATCACGGGCGAAGAGGCCGATCTGCCGCCCGAGGCACGGCTCGACATGCCCGCTCGAGTGGGATTCGGGCGCGCGTCGGCCCCGGGGTTTCATCTCACGCTGCTCGCCCGAGATTTCGAGGGCTACCGCAATCTGTGCCGGCTGCTCTCCCGCACGCATCTGCGCGGCGCAGAGGTGCCGAGTATCGTGCGGTTGAGAGACCTCAGGGAACTTTCGGGTGGGCTTATCGGACTGTCGGGGTGCGGAAATGGGGAGGCACCGCAAGCGATAGCCATGGGGCATCCGGGCCGGGCAGGGGCCGCACTCGCGCATCTGGCCGAGTGCTTCGAACCGGAAAGCTTCTATGTGGAGCTGGTTCACACGCTGACCGTGGCGTCGCCGCGGGTCATAAGCGGGCTCGTGCGGGCGGCGGATGAGCGGGGATTGCCGGTCGTGGCCACCAACGACGTGCACTACCTGCACGCCCGTGACCACCGGCTCCATGACGTGCTTTCGGCTGCGGGCGCGCGCATGGCGCTTCCGGGGCCTTACGACCGCCCTAACAGCGAGCTGTGGTTCAAGCCGGCTGCTGCGATGCGCGAGCTGTTCGCCGGGTTGGAGCGGGCCTGTGACGCGACGCTCGAGATCGCGGCGCGCTGCGCTGGATTCGAGCTTCCCCTGGGGGAGTTCCACTTCCCAGGGGCGGACATCCCGGCTGGCGAGACACCGTACTCGGTGCTCGCGAAGGAGTCTTGGAGGGGGCTTGAGAGGCGGTATCAGCCCATGACGCCGGAGGCGATCCGGCGGCTGCAGCATGAGTTGGCCCTGATCGACCAGATGGGCTTTCCCGAGTACTTCCTCGTGGTGAAAGAGATTGTGGACTTCGCGAAACGCTCAGGTATTCGCTGTAGCGGGCGGGGGAGTGCGGGTGACAGCATCGTGAGCTATGCGCTGGGTATCACCGACGCCGACCCCGTGCGTCACGACCTGCTCTTCGAGCGATTCTTGAATCCCGAGCGCCGCCAGATGCCTGACATCGACGTGGATTTCGACTCGGCCCGCCGAGACGAGATCATCGACTTCATCTACAAACGGTTCGGTCACGAGCACGTCGCGATGGTGGCGACGGTGAACACCACGACGGCGCGCAGCGCGGTGAGGATAGCGGCCCGCGCGTTCGGGTTGCCGATCGCCGAGGTCAACTCGCTTTCGCGTCATCTGCCGTGGGTGAGCGCGCGCAAGATCCGCGAGGTACTCGCGACCTATCCCGAGTGCCGGGACCACCCCTTGCACGACCCGCGCTATGCATCCGTGCTGGAGATCGCCGAGCGTCTCGACCGCACGCCCACACACCTGGGTACGCATCTGGGGGGATTTATCATCACGCGCGAGCCGGTAGCGAGTTGGATGCCCCTGCAGTGGGCAGCGAAGGGCACGGTGGTCTCGCAATACGACAAAGACGACATCGAGACCCTCGGGCTTGTGAAGATGGACATCCTGGGACTTCGGACCCACTCCGCGATCAGCCAAGCGGTTGAACTCGCACGCGCCCGGGTGGGCGAATCTGCGGTGCCTGAGCCGTTCGATCTTGTCCCGGACGATCCGCGCGTCTACGCCCAGGTCTCCTCGGCAGACACGGTGGGGATGTTCCAGCTCGAATCGAGCGGGCAGCGCAACCTCTCGACGCGGCTCAAGCCCAGTTGCTTCGAAGACATCATCGCGCAGATATCGCTCTTTCGGCCCGGACCGCTTGAGGCCGAGATGATCGTGCCGTTCATCCGGCGTCGGCATGGCCTGGAGCCGGTAAGCGTCCCGCATGAGGGCATGCGCGTGGTGCTGGCTGACACGTATGGCGTGATCGTCTACCAGGAGCAGGTGCTGCTCGTGGCGCGCGCGGTCGCCGGGTTCGACCTGGCCGAGGCCGATTCGCTTCGCCGTGCGATGACCAAAGGTCGCAGCCGAGAAGAAATGGAGCGTATCCGGGGTCACTTCCTCGAGCGGGCACTGGGACGCGGTGTGGATGCCGAGGTCGCCGTAGAGGTATTCCGGCAGCTCGAGGGATTTGCGGCCTACGGCTTCAACAAGGCGCATGCGGCCTGTTTCGCGGTGGTGAGCTATGCGACCGCATGGCTGCGCACCTACTACCCGGCCGAGTTCGCCACGGCGATCCTGAATAACGAACCCATGGGTTTCTATACGCCGCGGCTGGTGGTCAACGATGCGCGGCGTCACGGCATCAGCATTCTGCCTCCGCATGTCAACGCCAGTGACGCGTGCTACACCGTTGAGCAGGAGGGGAGCGCCATTCGCGTGGGTCTGCGAGACGTGCACGAGATGACCGCGCGGTTGCTCGAGGTGCTCCCGCGCGAGCGGGCAGTGAGGCCCTTTCGTGATCTCGCGGACCTTCTGCGGCGTACGCGCGCTGGGGTCTCGGCCGCCGAATCGCTCATCCGCATCGGCGCGCTCGACGGGCTGGGAATCACCGAGGCCGGGCGTCCTCCCACGCGCGACGAGCTGCTCGTGTTGCTGCCCGAACTGAAGGCGGTGCTGGCGCGTGAAGGCAGTGCCGGCGACGACGTGCTCTGCCTCGCCCCCGCGCCGGTGCGAGCGGCCGAAGACGACAGTCACGTGAGCGGGTGGAGCCCTGCACGGCGACTATCGGCCGAGCTCGAGTTAGTGGGGCTGTCGCTTACCGATCACCCGCTCGCGCTTGCGACCGCCGACCTCGAAGGGCGGGGCGTCACGTGGGCGCGCGACCTGCACGAGCTACCCGACCGGTCGAAAGTTCGCGTGTGCGGAGTGCGCGAGCGGGCGCAGACGCCGCGGACGCGCTCGGGGAAGCGCACGTGTTTCCTGACGCTCGAAGACCCTACGGGGCTGCTCGACGTCGTGGTCTTCTCGGACACGCTGGCTCGCTGCGGTGACGTGATTGTGAAGCACCGCGCATATCTGATCGATGGCACGCTGCAGAACAACTGCGAGCGCGGGCTGGCGATCGTGGCAGGCGACATCAAGCCGTACGTGGTGCGTACGGCGAGCGGCGCTCCGGTGAGAATGCGGCGCGGAGTCCCCAGCGGACCCATGGGCCCGTCGCTGGGAGGAGCGGGAGCGCCCGAGGAGGAGTCGTGGGGAGGAGCGGTGATAGCTGCCGAGGAGCGCGCCGGGTGGAACGGAAGTGGCCCCTAGTCCCGCTTCGGCGTGCCGGTGTCCGGTGGAAGTTTCATCTCGCGGCCGAACTTCAACGCTCCGTCGCCAAACTTCTCGCGCACGGCGTCGATACCGCGCACGAGGTCTTCTCGGCCGGGAATGTCCGCTGCGGGCGTGTCGCCACCGCTTCCGAGCAGGTCAAGCTGCTCGCTGCGCTGCTGGAATCCGGAGATACCCACGCCCAGAAGGCGCACACCCACGCCAGGTGTCCACGCCTCGCGCACGAGCTCGAGCGCTACGGGCCCGAAGACGTACTCGTCGGCGGTGGCCGAGGAAAGCGCGCGCTGTACTGTGCGGATGGAGAAGTCGGAGAAGCGCAGCTTCACGGTGACGGTGCGGCCAGCGAGGCCCTTGCGCCTGAGTCGTTGTCCCACCTTGGCGGACAGGCGATCGAGCGCGCCGCTGACGTCATCGGGGGTGCGGACATCGGTCGAGAAGGTGCGCTCGTTGGACACGGACTTCACGGGATCGTTCTCGTGAACCAAGCGCGGATCGACGCCCCGCGCCCGCAAAACGAGACCCGGTCCGTGCGTCCCGAGGATCTCGCGCGCGGTGGCATCATCGAGAGCGGCGAGATCGCCCAGAGTCCGAACCCCCAAGATCCTGAGCCGCTCGGCGGTCTTGGGACCGACGCCACTCATATCGCGAACGGGCAGCCCAGCGAGAAAGGTGCGCTCGTCGCCAGGGCACACGACCGTCAGGCCGTCGGGCTTGTCGAAATCGGAGGCGATCTTCGCGACGGTCTTGGACGTCGCGACCCCCACCGAAGCCGTAATGCCCAGCTCTGCGACGCGGGCTCGGATGCGGCGCGCCACGGCGACAGGGTGTTCCTCGCCGAAGCGCCCGGGAGTCAGATCGAGGAATGCCTCGTCCACGGAGACCGGCTGCACGAGCGGGGAGTGCTCTCTGAAGATCGCGAAGACTGCTTGGGACATGTCGTGATACCGCTCGAAGTGCGGGGTCGCCCAGATTGCCTGCGGACAGAGCTGTACTGCGCGTGCGGAAGGCATTGCCGAGCGTACTCCGAACACCCGCGCCTCATAGCTGCAGGTCGAGACCACTCCGCGACGAGACGGGTCACCGCCCACGATGACGGGCTTGCCTCGGTACTCAGGGTGGTCAAGCTGCTCGACGGCAGCGAAGAACGCGTCGAGATCGACGTGCAGGATCGCACGACCGGTCCAAGGCGTGTGTTCGCAGGGGTGGGCGGCGTCGAGACTCATGCGGTAAGTGTAGCGCGCAGCACTCTCAGGCAGGGATGCCGACTGCGGCGCGATGGTGCAAGCGGGCCGCTGCACTACCAGAGGAGATCTCATGGGTAGAATGGGCACGTGCCGCCTCGAGGGCGGCGCGAATCCGCGAAAGGACACGAATGCTCATCGGCGCACACGTCTCAGTCTCCGGTGGCTACCCCAAAGCCCTCGACTACGCACGCAGCGTGGGCTGCGAGTGCATGCAGATCTTCGCCAAGAGCCCTCGCCAATGGCGTGGAGCATCGATCGACCCTAGTGCCGCCGAGGAGTTCGCAGCTGCACGCTGCGCATCCGGATTCGGCCCGCTGTTCACGCATACCTCGTACCTGATCAACCTTGCCGCGACCGACCCCGAGATGCGCGAGAAGTCCATCGAGGCGCTCGCCGATGAGCTTCGCCGTGGCTCGCTTCTTCAGGCTGCGGGCGTCGTGTCGCACATCGGCGCGGACTCTGCCGGTGACCCTGCGGCCGCCGTGGCGCGAATCGGCTCGGCGATCGTCGAGTCATTCGACCGTGCGGGTGCAGATGCCTGCCAGACCAGGCTGCTGCTTGAGAACACGGCAGGCGCCGGCACGACGTTCGGCTCCACGTTCCTGGAGATCGCGTCGTGCATCGAGGCGGCGAACTTGGGACCTGAGCGACTGGGCGTCTGTCTCGACACCTGTCATGCGTTCGCGTACGGCTACCGCGTCGACACGGCACAGGGTTGGTCCGAAGCGGTTGAGGAGATCGCGCAGACCATAGGCGTCGACAGATTGGGGCTCATCCATGCCAACGACTGCAAGTTCGGTGTGGGCGAGAAGAAGGACCGACACGAGTGGATCGGCGATGGGTTCATCGGCAGCGATGGGTTTGCCGCGATGGTGTGCGTTCCGGAGCTTGCAGGTGTTTCAGTGGTCACCGAGATGCCGGGTGAAGTCCCCGAGAAGGACGCGGTCAACGTGGCGCGACTCCAGGCTCTGCGCGATGCGTGCGCGTAGTCACAGCGGGATGAGGTTGAGGTGCTACAGCGGTTGCCCCACGGGACACGCCGCTCTACGATGGAAGCGCATAACACGACGGGCGACCGTGATGCGTCAACTCCGACTTGTGAGGTAGTACCGCGATGCCATTCTTCTTGCTGTCCAAGGACTCTGACGACCGCCTGTCGCTGCTGTCTGACGAGGTCTTCGAGTCTCGGTCTGAAGCGCTTTCGGAGCTCTCACGGGTGACAAGCCTCCCTGAGTTCAACGAGTGGGACGACGAAGTCCTTGTGTTCGAACTTGGCAATGGCGCCTCGGTTCTACTCATGCGTCCGGCCTCAGCTGCCGCGCCCGTTGAAGCGCTTACCGAAGTGGCCGACGAGGCTGTTGAGAACGCTGAGCAGCAGCCGGCAGAGGATGCGGATGACGCGGCAGAGACCGGCGTCGCGTCTGACACACCCGTGTCCAACGAGTTCGCTGACGATGCCGCCGTGTTTGAGGCTCCCGCTGTGAACAACGATCAGACCGGCCCCGTGGCACAGGTCGATGAGGCATGGGCCGAAGCAGTTGCGGACTCCGCAGTCACGGCCGCTGACGAGATCTCGCTTCGGGAGGCGCTGCGCAAATCAGCCGTGCAGATGGAGTCCGAGGGCATAGTCGCCCCGGAGTCCGTAGGGCCAGCTGATGAGACTGCGGTGCCTGACAGTGCGGCCACCACACTAGAGGCCGAACCACCCGCCGATGAACAGGGTGATTCCGAGATCCAGAGCCAGCAGCTGCCGGCCGAAGAAGCGGTTGTTTCCGAAACGCCTGCGGAGGCGGGTGACGTTGCCTCTTGGCCATGGGATGTGGCGGCGGGCGATTCTGAGACTCCAGCGTTCAGCCTGGATGCACTCGAGGAGCCGGGTACCGACGAGATGAGCTTGGTCAGGGCTCCGGGAGACGATGACACCATGTCTGTGGCTCGCCCGGTCATCATGGGGGCCTATTCCGACCAAGAGCCCATGCCGGTGAATCCGGACGCCGCGCCGGAAGATTCGACGGGCGAGATCGTCGAGGCGGATTCAGGTGTAGAGGCCCAATCCGCTGGTGAGCCGGGGTCGCCAGGGGGGGTTGAGTCTGATGCGGACGCGGAACTGTCGGACTTCATCCTCGACCTTGAGAGTCCAGCTCCCGGCACTGATGTGCCCGGCTACTCAGGCAGCAGAGACGATCTTGGCGAGATGACCTGCAACGACTGTGTCTACGTCGAGACCTGTCCTCACAA
>JBBREQ010000052.1:0-16564 GCA_038202795.1 Coriobacteriia bacterium | reverse complement strand
CGATGCTCGCTCCGCCGTTCGCCTTTGCAGCAAACCCGAACAGCGACTGCCGTACCACGATCTGCGTCCGATGAGCACCGTGTCCCGCAAGCGCCCTCGGCCCTCTCGCCGGCCCGCTGCAATCCGGCCGGCCTATCGGCTGCCGTCCTCTGCACGCGCCCGCGCTGCGCGCAGGCGCAGCCTACTCGTGGCGGTCGTGATGGTGCTCGCGGCGACCGGGATCATGTGGTTCGTACTGCGCGGTGCGCCGGAGCGGCAGACGATCGGCCCAGGGACTCCCGGTTCGGCCACCACCACGGGCACGGCGCCTGCAGAGCCCACAACGCCAACGGCTTCGACGCCCGACGTCGCTGTGGGCGGAAGCTCCGACGGCATCAAGATCGCGACCTTCCTCGGCGGCGCGTTGCGGCGCTCGTACGGCATCGGACCCGCGCCGACGCGCCTCGGACTCGTCTGGAAGGTCAAGCTGGGCTCAGGTCAGACGCAGCGCAAGATCGACAACGAGCTTGTGTGGTGGGCCGGCTCCGGCTGGACCGGTCAGTGCACCGCGGTGCGCGACAAGGGTCGGGACTACCTCCTGATCGGTGGATACGACCACAACCTGCACAAGATCGACGCGGACACCGGAAAGGTCGAGTGGGAGGCGAAGTGGCCCGACGTCATCAAGGGCACCAATACGGTGGTTGCCAACCCCGCCACGCCCTCCTCGGCGAAAGGTGCGATCGTGGTGTCCGGTTCACGGCGCGGGTGGAACAAGTCGGTGGGTGATCCCGGCATCGCACCTCTGCGCGCGGTCTCCTTCGCAACCGGGAAGGCGCTGTGGCAGTTGCCGGTACCCAAGACGGCGAATTATAGCCAAGACGTTGATTCGAGTCCTCTGTGGTACAAAGGCGCGCTGTACTGCGCAGTGGAGTCCGGCTACGTGTACAAGCTCGATCCCTTCAAGACCCGCAGGGTCAAGGGCGTGACTCAGCCGGTCGTGCTCGCGCGGTCGCCACGGCTCTACACCGCCGCCGATGTGCGGGCACATCCCGACGAAGGCGGCGCCAACCTCGCAATCGAGGCCTCGCCGTCCGCTCTGGGCGAGCGCATCTACATCACCTCGGGGTCGGGACACGTATACGGCCTCGACCGCACGTCGCTTAAAGTCGTGTGGGACTTCAAGACTGGATCGGATATCGACGGCACGCCTGTGATCACGCGCGACAAGCACCTGCTGGTGACGATCGAGAAGCAATACATCTCCGAGCCGGCCGGCGTCTACGAGCTCGACCCCTCGAAGCCGCCCGCGAAGGCGGTTGTGTCGTACTTCCCGCTGCCCACCCGTGGCATCGGTGAGTGGCGCGGCGGCAGTGTCGGTTCGGTAGGGACCAACGACGGCGCCAACGACGGCAGTCGTCCCCGGCTGGCTGCCTTCTGCGGCGTCGACGGCTCGGTGCGCGTGATCTCGCGTGACGTGATGACCGAGCGCCGCGTCAACGGTCCCGGTCCGGGCGGATCCGCGCCCGTGCCCCGCGAAGTCTTCGCAGATGCCATTGGCGGCTCCATCTCGACGCCGGTTTTCTCGGGCACTCGGATGGTCGCTGTGGGTTTTGACAAGAAGGTGCACCTCTACGGCCTCACCTTCACCCCCGCCGAGGAGGGCGACGCCAACGCGTTCCCCAGCCCCGACGGACGCTACTGGCGCGTGACGGTGCGCGAGGTCGACTCGTTTACCGCTGGCGGGTCGATCGAGTCGGTCCCACTGGTCTACCAGGGCCGCGTCTACATCGGCTCTCGCGACGGGTATCTGTACTGCCTCGAGTAGGCCGACAGCCCGCCCGAGCGATCCGGACGGGCTGTCGCCACGCGTGTGCACTTCTGGTGGGGCTTATGCGCCTTCAGGGGCAAGCTCATCGTCCGCCGTTTGCCGCCCGAACACGCGCTCTTTGCCGCCTTCAAGCAAGTCGTAGGCGACCGGCACCACAATGAGAGTGAGCATGGTCGAAGTGGTCAGGCCTCCGATCACGATGACTGCAAGCCCTTGGCTGATGAGCGCACCCTCGGCAAAACCGGAGGCGAGCGGGGCGAGCGCCATGATCGTGGCAACAGCCGTCATGAGAATCGGGCGCATCCTCGTCTGTCCTGCCTCAATCAGGGCATCGTGACGGGTCATTCCTGCCCTGCGCTTCTGTTGGACGCGGTCGACGAGCACGATGGCGTTGGTGACGACGATTCCAATGAGCATGAGCGCGCCGATCATCGCGGGGACGTCGAGCGGCACTCCCGCAATGAACAGTCCGACCAGTCCGCCTACCACCGCAAGCGGCAGTGACATCATGATGGCGAGCGGGGCGATCGCCTCTCCGAACGCGATGATCATCACCAGGTACACAGCGCCGACGGCGACGAGCATCGCTACGCCCAACTGCGAGAACGACTCGTTCATCTGCTCTGCCGCACCCGAGGTCTCGGTCTTGATTCCCTTGGGCAGATCGAGCGTGGCAACCTTGGCGTTGACCGCCTTGATGACTGATCCGGAGTCACGCTCAGTGATGCGTGCGGAGACGGAAGCGTACTGCTCGCCGTCACGCGTGAGCACTGCTACGGGCGAGGCGGTGTCCTCGACTTTGGCGATCTTGTCGAGACGTATGTTCTTGCCCAGCGGCGTAGAGAGCTTGAGCGCGCGCATCTCTTCCGCACGCTTGACCGGGTCGAGCGCGACCACGTAGACGACATCGGTCGGCTCGCCCTTGAGCTTCACGGATCCTGCAGACTGCTCGGCAACGTAACCACGCACCGTGCCGGCCACCATCGCCGCGTTCAGCCCGTACTTCGCAGCCTTGGCCTGGTTGACGTCGACCACGAGCTGTTTGCGGCTCGTACCCAGGTTACTCCTAGGGTTCTCAAGGCCGGGCACGTCGTTCATCGCCTCTTCGATGGTGTCGGACGCGGAGCGGATATCGGCGAGACTGTTGCCGATGACCACGAGCTCGAGCTCGCTGTTGGTGCCCGAGGCGCTCACACGCTGGTACTCGACGGTGACTCCGTCTTTCTCGAGCCTGTCGCTCTTGGACTCCATGGCGGCAATGAACTCGTCCATGTTCGCGTCACCCTTGAGCTTCACGTACGTGGATGACTTGTTCGACCCGCCCAGGCCACTCGACATGCCCACGTTGCTGTTGCTCACACCCACGGTGCTCTGGTAGATCTCAACATCGCCACTGCGAGCGAGGGCCGCCTCGAGGACGCGCACGGCCTTGTCGACCTCGGTGGCCTTGGTGCCCTCTGGATAGGTCACGCCTATGTCGACGTACTTCTCCTTGGTGTCAGGAACGAAGCCAGTACCGATGAGGGGGACCAGTGCCAACGACCCGACGAACAGCGCAACCGCTGCGGCAACCACGATCCATCGGTGACCGAGTGACCACTCAAGCACCCTCGTGTACAGCGCCATCGGCTTGGAATCCGTGCCGTGGTCGGCCGGGACCTTCGCGCGCAACAGGAACCGTTTGGCCATCAGAGGCACGATCGTGATCGCCACCAGCAAAGAGGCCGCGAGCGAGAGCGCCACCGTGATAGCGAACGGCTGAAATATCTTGCCGATGACTCCGGTCACCAGCCCCAGTGGCAGGAACACCGCGATCGTGGTCAGCGTCGAGGTGGTGATGGCCGAGGAGACCTCTTTGGTCGCAACGCGCACGAGCTCGGCGTTGGGTGTATCTCCCCGCTGCATGTGTCTGAAGATGTTCTCAATGACGACGATCGAGTCGTCGACCACGCGCCCGATCGCCACGGTCAAACCGCCGAGCGTCATGACGTTGAGCGTGACCCCCGACAGACGAAGGAAGACCATCGCGATGAGGATCGACAGGGGGATCGACACCGTTGCGATGATCGTCGCGCGCCAGTTGCGCAGGAACAGCAGGATCACGATGACCGCGAACAGCGCGCCGAGAAGCCCTTCTCGGAACATGCCATCGACCGACGCGTTCACGGCCACACTCGAGTCATACACGGTCTTGACGACTGTGCCGGGGGGCATTTCGCCCTCGAGCCGCTTCATCTCAGCCATGACTTTCTCGGACACGTCGACGGTGTTGGCGTCTTGGGACTTGATGATGTCGATGAGCGCCGCGGGTCGCCCGTCGGCGCGCGAGCCGACGCTGCCCGCGGTGGGGGCGTAGGTGACATCGGCGACGTCGGAGAGCTTCACGCGGCCTATCGTCACCTTCACCTCGCTTGCCGAGCTACCGCCTGAAGACGCGGGCATCCCGCCGCCACCCGAACTCATCGACGACGAGTTCGAACTGCTCGACCCCGACTTGGCCTGCGCCTGCAGCTTCTTCTGCGAAGTCGTTACCTGCGCCTGCATGCCGTCGATTGCGGCCTCCATGCCGGGGATCGCTTGCTCGATGCCCGCGATTTGGCCCTGAAGCTTGGCGTAGTCCGGTGTGTTAGTGGGCATAGACGAGGCCGCAGACTTCATCGCCGGCAGCGTGTCGTACTTCATCGTGTACACCTGAGCCTGCAACTGCTGCATGCCGTTGATGAGCCCCGCTTGCATGGCGACCTCACCGGTGGCCGAGCCCAGCTGACCCATTCCCTGCCCCAGCGCCGAGAAGCCCGTGCCCATGCCCTTCGCGAGCCCCCCCACCGCCTGACCGAGCGCGCCCATGCCCTCGCCGATCTGTGCGAACGCGTCGCCCATGATCTCGTTTTGGTTGGGGTAGACCGCAATCTGGAAGTTCTCGATGTCCTTCACGCTGTCGATCGTGCCTCCCACCCGGATGGGCTGAGATGTCTTGCCCAGGTCCACCGCACCAATGGGAAACGACAGGTTGGCGGCCTGGAGCTGCTGTATGACGCCGTCTGCGGTCAGGCCCTCGTCTTTCAGGCGCTCGGGATCGAGCTCGATACGGATGCTTTTGGGTGAGTCGGCGGCCAGACGCGCCTCGCCGACACCCTCGACGCCCTGGAGCGCCGGAATGACTCGATCTCGAACGTCGGTGCGCAACGCCTCGCCCGTGCCGCCCGCCCCCACGATTGCGAGTTTGATGATGGGCGCCGAGCCGAAACTGATGCGGCTTACCTTAGGATCGATGGCGTTCTCGGGCATCTTGACTGTCTGGACCACGCGGGTGATCTCCTGCTCGGCGGCGTCCATGTCCTCCGAATAGCCGAACTCCGCCACCACCATCGAGACCGAGTCTCCGGACTGTGCGCTGATCTGCTTGACGCCTGCGACCCCGCGCAGCGCCTTCTCGAGGGGCTCGGTGACGTTGTCGTAGACATCGCCCGGCGCGGCACCGGGATAGGGAACGACGACCGCGATGACCGGGATGTCGATGTCAGGCATCGACTCCTTCTTGAGCTGCATCGTCGACCAGATGCCGCCGGCGGTGACCAGAAGAGCGATCAGTATGACCGCAGCCGCGTTCTTGAGTGAGAAACGGGTGATCTTGTCCATGAGCCAGAAGGTCCTTTCGCGAGCGCGTGCTAGATACGGTTGGAGGTCATCGCTTCAATGAGCGTGCGGTGCACGCGAATCAGCAGTCTCACGTCATCTTCATCGAGCACCGTGAGGTAGCGCTTCATGTGTTCGCGTCGCTCGGTCTCTGCGGCGACCAGTTCGAGGTCGCCCCTCTCGGTCATGCTCACCATGTGAACCCGCCGGTCATCGGCGTCGATCTCACGCTCGACATACCCGCGCTTCTCCAGTGAGTCGATGAGCGCCGACGCGGCGGGCGCCTTGACGCCCAGAAGCGTGGCCAGGTCGCCCGTCTTGGAGGGACCCAGCTCAGCGAGCACCCGCAGAGCGAGCATCTGAGCGGTGTTCAGCCCGGACTCGGAACACATCTCACCGTGTCTCGCCGAGAAGATCCGGCCCAGCATCATGACGGTGGAGTCGAGCTCATCGATCAGCGCGTCGGAGCTAGCGGTTCCGGGCGTGCTCGCTGCGGAGTCTGTGGTGACTTGGTTCGCCATCAGTAACCTTTCGTCACGTGAATCATTCGATGGACGAACCATATGCAAGCGGCACGCCAAGGTCAACCGCGCCAGAGCCTTTGTCGCGGTAGAATCGGTCGTGGCACCCGAGAGGGGCGATCCGAAGAAATCAAGGAGCACGGTGGAGAGCCAACTCATCCTCGAGCGATATCGCCCCCTCAGCGAGCTGGGTCAGGGCGGTTACGGCACGGTCGTGCTGGCGTGGGACACGCGCATGCAGCGCCGCGTCGCCATCAAACGACTCCTGTTGCCCGTCGATGCGCGCGGCATCCCTCAGCATCCGCCCGGACTCGCGGAAGCACGAACCGCGGCGATGCTCAACCATCCCAACATCGTGACCGTGTTCGACTTCGACACCGATGTCGACGAGGCGTTTCTCGTCATGGAGCATGTCGACGGAGCCTCACTGGGCGATGTGCTCGACCACGTCGACGGTGCCCTCATGCCCGACGAGGTCGCTGCCATCATCGACAGTGTCTCCTCGGCGCTCGAATTCGCGCACGACAACGGCGTGCTGCACCTGGACATCAAGCCCGATAACGTCTTGGTCACGCGCGACGGACGCGTGAAGGTGGCCGACTTCGGGATGGCGGAGCTCTCCTCGCTCTCCGGGCACGGACCCGCCGAGGGCGGCACGCCGGGCTACATGCCGCTGGAGCAGCTCGAGGGTGGTGCGGTCGCCGAGTCTACCGATGCGTGGGGCTTCGCAGCGCTCGCGTTCGAACTGCTCACCGGCGTCAACCCCTTCGCGCAAGACTCGGTCGAGGGAGCGATCGTCCAGCTCGAGACGCTCGGCATCCCCCGAGCGACCGACTACCTCCCCGGCCTTGCTCCCCAGGTCAATTCCGTCTTCGCCACCGCGCTCAGCCTGCGAGCCCGGGACCGCTACGCTGACGTGGGCGCCTTCGCCGAGGACCTGCTGCCCCTTCTGGGGGACCCGGCTGCCGGTCGCGAATCACTCTCGGCCCTGATCGATGAAGTCGCTGAGGAGGAAGAGTCACTCCTCGAACCGGGCCTGGGCGCGCTGGGGCTTTGGGATCGGCTTCAGGGGCGCTTGGGCCGCGTGCTGATCCGTGCAGCGGCTGCCGCCGAGGCGGGATGGCTCGCCTGGGCGGGACTCACGCCCTTCGGTCTGCAGCGCCCCGCGCTGCTCGCCGGTGTCGCTCTCGTAGCCGCCGCGGGGGTGCTGGCGCCCTCTCTGGGTGTGGGGCTTGGCCTGAGCTTCATGATTGCCGGGTTGTTCGCAGCACAGGCGTGGGTACCCGCTGGTATCCTGCTGGTCTCCGGAGTGACGTGGTGGTGGTTCTTCGCGCGGCATCACAGCGGCGCCGCGGTGCTTCCCCTTGCCGCACCGGTGCTGGGAGCGGCCCGCCTCTCTGGTGCCCAGCCGCTTCTCGCGGGCTTCGCCTTGCGCCCTGCGCCAGCCGCCGTCACGGGGCTTTTAGGCGGCGCGCTGGCCATGCTCGCCTCGGCGGCCTCCGGAAGCGGCGTGCCCTATCTGGCGGTGTGGGCGCCCTACGCGCTGGACGTGTGGAATGCCGATCTCGCCGTAGCCGGGGTGAGCACGCTCGTCACCTCGCCCGATGCCTACGTGGCGCTCGCTGCCTGGCCGATTGCGGCGGTCGCGATGTCGTTTTTGTGCTCCCGGGCGACACGCATCGGGGCGTTCATCGGAGCGTTCATCGCCTCCGCTGTGTTCTGGTGCACCTACCTTCTTGCCGACAAGACCGCGCAGCTTCTGGGCCGACCCGGCGGTTGGATCGGCACCGACCTGAACGTCTCGGTGGGTGCGTCCCTTATACTGATGGTTCTGGTCGTTGTGTTGGGCGCGCCTCTACGCCCGGAGCAAGACGCCGAGTTCGACGAGTGACAGACTCCGGAAGGCTGACCGATTCGCTGTGAGCATTCTCTCTGACTTCGAAGACCGGCTCGCCCGTGGCGTCGAAGGCGTCTTCGCCGGCGTGTTCAAAGCGCCCGTGCAGCCCGCAGAACTCGCCCGTGCGGCCGCCAAGGAGATGGACCGGCGCAAGAAGCTCGGGGTGGGCAAGGTCTACGGCGCAACCCTCTTCTCGGTGTTGTTGTCCCCGGCGGATGGCGAGGCCTTGGGGGGCTTCGCTGACACGCTTGCCGGCGAACTGTCGACCTACCTACTGGGCCATGCGCGGGAACGCAACTACACACTCGCAGCGCGACCCGTCGTGCGCTTCCTCGTCGATGACGGACTCAAGTTGGGCCGCTTCGAGATCATCGGTGAGCTTCTCTCTCCCGAGGAGATCGCCGCCGAGATAGGCGAGAGCACCCAAAGCGACTACCACGACCCGGATGCCGAGAGCCCCGCACCCCTCGCAGGCTCTGCGCCCATCGCGGCTCCCGCGGTCAAACCGGCGCCAGCTGTTCCCGCTGTGTTCGATGTCGAGTCCGATGGCTTTGCGACCACGGTCAGCGAGCCTGTGATCGCCGCACCCGTGTCCGCCACCATCACGGTGCCGGGAATCGCGCACGATGTCGTGCTGCGCGGTGATCGCATGGTTATGGGCCGGCTTAAATCGTGCGACCTGTGCTTGGGTGACGCCAATGCATCCCGCAAGCACGCCGTGCTTGAGCGCGAGGGTACCGGCTGGGCGTTGGTCGACCTGGGTTCGACCAACGGAACGCTGATCAATGGAGAGCGCGTCAGCCGGGTACGACTCCGGGACGGCGATCTGATCACCATAGGCATCTCGGAACTCGTCTACCACGAGCCAAGGAGCTGAGCCGTGTGATCGACGTCGCGCTCCTTGCGGGACGGCTGCTTCTGCTGGCGCTGCTGTACCTCTTCTTGTTCGCGGCAGTGCGTACCGGCATCGGCCTCGTGTCCGGCCAACGCACCGCGGGACCAGGTTCGTTCACGCTGTCCGTTGTACAGGGCCCCAGTGCGCTCAAAGGCGTCACACTGCCGGTCAAAGGCCCCGTCATCATCGGGCGCTCGCCGGGCGCAGACATCGTCATAGGCGACGACTTCGTCTCGGGCAGGCACGCCAAGATCACGCCCGCGGGTACTGAGGCCGTACTGGAGGACCTGGGATCGACCAACGGAACGATCCTCAACGGTCAGCGCATAGCGGGCTCGCAGACACTGCGCCCCGGCGACCGGATCGAGATCGGCGACGTCCAGATCAAAGTGGACCGAGGATGACGCCCCGCACGAAACAGACCTGGGCGGCACTCTCGGATATCGGACGGGTGCGCACGCACAACGAGGACTCCGTGCTCGCTCAGCCGCCGCTCTACGTCGTCGCCGACGGCCTGGGGGGTCACGAGGCCGGCGAGGTGGCAAGCGCGATCGCTGTCGAGACGCTGCGCGACAACGCTCCACGACGCGCGGATGCCAACGCCCTTGCGCGCGCGGTGCGCACAGCCAACACCGCAGTGATTCGAGCCGCCAAGGAGGGTATCGGGCGCTCGGGCATGGGTACGACCATGACCGCAGCACTGGTTGACGGCGGCCACCTTGTGCTCGCACACGTGGGCGACTCGCGTGCCTACCTCCTGCACGGCTCCGAGCTCCAGCAGCTCACGGACGACCACTCGATGGTGGCCGACATGATGCGCCGGGGCCAGCTGAGCGAGGCGGACGCCCGCGTGCACCCCAACCGCAGCGTCATCACCCGCGCTTTGGGCACCGACCCCAACATGGTCGCCGACACCTACGAGGTGCACGCTGCCGCGGGCGACAGGCTGCTCCTGTGCTCGGACGGCCTGAGCGGCATGCTCACCAACGAGCGGATCGCCGAGATCCTAGGCGCCTACACCGACCCGTCCACCGCAGCCAGCGCCCTCATCGATGCTGCAAACGAAGCGGGCGGGCAGGACAACATAAGCGTGGTTGTGGTGGACATCGAAACAGGCTCGACCGCCACCCGTGGCGAGCGCGAAGGTGACCGTCGTCTGCGTGGCGCGCTTTCCGTGGTCTTCTGGATACTCACGCTTCTGGTGGTCGTCGCGGCGATCGGCTACGGCACCTACCGGTACGCGCGCACCCGCGCGTTCCTGATCGCCGAGAACGGCACGGTCGTGGTCTATCAAGGTGTTCCGGGCGAAATCGCGGGACTGTCACTCAATTGGCCCGTGGTGAACACCCAGACCCCGGTCGACGCGTTGCCGCCGGCGACCCAGACCCGTCTGGCCGAGGGCGAACAGGTTGGCGGCGTGCCCGAGGCGCTCCGACTCGCCGATTCGTACCGACAGCTGGCGGCGCCCTCCTCATCCGACACGACGCTCACACCCTAGGCCGCGACCATGCGATCACGCCGCACCACAGAACTCCTCCTCTTGCTTGCCGCCGCGCCCCCGGTGTTGCTGGTGTTCGCGCTGGTCGAGACGCAGGCGACCCGAGTCTTCTCGGCGGGTGTCTTGCTGGTTCCGGGGGCGCTTCTTGCCGCCTTTGTCGTCGCACACCTGGCGGTTCGGCGATTCGCGCCCGAGGCCGACCCCGGTTTGTTACCCGCTGCGTTCGTGCTCTCAGGACTGGGGCTCGCGTTCGTGACGAGGCTCGATCGCGAACTCGCGGCAAGCCAAGTGACGTGGCTGTTCGTGGGAGTCGGGGCGCTGGTGGTCACGCTGATCGCCGTGCCTTCGCTTACGCGCCTCGCGCGCTACAAGTACACCGTCATGCTCGCAGGAATCGTGTTGCTTGTTTTGCCGGCGCTCATCGGCCGAGAGATCAACGGCGCGAAACTCTGGATCAAGTTCGGTGGTTTCACCTTTCAGCCCGGAGAGCTCGCCAAGGTCGCCATCATCCTGTTTCTGGCCGCGTATCTCGCCGAGAACCGCGAGGCGCTTTCGGTGTCCACACGGCGGGTGTTGGGCCTGAACCTTCCCGAACCGCGCACGATGGGGCCGTTGCTGCTCATGTGGGCGGTCTCGCTGTTCGTGCTGGTGTTCGAGCGCGACTTGGGAAGCTCGCTTCTGCTGTTCGGCATCTTTCTGGTGATGATCTTCGTCGCCACGGGACGGGCGGCCTACGTCGCGTTGGGGCTGGTGCTGTTCGGGGCCGGCGCGACGGCTGCCTGGCGCATGTTCGACCACGTGCAGTCACGCGTCGCGATCTGGATCGACCCGTTCGCTGATGCGTCGGGCCGCGGCTACCAACTGGTTCAATCGCTGTTCGCGCTGGCTGCAGGCGGCACGGTGGGCGTGGGGCCGGGGCAGGGGCTGCCCACCCGCATCCCGTTCGTCGAGACCGACTTCATCTTCAGCGCCATCGGCGAGGAGCTGGGCCTACTCGGCGCCTCGGCGGTTGTGCTCTGCTTCCTCGTGATCTGCGTACGCGGGCTCGCGACCGCCGCGCGCGCCAAGACCGACGTCGCGGCGTTCACCGCTGGGGGAATCGTCGCGTCGCTGGGCCTGCAGACGTTCGTCATCATCGGCGGAGTGACCCGCCTGATCCCGCTCACCGGCGTGACGCTCCCCTTCATGAGCTACGGCGGCTCCTCGCTGCTGTCCACGTTCATCGCGCTTGCGCTGCTGCTGCGAGCCGGCGACGAGGGCACAGGACTCGCGGCCGAGATGCAGACGACCTCGACCGACCTGGGCGCCTTGGGTCGCGTCGCGCTGGGACGGCGTCTGACGCGCGTCGCCACGGTACTGGGCCTGCTGCTGGGCGCGCTCATCGTGAATCTCACCTGGATCCAGGTGGTCAACGCGCGCACGCTCAACAACTCCCCGGTCAACACCCGCAACCTCGCCGAGCAGGCCCGAAGCGACCGCGGCTCGATCCTGACGCGCGATGGCCTCGCGCTCGCCGAGTCCGTGCGCGAGACCCGCTCCACCTACCGCCGTGCGTACCCCCAGGGCGACTTCGCCTCTCACGTCGTGGGCTACTACTCGCTGCGCTACGGGCGCGCCGGCGTTGAGGCCGCTGCCAACGACGCGCTCTCGGGCACGCGCGCCTACCGGGACTTCTCGGATGTGATCGACACCGCGGCGGGCCGCCCGGTCGTGGGCGATGACGTCGCGCTCACCATCGACTCGCACATCCAGAAGGCTGCCGAGAAGGCCCTCTCGGGCAGGCGCGGTGCGGTTGTGGTGCTGGATCCGCGTACCGGAGCAGTGCTTGCAAGCGCGTCCAACCCGGGATACAAGCCCTCGAACGTCGACAAGAACTGGGAGCGGCTCTCCTCGGCACCGTCGGCTCCCCTGCTCGACCGGACGCGCCAGGCACTCTATGCGCCGGGCTCCACGTTCAAGGTGGTCACGCTGACAGGGGCCTACGCGGCGGGCGTCGCGACGCCTGAGTCCACCTACCCCGGTCCCGGCACGCTTGAGATCGGCAACGCTCCGGTCACCAACTTCGAGGGCGGCAGCTACGGTCGCATAAGCGTCGAGAGTGCCACCGCGAGATCCGTCAACACCGTGTTCGCACAGCTCGCCGTCGATCTGGGCGCCCCGGGACTGGTCGCGCAGGCGAACCGCTTCGGCTTCGACTCCAAAGTGGGCTACGAACTACCGGCGAAGATCTCGCTCCTGCCCGACCCCGCCGAGATGACAACCTGGGAGACGGCGTGGGCAGGAGTGGGACAGCCTGTTGGCGAGCACGACAGCCCACCGGGACCACAGGCCACGGTCATGCAGATGGCGCTCGTCGCGTCAGGTATCGCCAACGACGGCGTCGTGATGCGCCCCTACGTCATCGACCGCGTGATCGACTCGACCGGTGGAACCAGCCTCACGGGCACCACGCGGCCCCGCCAGCTCACGCGCGCAACCGATCCCGCGACTGCCGAGCTGGTCACCCAGGCGATGCGCAAGGTCGTCTCGGCAGGTAGCGGGGGTGGAGCCCGATTGAGTGACGTCGCCGTGGCTGGCAAGACCGGCACTGCCGAGGTGGGTCAGGGCCAGCCCACGAACGCCTGGTTCATCGCGTTCGCACCGGCCGAGAACCCCACCGTGGCGCTCGCAGTGCTCATCGAAGGTGGCGGGATTGGCGGACGCGTGGCGGCGCCCGCAGCGAGGCCGGTTCTCGCGGCCGCGCTCAAAGCACAGGGCAGCAGGTAACGCAGGTAGCGCCACATGAGATCCTCGCAGTAAACGTGAGGCTTCTCGGCTAGAATGGCAGGAGCGAGAGCGCGCAGTTCTCGCAGGTAACCAGCACGGGGGCGGTTTATCAGTGGATGAGATGATCTTCGGACGCAGATACCGGGTGACCGAGAAGATCGGCACCGGCGGAATGGCCGAGGTCTATAAAGCGGTCGATGAGGTCTTGGGCCGCACGGTAGCGGTCAAGGTCATGCACCCCCGCTATGCCGCCGACCCCTCCTACGCAGCGCGGTTCCGCCAGGAAGCATCGGCGGCCGCCAACCTCCAGAGCCCCTACGTCGTGAACATCTATGACTGGGGCCAGGAGGGCGACACCTACTACATCGTCATGGAACTCGTCCGCGGCACCGATCTGAAGTCGGTCATCCAGAACAAGGGCGCCCTCGACTCGCGCCGGGTGGCCGAGATCGGCGTGCAGGTCTGCTCGGCGCTCAGCATCGCGCACGGCTACGACGTGATCCACCGCGATATCAAGCCGCACAACATCATGGTGACCCCCGACGGTTCGGCCAAGGTAATGGACTTCGGCATCGCGCGTGCGGGCAACACCACGATGACGCAGACCGGAAGCGTGTTGGGCACGGCGCACTATGTCTCGCCTGAGCAGGCGCAGGGCCGTCCGCTCACGCCCGCAAGCGACCTGTACTCGCTGGGCATCGTGCTCTTCGAAGCCGCGACCGGCCAGCTCCCCTTCGACGCCGACTCCCCTGTGGCGGTCGCCCTCAAGCAGGTCAACGAGGCAGCTCCCCTGCCGCGCTCCATCAACCCCGCAATCGATCCTGGCCTCGAGGCGGTCATCGTCACCGCCATGGCCAAGGACCCCACTGCTCGCTACGACACGGCCGAGGAGATGCGCCAGGACCTGTTGCGCGTTGTCCAAGGCCGAGAGGTCGCGACCACACCTGCGGTCGCGGTCGCGGCGGTCGGCGCCAGCGCTGCGGCGCAGCACACAGCGGTCATGCCGCAGGTTGCAGGCGAGTCCTACGCCAACGACCGGCGCCCGGCACGTGCGCCTGTGGCTCGCAAACGGCCGGTGTGGCCGTGGGTGCTGCTGGCAGTGCTGCTGGTGGGCGGAGGGCTGGCGGTCGCTGCCGGCCTGGGGCTCTTGAGCGGCGGCGTTGCCGTTCCTGACGTGCGCGGCCTCAGCGTGGATGACGCCACAATCTCGCTGACGAAGGTCGGTCTCACCGTGGGTGAGGTGAAGCCGGTCAACGATGCTGCGGTCCCTGCCGGAGAGATCTTGGACCAGTCGCCCATCCCGCTTGCCAAGGTGGAGAAGGGCTCGCCGGTCAACTTGACCGTCAGCAGTGGCCCCACTCAAGTCGAAGTGCCGGATCTCGTGGGCTTGACCAAGGACGACGCCCTCAAGAAGCTCTCCGATCTGGGCTTCGAAGGGAGCCTCGACTACGACTTCAGTGCGAAAGTGCCGCGCGACGAAGTCATCCGGCAGGACCCGGATGCAGGGACCGAAGTAGACGAAGGCTCGACCGTCACATTCATCGTGTCGAACGGACCTAAGGTGGTCACCGTTCCTAGCGTTGTCGGCAAAGGAGAGTCAACCGCCGAGTCGACTCTGAAGAAGGCCGGCTTCAAGGTCTCGACCACCAGGCAGTATGACGAGAAGATCGCAAAGGGCATCGTCATCTCGCAAAACCCCAACAAGGGCTTCGAGGGCACCGAGGGCTCGGAGGTTTCTATCGTGGTCTCCCGGGGCCCCGAGCGATCGACTGTTCCTGACGTCATGGGCAAGACCGAGGAACAGGCGCGCAAGCTGGTCGACGACGCGAAACTCGTCGCGGTGGTGACCTACTTCAACACCGAGGGCACAACGAAGGTCGTTGAGCAGAAACCCGCGGCCGGCAGTGAGGTCGTACCGGGCTCCAACGTAGAGATTCTCATCGACGCGGCGGTCGCCCCGTAGGTCGAAGGGCATGTACGCGCACGACCAACCGAAGCGGGGGGACGTCATGTCAGACGCAGGGCTCAGAAGGCGGATCGTCGGGCTGGCTCTGTCGCTCACGGTGGTGGGTTTGCTCCTGCCAGCGAGCGCCTTCGCAGCAGACGCCACCCAGTCGAAGGCGACGCCTGTCAAAGGAGCCGCTGTGGCGGAACCCAACGACACACTCGACAACCCGGCATGGCTTGACGATGTCGACACCACCGGAACGCACACTGAGAACGGCTCGGCTGGCGGCGTTGACGTCGATGATGTATTCGCGGTGTGGCTTGCCGCGGGTGAGCAGCTGAGCATCTCACTGATTCCCCCTGCCGGGTCCGACTGGGGGATTGATCTCTACAGCCCCTACGCCTTGACCCTGAACGATCCCGTGATGGACCAGAGCGTGAAGCGCGTCGCGAACGGCGGCCCTGGCGGCTCGCCCCTGGAGACAAGCTTCTACGCAGGGGATACCGGCTACTACTTTGTCGACGTGAGCGCGGACAATGGTACTGGTGACTACCAGCTCATCGTCACGGTTACCCGTCGCGATACCGACGTGCGCATCTCCACCGGCGCGCAGACCATGGAGCTGTACCGGTACCCCATCATCAGCGGCACGGTAGTTGATCGTCTCGGACAGTCCGCGATCGGCGACGTGTACCTCTATTCGTCGTACGACTTGCTCGACTGGTGGCCCGTCGCAGGGGTGGGCACCGGCGCTGGAGAGTTCACGTTTTACGGCGAGTACCAGAACCGCAAGACGTACTACATGGTGACCTTCGAAGGAAATGACAACTACTGCACGAACTCACAGACGACCAAGGCCTACCCCACGAAGGGGGTCCTCAAGAATCCGGTCGCACGTTCAACGATGAAGGTCGGCAAGAAGTCGACGGTCTACGCGCTGCTCGAGCCGTACCACACTGCGGGCACGTACCCGGTGCGAATCCAGAAGTACAAGAAGGTGGGCGGCAAGTGGAAGAGCTACGGGTATGTCAAGGGCAAGGCATCCAAGTACAACGACTGGACCTCGAAGTGCAGCGTCTCGATGAGCTTGGCAAGCAAGGGTAGCTGGCGACTGCGCGCGTACGCGCCGGAGGATTCCAAGCACGCTGCTACCTGGTCACCAGGTTATGACTACGTGACCGTCAAGTAGGTCTCGCCACTGGCCCGATCGCCTGTACCCTCCGTGCTCATGCCGTGCGATAGTGTCGTTCGTGCTGACCGGACGTATGAAGGATCGAGGTTCGTCGAGTGGCCTATCTGCTTGGATGCGAGAACGCCCATCTGGAGTTTCCGACGAAGAAGGTCTTCGACGCGGTCTCGCTGGGAATCGACGAGGGCGACCGCATCGGCATCGTTGGCGGCAACGGCGATGGCAAGTCATCGCTCCTCTCGCTGCTCGCGGGTTCGGTCGAGCCCGATGATGGCCGCATCATGAAGCGCGGCGGGACCACCATCGGCACACTCGCACAGATGGACGCCCTCGATCCGGAAGCAACCATCGCCCACGCGGTCGTGGGAGACGTCCCCGAGCACACCTGGGCATCGGATGCCCGG
>JBBREQ010000051.1:0-16624 GCA_038202795.1 Coriobacteriia bacterium | reverse complement strand
TGGGCTCCCCGTGCAGGGTAGCGCGCTTGCTGATCAAGCAAAGAGCCTCGACTGGAGATCACGAGGGGCAGAGTTCGCTTGCAGAGCGCCCATAGAAACCACGACGGCCGTTTTGCAGAGGCTGGCTCGGCTGGTTGGCCCCTAAGGCTGGTTACAGCTGTGCGCGGGTTAGGCAATGCTTCGTGGGCAGCTGGGCGCCTGTTACACTGTACCGCTATGACTACAGACCCCCGCTACATACGTAACTTCTCGATCATCGCTCACATCGACCACGGTAAGTCGACGCTCGCGGACCGGATCCTCGAGCTGACTCACAGCGTCGAGGCGCGCGACATGATGGAGCAGGTGCTCGACTCGATGGACATCGAGCGTGAGCGCGGCATCACCATCAAAGCACAGGCCGTCCGCGTCATGTATGACGCCGATGACGGGCAGACCTACCAGCTCAACCTCATCGATACCCCGGGCCACGTGGACTTCACCTACGAGGTGAGCCGCTCGCTCGAGGCGTGCGAAGGCGTGTTGCTGGTGGTCGACGCGACTCAGGGTGTCGAGGCGCAGACCGTCGCCAACGCACTGATGGCGATGAACGCACACCTCGCTATCATCCCGCTCATCAACAAGATCGACCTGCCCGCGGCAGACCCGGAGCGCGTGCGTCACGAGATCGAAGAAGGCCTTGCCGTCCCGGCCGACGAGGCTGTGCTGGCCAGCGGCAAGACCGGCGAAGGCGTCCGAGAAGCCCTCGAGGCCCTGGTCAAGCACGTGCCGCACCCCACCGGCGACCCGGACGCGCCCCTCACCGCACTAATCTTCGACAGCTACTTCGATGCCTACCGTGGCGTTGTCGCACTCATCCGGGTGATCGACGGTTCGGTCCGCAAGGGCATGAGAGTGCTCATGATGGCGACCGACGTCGTGACTGACGTCGAGGAGGTCGGCGTTCGCAGGCCGGCAAACGAGCCGGTCGACGAGCTGGGCGTGGGGGAGGTCGGCTACCTGATAACGGGCCTCAAGGACCCGTCGCTGGTCAAGGTGGGCGACACGGTCACGCTCTCCAAGCACGGCGCCACCCAACAGCTTCCCGGCTACCGAGAAGTCAAGCCGATGGTGTTCACCGGCCTGTTTCCCATCGACGGCGACCAGTACCCCGAGCTGCGCGACGCGCTCGACAGGCTACGTCTCAACGACCCCGCGCTCCTGTATGAGCCCGAGTCCTCCCATGCGCTTGGATTCGGATTCCGCGTCGGGTTCCTCGGCTTGCTTCACATGGAGGTCATCAAAGAGCGCCTCGAGAGGGAGTTCGATCTCGATCTGCTCGCCACTGCGCCCTCGGTGGAGTACCACGCCTATCTGACCAACGGCGAGATGGTCGTGCTCCACTCGCCGCAGGACATGCCCGACCCCTCAAAGCTCGATCGCCTCGAGGAGCCGTATCTCAACACGACCGTGCTCGTCCCGCCTGACTATGTGGGCCAGGTGATGGAGCTCGCCATCTCGCGCAGAGCGACCTTCATCAACATGCAGTACCTGTCCAAGAGCACAGTGGAGCTGCACTACGAGATGCCGCTCTCCGAGCTGATCATGGACTTCTTCGACCAGCTCAAGAGCCGAACCAAGGGCTACGCGAGCCTCGACTACGAACCCATAGGATATCGGCCGAGCAAGCTCGTGAAGCTCGACATCCTCCTTGCCGGCAAGATCGTCGACGCGCTGTCGTTCATCGTCCACAAGGACAAGGCCTACGACCGCGGCCGCATTCTCACCGAGAAGCTCAAGGAGATCATTCCTCGGCACATGTTCGAGGTGCCTATTCAGGCCGCTATCGGCAACAAGGTGCTTGCCCGCGAGACGGTCAGAGCGATGCGCAAAGATGTCATCGCCAAGTGCTACGGTGGCGACATCAGCCGTAAGCGCAAGCTGCTGGAAAAGCAGAAGAAGGGCAAGAAACGGATGAAGAACATCGGCAGTGTCGAGGTTCCCCAAGAGGCCTTCATGGCGATCCTGAAGGTCGACGAGTAGCGCGCGATTCGCGCGCCGCCCGCTCACTCGCGCCCATGACTTCCGTCGCTGACATCCTGGCTTCGAACAACGTGCTACTCGCGCCCATGGCCGGTGTGACCGAGGCGCCCTTTCGCGGCATCTGCAAGCGGATGGGTGCCGGGCTCACCTACACCGAGATGCTGAGCGCGAAGGGGTTGCATTACAACCCCGACTCGCGCGGGTCGAAGGCGATTCTGACGTTCTCGGACGATGAGACGCCGTGCGCCGTGCAGATCTTCGGGGCGGACGCCGAGATCATGGCTGAGCAGGCGGCCAAACTCATCGAGCGGCACGGAGAGAACATCGCGCTCATCGACATCAACATGGGTTGCCCGGTGACCAAGGTGGTGGCAAAGGGTGAGGGCAGCGCGCTGATGCGCACGCCGCAGCTTGCGGCCCGGATCGTGGAGCAGGTCGCAGCCGCAGTCGATGTGCCGGTGACGGTGAAGTTCCGCGCCGGTTGGGATGAGGGCGAGCGCAACGCCGTCGAGTTTGCACAGGCCATGGAGGCCGCGGGGGCTGCTGCGGTGGCGGTGCATGGGCGAACGCGCGAGCAGTTCTACCACGGCACGGCGGACTGGGACGTGATCGCATCCGTCAAGCGTGCCGTAGCCGTCCCGGTCATAGGCAGCGGTGATGTCCTCTCGGCAGATGATGCCGTGGCGATGATCGAGCGCACCGGCGTCGATGCGGTCATGGTCGCCCGCGGCGCACAGGGCAACCCCTGGATCTTCCGAGAAGCTCGCGCGCTCATCGATTGCGGCGAGCGGGTCGCGCCGCCGTCATGGTTTGAGCGAGTGGACATGGCACGCGAGCACGCGCGGGCGCTCTGCGCGTTTTCGGGTGAACGCGCCGTGGGCCGCATGCGCAAGCACGTGGCGTGGTACGTGGCGGGCATGCCGGGAGCGAGCCATGTTCGCGGGCGGGTGAACAGCTGCTCGACGGCTGATGAGCTCGATGCGCTGCTGGTCGAGTATCGAGCGTACCTGGAGGCGTTGTGAGCGACCCGGCGGCTGGCGCCCCCGTTGCGCTGTACGTGCACGTGCCGTTGTGCCTGTCGAAATGCGGGTACTGCGACTTCAACTCTGCGGCGGTCGATGTGGCGGCGCCCGTCTCTGCGGGAAGCGATACTGACCTGGGAGATGCGTACGTCGACGCCGTTATCGCCCATGTGGAACACGCAGTGGCATCAGGCGTTCTCGATCGCATACCTAGCATCTATATCGGTGGGGGGACCCCCACGCTTCTGGGCGCACGATTGGTGCGTCTCGTCGATGCCGTGCGCGCGTTGCCCGGGATCGCTCCCGACGCTGAGCTCACCGTCGAGACCAATCCGGAGACCACGAGCGCGTTGCTTGTGCAGGCACTCGCGAAGGCGGGCGTGACGCGGTTCTCGCTGGGCGTGCAGAGTTTCGACAACGCCGTGCTCGCGACCCTGGGACGTCGCCACGATGCGCACACCGCCGAGAAGGCCGCACAGGTGTTGCGCGACTGCGGCAGGCCCTTCTCGGTGGATCTGATCTGCGGGGTTCCGGGGCAGAGCGCTGCGTCCTGGCGCGAGAGCGTGGTGCGAGCGATTGCGACTGGCGCCGGGCACGTGAGCGTCTACCCGCTCAGCATCGAGGACGGCACGCCGCTGGCGCGCGAAATCGACGCGGGGGCGTTGCCGGAGCCGGACGCGGATGTGGCGGCGGACATGATGCAGGCCGCAGCGGCGTTGCTGCGCGAAGCGTGCCTCGAGCGCTACGAGGTAGCCTCGTACGCGCGGGCGGGAGGGCACTCGCGCCACAACACGGTGTACTGGACCGGCGGAGCGTACCTGGGCGTGGGGCCGGGAGCGGCGAGCATGATGCCGGTGGGGATGTTGCGACGCCTGGCGCCGGCAGTGCGGCCCGACGAGGACGTCGCTCAGGACTGGCGGGCACGATTCACGTGGACCGAGACGCTCGAGGGGATTCTAGGCGAGCCTTGGGCGGGCGTACCCCAACTGGTCGAGACGCTCTCACCGGCCGATGCGCTGCGCGAAGACGCGATGCTGGGCATGCGTATGGCGCGCGGCATCAGCGTCGAGCTGGCCGAGAAGGCCGCCGTCGTCGCTGTGCTCGAGTCACTCGCGGGTGACGGGCTCGTCGAATTGGCGCAGGGTCGCTGGCGGCCCACCGAGCGCGGGTGGCTGCTGGGTAACGAGGTCTTCTCGTCGATTTGGGCGGGGGAATAGGCGGCAAAGCGGACCTTTCGGTCACGTCGATCTCAGCCGAACCGAGATCAAAGAGACCGTCGCCGTTTATGCTTCTTCACATAGTGGTACATTAGTTAGGCGACGTATCGAATACGTTGTGAATTCGGAGATTGTCCTTACGGATATCGTCCGAGAACCTCAGACCGGAGTGGCGCGAAGAGCGACCCCGGACCACCAAGACCGAAGCATCTGATCAGGCAAAGCGCTACAGCCCCCGACAAGGGTGAGCGGCGAGCAGCTCCGGCTTTGCCATACCTCAAAGGAGATGGTTGCAGTGGCCCACGGCCACATGGGGGACTCCGCGAAGGCGTCGCCAAGAATGAAGACCATGTACTTGCGTCTACTGACAGGCCTCGGCGTATTTCTGGCACTGGGTGCCGTGGGGTTCGGAGCGTGGACCTACACGTCAACGCCGGCGTTCTGCGGGTCTTGTCACGAGATCGCCCCTACGGTCGACGGATGGCGCGATTCCGCGCACGCCAAAGAGGCGGTGTGCATGGACTGTCACGCCGATGCCGGGCTAGGTGGCGAGTTCGTCGCCCATATAGGCGGAGTCAAGGAAGCGTACGTGCATTTTGGCCAGGGGCCAGAGGTCGGCGACATTCGCGGCGCGGTGCCGGCTGAACGCTGTCTCGCCTGCCATGAGAAGGACTGGGCCAAGCTACCAAAGGACCACCCCACCAAGGAGGCGCCCTGCGGTGTCTGTCACCGCGACACAGCGCACACCAATGACAAGCCCCTGTTCGTGAACGAGAAGGGAGATGAGTAGTCATGACCAACAAGATCCTATTACGACGGTTGGCGCTCGTCGGCCTTCTCGCCGCCGCCGCCCTTGCAGCGGTCGTCATGAGCGGCTGCTCTGTAGAGCCGGTCGTGGCGGACGAAGGAGAGTATTCCTGCATTCAGTGTCATACCGACCGAGAGCTGCTCAAGGCGGACCTCAAGGCGGATCCGCAGCCTGTGAAAGCGAAGGCCGTAAGTGCGGGCGAGGGTTGAGGCGGCGCCCTGCCTCCGTTGGAGGCCGACATCGCCGCGCTCGTCTCGCCCGAGTTCTTCGATACGGTTCACGGCAAGATGGACTGTCGCTACTGCCACAACGGCGTGAAGTTCGCCAAGACGCGTGCCGTGGCGCACGAGGGCATGGAGCCGCTGCCCTCGGCCACGTATGCGAAATCGGTGTGCGCGCCCTGCCACAAGAAGATCACCGATACCTTCGCCACGACGCTGCACGCCGATACCCGCGGTGTCTCAAGCACGACGACCGCGCAAGTGCTCAAGCGGGCGAACCCCGCCGGCATGGACGCAGTGAAGCAGGGTCTCACCAAGAACTGCGACACCTGCCATGTCTCCGGTTGTGGTGACTGTCACGTCTCGCGCCCGCAGTTCAACGACGGCGGGTTCGTCAAAGGTCATGTGTTCTACAAGAGCCCCAACTCGCTGAACAACTGCATGGGTTGCCATGGCAGCCGCATCGAGAAGGAGTACACAGGCAAGGGCGAGAGCACCAAGACCGTGCTCCACGCCGATGTTCACTGGAGTCCCGGCGGCATGCAGTGCACGGAGTGTCATACCGCCAAGTGGATGCACGGTGGCGATGTCTACGATGCCCGCTATGACGCTCCCCAGGCACCCAAGTGCCCCGACTGTCACAAGCAGGACACGGCCTTCATGGCGGTCAAGATGCACGCTCAGCACGCAACACCGGAGTCCAAAGCGTACCTCCAGTGCCAGGTGTGCCACGCGCAGGACTACAACAACTGCACTTCGTGCCACGTGGCGCTCGACAAGAACAAGCTCCCGTTCTTCGAGACCAAATCGAGTGGTTTCGATTTCAACATCGGCAGGAACTACGACAAGACCGACAGTAAGCCGTGGGACTTCATCGTGGTCCGCCACGTGCCGGTCTTCGAAGGCACCTTCGACTTCTACGGCAAGAACGCTCTGACGAAGATGGACGCCGAACCCACGTGGAAGTACGCCACCCCGCACTCGATTCAACGCGTGACGCGCCAGACCAAGAAGGGCTGTTCGAGCTGCCACGATAACCGAGACATCTTCCTCACGGAAGACGATCTCGCAGGTCTGACTTCCGATGAGGTCAAGGCGAACCAACCCGTAGTCGTCAACCGGGTTCCTCAGGGAGTCCGCAATTCAGAGGAGGAATAAGCGTATGAGAAACAGAAACTGGATGGTGGCTCTCTTGGCGGGCGCATTGGCGTTCGGCCTGATGGCCGCGCCGGGCTGTGCGCAGAAGCCGGCGGCCCAGAAGCCTGCAGCGGAGAAGCCTGCCGCCCAGGTATTTGACGCCTCGGCTGCCATGGTCGAGACGGCCAACGAGTACTTCAAGAGCGAGCCCGTGCCCACAATCGCGGCCGCGGACCTCTACAACGTCGTTCAGGCCCAGGATGCGGGCTACCAGATCGTCGACATTCGCACCGCTGAGCACTACGCCTTGGGGCACATCGACGGCGCCATAAATATCCCCTTCAAGACGATCGCCGATGATGCGAGTCTGTCGCAGCTCGACAACACCAAGAAGATCGCAGTCGTGTGCTACACGGGGCACACTGCAGCACAAACGAGCATGGTCTGGAACATGCTCGGCTACGACGCTCTCACGCTGAAGTTCGGCATGAGCGGCTGGGTCGCCGACAAGGCGATCGTCGGGCTTGACATTCCGAACGGCAAGGCCGCCAACTACCCGACAGTCACGACACCGACCGAAGCTGCTGGCCCTTTCGACGCCCCGAAGCTCGACGGTGAATACGCCGATGTCGCTGAGGCCGTGAAGGGCGAGGCCAAGGCGTACTTCGCCAAGGATCTTCCTCCGACCATCGCGGTAACCGATGTCAACAACATCGTTCAGTCGAAGGACCCGGGCTATCAGATCCTCGACGTTCGCAAGGCCGCCGACTACGCGAAGGGCCACGTCGATGGTGCCACGAACATCCTGTGGACCGACATGGCCGACCAGATGACGAAGCTCGATCCCAACAAGAAGGTCATCGTCTACTGCTACACGGGTCACACCGCAGGCGAGGCAGCGATGTTCCTTAACCTGATGGGCTACGAGACCTACAACATGAAGTTCGGGATGAGTGGGTGGAATAGCGATGAGGCAGTAGGCGGAGCCGTCGGTTATGACCCCGCGAAGGTAGCCGGTTACGCCACGGTGAAGTAGCTCCACAGTACAGGGCGGCGCTCCGCAGGAGGGCTCCACACGGAGCCCTCCTTCGCGTACCGAGTGGGCTGAGGCCGCCAGCATGTCGAGGTCTGGGATGCATCCTGCTGGCCTCGCAGTGGTTCACTGCTGGCTTGGCACTCGCTATACTGGACTGCCAATCAACCTGTCCGTCTTCGCGTGCCTGAGGGAGGTGCTCGAGCCATGCTCAATGAACGTCGCCGTCGCGTGCTGCAGGCGCTTGTGGAAGAGTACATCGCGAGCGCCACGCCCGTGGGTTCGAAGACACTTGTGTCCCGCTACGACTTGGGATGCAGCCCCGCGACGGTGCGCAGCGAGCTGTCGATACTTGAAGAGACCGGGTATGTGGCGCAGCCGCACGTCTCGGCCGGCCGGGTTCCCACGGACACGGGCTACCGCAGCTTCGTTGACGAGCTGCTCGAGCGCGAGACGGCAGCCGCGGATGCGGCGATCACGGCTCCCCTGCATCACGCGGCCGAGATCGACGACCTGATGCGTGAGACGTCGGCGGCGCTGACGCGACTCACCAACTGCCTCGCGATCACCGTTGCACCGAGCGTGTCCACCGCGCGCGTCAAGCGCCTCGACCTGCTCTCGATGAGCCCGAGACGTGCGCTGTTCGTGCTGATCACCGAGTCGGGCCAGGTCGTCAACCGCTCAATCGAGCTTTCGGCGGAGGCCACTCCCGAGCAGGTCAGCGAAATCGAGCGCGCGCTCAACGCGGGTCTCGCCGGCAAGCGTGCGACCGAGATTCTCCTGCTTCGCGAGGCGTTGAGTATCGCTGCCGTGCCGGCAAGCGACCCCAACGGTGCGAGCGAACTCACCGGCCGCGTACTCGACGAGATCCTCGATGCGCTGGGCGAGGCGGATCGTGACCGCATGTTCCACGTGGGCATACCCGCGCTGCTCGCGCAGCCCGAGTTCCACGACGCCGAGCGTGCGCGGCCGCTCATCGAGTTCCTCGAGGACGGTATTTCGGTGCTCGGCGCGCTCTCCGAGGCGCTCGACAATCGCGCGCTCGCCGTGCGAATAGGCCACGAGAACCGCCGCGCTGAGCTGGGTAACCTCAGTATCGTCGCCACAAACTACGGCACGGGATCGACCGATGGGTTTCTCGGCGTGATCGGGCCTACTCGCATGGACTACGGCCGCGCGATCTCGGCGGTGCGGATCGTTGCAGACGAACTCGAAGACGCGCTGGGGTAGCGCGGCTCTCCCACCCGAAAGGACTACATACGTGCCCACAGGTACCCGTGACTACTATCAGACGCTCGGTGTGGAGCGAACCGCTTCGGCCGATGAGGTGAAGAAGGCATTTCGCCGCAAGGCTCGCGAGCTGCACCCCGACGTGAACAAGGCGGCCGACGCGGAAGACCGCTTCAAAGAGATCAACGAAGCCTACGACGTGCTCAGCGACACAGCGAAGCGCCAGCAGTACGACACGTACGGTTCGGTGGGCAATCGCGGTTCGGCCGGCGCCGGTGGTGGCGGGTACGGCGGAGGCTACGTCGACTTAGGCGACCTGTTCGGCGGGGGCGCGGGCGTGGGTGGCTTCGATATGGGCGATTTGTTCAGCGCGTTTTTCGGTGGTGTCGCCGGCGGGGGACGTGGCGGCGTGCGCCTCGAGGGTCGCGACATGGCGATGTCTCTCACGATCACGCTCGCGGAGGCTGCAACCGGTGTCGAGAAGGAGATCGTGCTCGATCGTCTGGCCCCGTGCGACGTGTGCGGGGGATCGGGCGCCGCCGAGGGCAGCAACGTCATGACCTGTCCGGACTGTGGGGGGACGGGGCAGCGGGTCACCGTTCGCAGGACGTTCATCGGCCAGATGCAGACTGCTGTGCCGTGCGAGCGCTGCGCAGCGAGCGGGCACGTGGTCGAGAACCCGTGTGAGGAGTGCGAGGGTTCCGGTCGCGTCCCGGACCGTCAGCACGTGAATGTCTCAGTGCCTGCGGGCATCAACGACGGTCAGCAGATACGGCTTCGCGGCCTGGGCGAGGCGGGTATTCGCGGCGCAGCTGCAGGTGACCTCATTGTCGCCGTGCATATTGCGGCTCACGACTTCCTCCACCGTGAGGGCAACGACCTGCACTGCAAGTCCAACGTGTCGATCGCGCAAGCGGCTTTGGGTGCGAACCTCTCGGTGTGCGGTCTGCTCGAAGACAACGAGGTGCACATTCCGGCGGGTACTCAGCACGGCGACACCGTACGGCTCAAGGGTCGCGGGATGCCTCGCATCGGCGGTGGCGGCTCGCGCGGAGATCTGATCGTGCACGTTGGCGTGCAGGTACCCAAGAAGCTTTCGAAGCGTCAGAAGGAACTGCTGCGCGAGCTCTCCGAGGAGCTGGGAGACGCCACTGCCGCCGAGCAGTCCCCGCTCGAGAAGCTGAAGCACTGGCTGAGGGGTTAGCGCAGATGTCGCGTGCCCGATTCTTCCTCACCGGGGAGATGGACTCCTCGGCGCCTGCACTCGTGCCGCTGAGCACTGAGGACGCTCACCACGCCGTGCGTGTGCTCCGTGTGACACCTGGCGAGGAGCTGGATCTGATCGCCCCCTCGGGCAGCGGTCACCGCGTCGAGGTGACGGCCGTCTCGGACGAGGGCATCACAGCACGCGTGCTCACCGAGCTCGAGGCCGCCTGGTACCCGCAGATCACGCTGTTTCAAGGCGTGGCCAAGGGCGAGAAGATGGACAGCATCGTGCGTCAGGCTGTCGAGGTCGGGGTCGCGCGAATCGTGCCGGTCATCACGTCGCGCACGGTCGTGCGCCTCGATGAGCCCAAGCGCTCCCAGCGCGCAGCGCGCTGGCGCAGGATCGCGGAGTCGGCATCCAAACAGGCGCGCCGGGAGCGGGTCGTCGATGTCGCTGACGCTGCGTCCTTCTCGGCGACACTGGGTCTGCTGGGCGCATACGACCACGTGATCGTGTTGTGGGAGGACTACGCGGGCACGCTTCTCTGCGAGGTCGCATCCGCCGCGTTCGAGGATGCCAACGCCTCAGTGGCGCTGTGTGTGGGACCGGAAGGCGGGTTCGCTGCCGAGGAGGTCGAAGCGCTCGTGTCGATCGGGGCGGTCGTCGCCTCTCTGGGCCCCTCGATCATGCGGACTGAAACAGCGGCGGTCGTTTCGGTGGCTCTTGCGGTCGCCGCGGCGCACCACCAGCGGACACATCGTGATCGCTGAGCGCGCTGCGGGCGGGTCGCCGGTGAAAGTCGCGTTTCGCACGCTGGGCTGCAAGGTGAACCGCGTTGAAAGCGACGCGATCGCGGCGGAGCTCATTGGCAGGGGAGTCGAGATAGCCGGGGAGGAAGATGCCGCGCTCATCGTCATCAACACCTGCACGGTGACCGGCGAGGCGGATGCCAAGGCGCGCAAGGCCGTCCGGCAGGCGCTGGCGGCACCTTCACATCCGGTGGTCGTGGTGACCGGGTGTCTGGCAGCGCTCGATGCGAGCGGTCTGCGTGCGCTTGATTCCCGTGTCGTCGTTGAGGCCGACAAGCAACGTGTTGCGCAGCGCGTCGCCGATGCGCTGGCGCTCGAGGCGCATGCGCACGCCGGGCCGCCCTTGCGCGAAGCCGCCGCACGCGCGCGGACGGGCGAGGGCTTTCGTACGCGCGCGCTGCTCAAAATCGAGGACGGCTGCGACAACTTCTGCAGCTACTGCATCATCCCGTATGCGCGAGGAGTCCCGCGCGCGGTCCCCCTACAGCAAGTGATCGCTGATGCCGGTGCGCTTGTCGAGGCGGGGGTGCGCGAGATCGTGATGACCGGCATCAACATAGGACGCTATGAGGATGCGGGTGCGGACCTCACCGATCTCGTGCGCGGAGTCGCCCGGACGGGAGTGCAGCGACTGCGGCTCTCCAGCATCGAGCCGCCTGACCTGACACCGCGTCTGCTCGATACCCTGGCGCGCACTGACGCGCTCTGCGAGCACCTACACGTGCCGCTGCAAAGCGGCAGTGACGCGGTACTGCGCTCGATGGGCCGCTCGTACACCGCCGACCAGTTCGAGCGCCTGATCGCCCATGCGCGGCGTGCGATGCCCGGACTCGCAGTCACCACCGATGTGATCGCCGGGTTCCCGGGCGAAACGGAGGCTGACCACGAATCCTCGCTGGCCCTTGTCGCGCGCGTAGGCTTCGCCAAAGTTCACGTGTTCCGCTACAGCGAGCGGCGCGGCACTCCTGCGGCACAGATGGTGCAGCTCGCGCCGGAGATCCGGGCAGCTCGAGCTGCGCAACTGCGCGAACTGGGTGAGCGGCTGCGCGCGGCGTACGCGTCGGCGTGCCAGGGTCGGGTCGCCGAGGTGCTGGTGGAATGTGTCGTCGACGGGCTCGCACTAGGCACCACACGCGATTACCTGCGCGTGGAAGCGCTCGCGCCCGGGGTCTTGGCAGGTGAGGTTCTCCCGGTCCGTCTCTGCGGCGAACGAGGTGACCGGTTGCGGGGAGTCCCCGTCAGCTGAGAGCGCCTCTCACGAGGTTCGAGCACGCTTTAGCGTGGTAGAATCGCAGGTGACGGTGCACTTGCATGCGAGTGGGCCGTACTCTGGAAACCGGCAGCGAACCGAGGTGCATCGCCCCATCGTGGAACCAACTCAGATTCGACTCGTTGTGCCCCCCGAGCTCGACATGACACGTCTTCTCGGCCAGGGCGACTCACTTCTGCGGCTCATCGAAGGACAGTTCGACTCGGCCATTTCCGTGCGCGGCAACGAGATAAGCATTCTGGGAGACGCGAGTGACACCGCGACCGTCTCGGCGTTGTTCTCGGAGATGATCGGGCTGGTGGAGCGCGGTGAGAATCTGACGCCCGATATCGTGGAGCGTTCGATCGACATCCTGTCCCAGGGCGAGTGCACGCCCACGGGGTTGCATAGCGACGTCATCCTCACCCACAAGGGCAAGATCATCCGCCCCAAGACCAGCGGGCAGAAACGTTACGTCGACGCGATCCGGAAGAACACCGTAAGCTTCGGTATCGGACCCGCCGGTACCGGAAAGACCTACCTGGCGATGGCGATGGCGGTCCAGGCACTCAAAAGCAAGCAGGTCGGACGTATCATCCTGACCCGACCCGCCGTCGAGGCCGGCGAGTCACTGGGATTCCTGCCCGGCACGCTCACCGAGAAGGTCGACCCGTACCTGCGCCCGCTCTACGACGCGCTCTTCGACATGATGGATGCCGAGAAGTCCGCTTCACTGCTCGAGCGAGGTGTCATAGAGATCGCCCCGCTCGCCTACATGCGGGGTCGGACGCTCAATGACTCGTTTGTCATCCTCGACGAGGCACAGAACACGACCGCAGAGCAGATGAAGATGTTCCTCACACGACTTGGATTCGGCTCCCGGATCGTGGTCACCGGCGACATCACCCAGATCGACCTGCCTCGGGGGACCAGCGGTCTTCGCCAGGTGCGCGACATCCTCGCGGGCGTACCCGACATCGCGTTTGTCGAGCTGACGGGAACTGATGTCGTTCGCCACAGACTGGTCCAGCATATCGTCACCGCCTACCACCTCTACGAAGAAGCCAAGGACGCGAAGAGCCATGCATGAGCGTCGCTACACGCTTGGCAGCATGCCGCGCGTGACCTCGCGTGCACTGGCCATGCGTCCCGAAAGTCGGCGGATCCTGTTCGCGGCGGCCTTCGGCGCGATTCTGGGCGCCACGGTGTTGGGTGCGACCGTGGCCTACTTCGGCGACGTGCTCACGGGCGCGACTGCCGAGGAGGCCGTTGGGGCTGCGATCTGGGGTGGTCTTGGTGCGTTCGTGGCAGCCGTACTGGGTGTTGCGGCCGTACCGGTGGCGCGGCGAGTGCTCATCTCGCGCGGTGACGTGCGACTGATTGAAGCCGCCAGCCCGCTACACCCGCTCATCAAGCGGCTGATGATCGAAGCTCCGGGCACCTACACGCACTCGCTCGCGGTGGCGAGTCTCGCCGAATCCGCAGCAGAGGCGATAGAAGCCGACCCGTTGGTCTCGCGCGTTGGCGCGTACTACCACGACGTGGGCAAGCTGCGCCGTCCCTGCTACTTCTTCGAGAACCTCGCCGACGGCGAGAACCCTCACGACCTCGCCGAGCCGTCACTGTCGGCGCTCATCATCACGTCGCACGTGGCCGATGGCCTTCGTCTAGCCGAGGAACACGACCTGCCCGAGTCGATCATCGCGATCATCCGGGAGCACCATGGCACATCGCTGGTTCGCTTCTTCTTCCAGAAGGCCTACCAAGGCGATGCTGCGGTGGCAGAGAGCGACTACCGGTATCACGGCGGTCGGCCCACGAGTCGAGAGGCGGCCCTCGTCATGCTTGCGGATGGCTGCGAGGCCGCTGTCCGCGCGCTGCGGCAGCCCGACGCGTCGAGCGTGACCACGGCGGTGCGGTTCATCATCGACGACAAGGTCAACGACGGCCAGCTTGATTCGGCGGGCCTGCGGGACGGGGACATAGATCTCGTGACCGAGACGTTCGTGCGCATGCTGGTCACTATGCTGCACGCACGTTGTGAGTACCCGCAGACCATTGCGGCACCCAGAAGGGAAGCAGATGCAAATCAGCGCTGTGAGCCATCGCGAGCCTGAACCGCTTGAGCTGGCGGCATTCGAGCGGCTTGCGGCATTCGTCCTCGACCGCGAGGATGCCCCTGCCGCAGTAGAACTCTCCATAGCGATCGTCGAGATCGAGGAGATGGTGCAGCTCAACGTCGACTATCGCGGCAAGGAGGGTCCCACCGACGTGTTGTCGTTCGAGTGCGATGACCCGTGTGCCGTTGTCGGCCCGGACGAGCCGGTCACCTTGGGTGATGTGGTCATCGCCCCGGCGATTGCAGAGGCGCAGGCCGCCGAGTACGGACACACGGTGGAAGAGGAACTCAACTTGCTCCTCGTCCACGGCATCTTGCACCTGCTGGGCTACGACCATGAGGACGACTCCGACGCTTCTGCGATGCAGGCCCGTGAGCGCGCGCTGCTCGAGGCGTGGGTGGCGGCATCGTAAAGGAGAAGGCCGTGGTGAAGCGCGCCCACTCGCTGCTGTGGAGCTTCAACTTCGCCATCGACGGCATCGTGTTCGCGCTGCGGACCCAGCGCAACATGCGCCTCCACGTAGGAGTCGCTGCCTTGGTCGCCGCCGCCAGCCTGCTGCTCGATGTGACCGGCATCGAATTGGCCCTGGTGGTCTTCGCCATCAGCCTGGTACTGGTGACGGAGTTGGCCAACACCGCCATCGAGGCCGCAGTCGATGTGGCCATCGACCACTACGACCCGCTCGCGAAGGTCGCCAAGGATGTGGCGGCGGGAGCGGTGCTGGTGGCTGCCATAACCGCCGTTGTGATCGCGTACCTGGTTCTCTTCGAGCGCGTGGTGGGTGTGCTGCAACAGGGGCTGAGTATCATCAGCATCGCTCCTGCCGACCTCACGGTGATTGCGCTCTGCGTCGTCTTGCTTGCGGTTATCGCCTTGAAGGCGATTTCGCGTGAGGGGACGTGGATGCAGGGGGGGTGGCCGAGCGGGCATGCGGCCATCGCGTTTGGCTCGGCGGTGATTCTGGGATTCATCACGGGAAGTGCCGGAGCCCTTGCTCTGGGGCTGTTCATCGCCTTTTTGGTGGCTCAGGGCCGTGTAGAGGCCGAGATACACACGGTTCCCCAGATCATCGTGGGTGCGCTCCTGGGGATGCTGATCGTGACCGCGATCTTCCAGGTCTTCTTCCGATGACGGCCGTGTCGGGTATCCTCATAGGTACGAGTCACCCGCCTGAACGATCAATCCTGAACTCGGAGTTGCCGTGCTGCTTGTGACTTGGATAGCAACGATCCTTCTTGTCGCCCTCTCGGCACTGCTGTCGGCAGCCGAAACGAGCGTGATGCTGCTCTCTCCCGGTCGCATCCACCGCTTGGGAGAGTCCGAGCGGCGTGGCGCCGTCGCACTCGAGAGGCTGGCCGAGCACCGTCATCGCCTGAGAGCGGTCTCGTCGCTTGTGGGCGGCGCGGCGTTTGGTGTATCCGCCTACGCGGGTGTCGCGCTGGGAATCTGGGCGGCGTGGTCGATGTCGGCGGTGGCGCCGGAGCCGACGACGCCTGCCGAGGGCGTGGCGGGGCTGCTCATCGGCGCTCTGGCCCTTGCACTCACCTACTCATTCGGACAGGCGCTTCCGCGTACCATGGCAGCGACCAATCCCGAGCGAATCGCCTTGGACAGCGCCCCATTCGTCGTGCCCGTGATGCATGCGGTGTACCCTGTGGCGGCTTTGCTGGGAGCTCCGTGGAAGTGGGCCGTCGACGTCGTGGGAGCCGAGCGCACGCTACCCCCTTGGGCAGTCAGTGCCGAGTGGCGCGGCGCGAACCTCGATGAGGAGTCCGAACGCGAGGTCGCCGAAGAGTCGATTCTCGAGGCCGTCAGTGACTTCGCCGAGAAGATCGTTCGGGAGGTCATGGTCCCGCGAACGGACATGGAGGCTCTCGAGGACACAGCGACCGCGGCCGATGCGGTGGCTCTGATATCGGAAACCGGCTTCTCGCGCATCCCGATCTACCACGACTCTGTGGACGACGTTCGCGCAGTGCTCTACGCCAAGGACCTTCTCGGCGCACTGGCCAACGGCGGCGCTCAGGGCATGGTGGTCGATCTCGCGCGTCCCGCGTACTTCGTGCCTGAGACCAAGCTGGTCGAAGAGCTGCTCGTGGAGATGCGCAGCAGGACGCATATCGCGATCGTTGCCGATGAGTACGGCGGCACGGCAGGACTTGTGACTCTCGAGGATCTGCTCGAGGAGATCGTCGGCGAGATCTCAGACGAGTACGATCGTGAGGATCCCCTGCTCGTGGACTTAGGGGAGGGTCGGTTCCGCGTCGATGCGCGGTTGCCGGTCGATGATCTGAACGAGGCGTTCGACACCGACATCGATATCGACGCCGATTCGGTGGGCGGGCTGTTCACCGAACTCGCCGGTCGGATTCCCGCGCAAGGGGAGTCCATCGAGATCGAAGGCCTTCGGTTGACCGTGACCGACTTGGAAGGAACCCGTATCCGGCAACTGGTAGTTGAGCCGGCCACAGCAGCAACGGAAGGAGCTCGACGTGCGTAACCTCACTCAGCCAGATCTGGTACTTCTCGCATTCGCTCGTGACGCCCAG
>JBBREQ010000050.1:0-17141 GCA_038202795.1 Coriobacteriia bacterium | reverse complement strand
CGCCACGCTGTCGAGATGGGGTCGGGTGCAGGGGCGGGCGTGGTCGATGGGTCGGGCGGCTCGCCCCGCAGCAACTGCTCGATGATCCCGGGAGCAGGGCGCGACTGCATCTCGCCCACGGTCATGGGCCCGAGCTCAACGAAGGTGGCTCGGCCCGCGAGGCTCTCGGTCACTTTGCTCATGAGCAGCAGGTTCGCCGAGCCGGATAGCACGAAACGCCGTTGCGGATCGACATCGACCGCTCGTTTGACTGCGTCGAGGAGCGCCGGCGCCTTCTGGACCTCGTCGAGTACGACGTACTTGCTGCCAGACCAGAGTGAATTGGGATCTGTTGTGGCTGCCTCAAGCGCGTCGAAGTCGTCCAGAGTCACATACGTCCAGTCGCAAAACGGCTCCTCACGCCGCAGGAGCGTGGACTTGCCCACCTGACGAGCGCCCGTGAGCACGGTTACAGGGAACTGGGCGGTGTGGGCCCGCAGCACCGCTGCCGCCCAGCGCGGGCGGTATGCCTGAGGAGAGGATTCCTCAACGTATGAGTAGAATCGACTCATGTCATGAATAATAATGCACTCCCAGCATGTCGGCAAGGGGCGGCGGGTTGGCTTGTTGCAGGCAGGTGGCTCAGCCGGAGACCCGCACTGCAGATCGGTCCGCGCAGTCGACATATTCAGACAACTCAGAAGTACTTGGCGGCTAGAAACTTCTGAGCTATATTCCGACTATGGACATCAACGACGTTCTCAGCCGAAACGAGGGCAAGACCCTCGAGTTCAAACGCGACCTGTCTTCACACCGACCCGTGCTGCGCAGCGTGGTCGCGTTCTCGAACACGGCTGGCGGGACACTGGTGTTCGGCATCGAGGATTCCCGGGATGTCTGTGGAGTGAGCGATCCGTTGGCCTTCGAGGAACGGTTGGCGAGTCTCCTGAGTGACGGCGTGGAGCCGCGGGTGGTGCCCGACATCGACGTCGTCCCCTGGCGCGAGACTCATGTGGTGACGGTGACCGTGTACCCGGGGGCTTCTCGGCCATATCACGTGAAAGCCGAGGGGCCGGAAGACGGCGCCTACGTGCGCGTGGGATCCACGAACCGGCGCACGGACGTTGCTATGCGCGCCGAACTCGGGCGCGCGGCGCGCGGCGTGAGCTTCGACGAAGAGCCGCTGCCGCAGCTGGACTCGGAAGCAATCGACTTCCGAGCGGCTGCCGAGTCGTTCGCGAGCGTCAGGACCCTGAAGCAACGGGATCTTGAGTCGCTGCGCCTGGTCCTGAAGCACGGAGGGCGAGTGGTGCCAACAAGGGGAGGCGTGCTGCTGTTCGGCCAGGACCGCCTGGCCGTGTTCCCCGATGCGTGGGTACAGGTGGGTCGTTTCAAGGGCATGAGTCGCACGCACATCATCGACTCGGCAGACATTGACCTGCCTTTGCCGGCCACGGCGGACGCTGCGATCGGCTTCGTCAAGCGCAACGTCGCGCTGCGTTACGACGTTGCGGATGTGCGGCGCGGTGAGAGCTGGGAGTACCCGCTGCCAGCCGTAAGGGAAGCGCTGATCAATGCGCTCGTCCATGCGGACTATTCTCAGAGCGGGGCGCCCATCAGGCTCTCGATCTTCGATGATCGGCTGGAGATCGAGAATCCCGGGCTTCTGCTTCCCGGTCTCACGATCGGCGACATCCTCACGGGCGTATCGCGGGTTCGCAACCGCGTCATCGCCCGCGTGTTTCGCGAACTCGGGCTCATCGAGCAGTGGGGCAGCGGCATCGGGCGCATGGTTGAGTCCTGCCGGGAGGCGGGGCTGCCCGACCCGCTCTTCGAGGAGGTAGGCACGCACTTCCGCGTGACGCTGTTTGCGCAGCAGGTAGCCGCCCCTCGGATGGATCCGGTGGACGCTGGAATCGCCGAAGCGCTGGGCGCCAGCGAGCGGGGACTCTCGACTCAGCAAGTCGCCGAGAAGATCGGGCGAACCACGCGGGCGACGCGCACGCGGCTCAAGGCGCTGGTCGAGACGGGAATCCTCGTCGAGGTGGGAACCGGTCCGCACGATCCATTGCGGCGTTACCTGCTCGCTGAGGAGAGGGCGCGCTACCGAAGCTCCGGGACAAGTGCGTAGGCGAGTGTGGTTGGGTGGGCACCTGAGGCATCGGGTTCCTATAGATTCCTATAAAGTGCTATTATTGCCCCATGGAAGAGCTTTGGGACATAGCACGCGTCGCCGAGTACCTGGGCGTGAGCGAGCGCACCGTCTACAACCGCGTGCGCAAGAGAGAGCTGCCTGCCATCAAGGTGGGTCGCCTGTGGCGCGTGCGTCCCAGCGATCTGGAGCGATGGCTCGGGGCTGCGACGCATATCTCAACCTCCGGGGTGAACGCGGCGGCAGACGTACCTGGCCCCTACCCGTTTCCGTCTGGCATCGAGCCATCTTCGCGTGTGGCGGAAGCGTCGCCCCTGCCATCTCGCGACGATCTTGAGCGACTTCTCGGCCCGATTGTCGATCAGCTTGAGCGGCGGCTGGCATTCGTCGGGCTGCTCACGCGCGCCGTCGAGTCACTGGGCTGGCCTGCACCCGTGGTTGTAGGTGGTCACGCGGTTGAGTTCTACACGGCGGGGGACTACCCCACGGTGGACATCGACCTGGCGGGGGCGTCCGAGCCGCTCGCTGAGGTTCTTGCAGCGTGGGGCTTCAGCAAGGAGGGTCGCCACTGGTTTGACGAGCCGCTACGGCTGCTCGTGGAGGCGCCCGGCTCCCGACCCGGCCCCGATGAACTCGCACACGTCGTTGGCGTCCGCGTCGGTGCAGTCACCGCCTATGTGATCGGCATCGAGGACATCGTGGTGGACCGACTCTGCGCTGCGAAGCACTGGAACGACGACGATTCGCGGTTCTGGGCGGGAACGATGCTCGCGGTCGCTCAGGAGATCGATCGCGCATACCTGCAGCGCCGTGCCGCGGAGGAAGACGTCGTGGACGAACTCGAGCGCTTGCTGGCTGAGGGCGGTCGATGATGGCGGCACGCGTAGCGGACTTCGCCAACCGCCAGGCAATTCGGCCGGGCAGCATGCGGGTCCTGGCTAAGATGGCCGAGCCACGGTCGCGTATTCGGCGCAAACCCCGGACCGAGGAGCAGCAGCGCATGTTGCGCAAGCTTGCCCTCGCGGCGGTGAACCAGCGCAGGGACTCGGGTCGACTTGAACGAGTCGGCGCTCGTGAGTACATTCTTCATCGCGCAGCAGCTCAGCGCCTCGATCGCTAGCGCGCCACGCCGGTGTCTTCCCGCTCGGCTACAATGCAGTGCGTAACCCTGCCGTCTCGAAAGGCCTCACCATGGGCATGCGCATTCTGGTACTGGGCTCGGGCGGGCGCGAGCACGCGCTCGTGAAGTCGCTCGCCGCCTCGCCGCTCGTTGATGCGATCTTTGCCGCGCCCGGCAATGGGGGAACAGCGCTCGAGCGCGTCACCACCAACATCACCCTGGCTATCGAGGACCCCGCCGCTGTCGCCGCCTACGCGCGCGACAACGCAATCGACCTCGTGGTCATCGGCCCCGAGGCGCCGCTTGTCGCCGGCGTGGCCGATGCCGTGCGCGACGCCGGCGTCCCCGCGTTCGGCCCGGGAGCCTCCGGTGCGCGCATCGAGGGTTCGAAGGCGTTCGCGAAAGGACTCATGGAGCGCCACAATCTGCCCGCGGGGCGCTCGAGGACCTTCTCGGCGAGTGAGCGGGATGAGGCATACCGCACTGCGCGCGAGTTCGGTCTGCCGGTCGTGATTAAGGCCGACGGTCTGGCCGCGGGCAAGGGCGTCACGGTCGCCGAGGACCTCGAGACCGCGCGCGCCGCGATCGACGAGTGCTTCGACGGCCGTTTCGGTGAGGCGGGTGCGACGGTGCTCGTGGAGGAGTTCCTCTCCGGACCCGAGTGCTCGCTGCTCGCGTTCGTCGACGGCCGCACCGTGCTTCCCATGGCGCCCGCCCAGGATCACAAGCGCGTGGGCGAGGGCGACACCGGCCCCAACACCGGCGGGATGGGCGTGTACTCGCCGGTGCCGCTCGTGGACGGTGCGCAGTACGCCCGCATGGTCGAAGTCATGGGCAACGCAGCCGACGCGCTCGCAGACGAGGGCATCGACTACCGCGGCGTGCTCTACGGCGGCTTCATCCTCACCGATGAGGGCCCCAAGCTGCTCGAGTTCAACGCGCGTTTCGGCGATCCTGAGACCCAAGTCATCCTTCCTCGGCTGCAGACCGATCTTGCCCAGGTGCTGCTCGCGTGCGCCGAAGGGCGGCTCGAGGAGCTGCAGCTGTCGTGGAGCTCGCACGTCGCCGTGAGCGTCGTCGTCGCCAGCGGCGGCTACCCCGGCGACTACGCGACCGGCGAGCCCATCACCGGGATCGAAGCGGCCGAGGAGACTCCCAGCGTTACGGTCTACCACGCCGGCACACGCGTCGAGGGCGGGACCCTCATGACCGCAGGCGGGCGCGTGCTCAACGTTACCGCGGTCGGGCCGGACTTCGAGGCCGCAATCGAATCGGCGTACGCCGCAGTCGACCGCATCGTCTTCGAGGGCGCGTTCTGTCGCCGCGACATCGGACGCCGGGCACTTGCCGGGCGCGCCGGCGCCTAGGAGGCGGCACAACCACATGCTTTCCGAGCGTATTCTCACCGCCGTCATGCGTAGCGGGGCCTCGAAGTACTTGGACTTGGCGGACCATGACGAGTTTGCTCTGCCCGCGCCTGTAGCGGACCGGTCGTACCTGCTCTACGTACACGTCCCGTTCTGCGAGCGCTTGTGCCCGTACTGTTCGTTCAACCGCTTTCCCTTCAACCAGGAGCGCGCCACCGCCTACTTCAAGCAGCTTCGTGAGGAGATGCGACGCGTGGCCGACGCGGGCTACGACTTCCCTGCGATGTATGTGGGCGGGGGTACGCCCACCGTCGACATCGACGAGCTGTGTGCAACCATCGATCTTGCCAAGGAGCTGTTCTCGATACGCGAGGTCTCCTCGGAGACCAACCCCAACCACCTGTATCCCAAATGGGTCGAGCCACTGCGCGAGCGCGTGGACCGGTTCAGTGTGGGCGTGCAGTCGTTCGACGACGGGCTTCTCAAGCAGATGGACCGCTACGAGAAGTACGGCTCGGCGCGCGAGATCATGGAGCGGATCGCCTCAATCGAGGGCGTGTTCCACTCGATGAACGTCGACATGATCTTCAACTTCCCGTCGCAGACGCCCGAGAGCCTGGCCAACGACCTCGAAATACTCAAAGAGACCGGCTGCAATCAGACCACGTTCTACCCGCTCATGGCCTCGCCGGCCGTCGAGGATTCGCTCAAGCGCACTGTGGGCAAAGTGGACTACGCCCGCGAGGGGCGCTTCTACCAAAGCATCGTGGAGGGACTCTCGGATCGCTTTGCGCCGGCGAGCGCCTGGACGTTCTCACGCTCTGGGGGCGGGATGATTGACGAGTACATCGTCGACTACGAGGACTACGTGGGCATCGGGTCGGGGGCGTTTTCCTTCCTCGAGGGCGCGCTGTACGTGAACACCTTCTCGCTGCGCGAATACGGCGAGCGCATCGAAGCCGGCAAGACGCCGGCGACGCAAAAGCGCGTCTTCCCACCCGGTGACCTCATGCGCTACCGCTTCCTGATGTCGCTCTTCGGGATGTCACTCGACAAGCGCAAGTTCGCGCGGGATTTCGGGGTCAGTATCGAGAGGGGGCTGCCGTTCGAGATGGCGTTCATGCGCACGTCCGGTGCCTTCGCGATCGACAACTCCGAACAGCTCGTCCTCACTGAGCGGGGCCGCTACCTGCTGGTCGTGATGATGCGCGAGTTCTTCATCAGCGTGAACAACCTGCGCGACCAGGCACGCGGTGCCTTGAGCGGAGCCGAGAAGCAGCTGCTCTTTGGGACGGGTGCCGATGCCGAGTGTTGCGCCCCGGGGCCGGAGCACCCGCTGTTGGAAGCCGCAGCCGACACGGCCACCGCAGAGAGCGCACCGTTCGCCGGACCCCGATGAGGGCATTCCTCGTCCGCTACCTGCCCGCGAGCGAGCGCCGCACGACGCTGTGGTTGGTGCTGGGGCAACTCGTCGTAGGGGGGGTGGCCCACCGGCTGGACCGCATGATCTTGCGCGACATGACGACCTCAATCATTGGGCAACCGGTGTCGCCGTTCGTCATCATGTCCGTACAGATGCTGGCCGAGTTCGCGATCGTCGCCTGGCTGGTGGCGCTGCTCATCCGCTTCGCACGCGCGCCGAAGGCGCTCGCGCTGTACGTGTTTGCCGCTGAACTCGCGGGTATTGTTCTCGGGTTGGTGATTTTGCTGGCGGGGAAGGGCGTGGTGGCACTCATCACCATGCAGATGTCTCCCGAGGCGCGGTTCGATCCGGTGTGGCAGCTCTCGCTCAGCTCCTTGGCCAGCACGCTGCCCTCGCTTGCTATCGGACTTGGCGCGGTGGCCGGCGCCTGGATTGCTGCAACGGTGAGCCTAGCCCGTATCCAAGATGCAGGGTTCTCGGGAGATGACTCTGAGTCACACCGGGGCCTGCGTCGCAAGCCAGGGCCTATCGGCTGGGGCTTCATGGGCTGGGAGGGACGTCCGATGGCTGGGGATGCGTTGATCGCGGTGAGCTTTGTGGCGGTGACGGTAATCCCCTCGGTGGCCTCTGACGTCGGCAATCTCGCAGTCGCGCTTGTTCCGGGCGCTGGTGAGAGCGGATACCCGGAGACCCCGGTTTTCGTTGTGCTCTTGATGGTCTCAGCGATCGCCTGGTATGCCTCGGCGAATCTGGTGACGCGTCGGCTGGGGACCGTCGCGCTCTGGATGGTACCGGCAGGCGCGCTGGTTGGTTCGGCCATCTACGTGCTGGGGTTTGCTGCCTCGCAACCCCGGGTCGCACCGTTGGGTTCGATTGCGACCATCAACCTTCTACCCCAGTTGATCGCAATCGCAGCTGCTCTGCTCGGCAGCGCTCACGCCCTGCGCGCCAAACCCGCTACACTGTCCGCATCCGACCAGCAGGCTCCGGGCGCACAGGCGCCCGACGACATCAGAGGTGGCGGCAATGGCTGAGGCTCCGCTCGTAGGCATCATCATGGGCTCGAAGTCCGACCTCGACGTCATGCAGAAGTGCGCCGACCGCCTGAGTGATCTGGGTGTGCCGTTCGAGCTCTTGGTCGCCAGCGCGCACCGCAACCCGGAGCGCGTGCACGAGTGGGCATCGACTGCGGCCGACCGCGGCGTCAAAGTCATCATCGCCGCCGCCGGCAAAGCCGCCCACTTGGGCGGAGTGGTCGCGGCCTTCACTCCGCTGCCGGTAATCACGGTGCCCATGAAGACGAGCGATCTTGGCGGCCTGGACTCGCTACTCTCGATGGTGCAGATGCCCACGGGTGTACCGGTCGCCTGCGTGGCGATCAACGGCGCCGATAACGCTGCGATTCTCGCGTGTCAGGTGCTTGGCACCTCGCTTCCTGAGTATCGCGAGCGCATAATCGAGCTCAAGCGCGCGATGGCCACTGCGTAGGTGCCTTCAGCTTCCCGGGTGCATTTCGCCGAGGGGGCGCTCATGCCGCGGTGGACTGATGCCGATAACTGCGTTACCTGCCGCGATGGCGCTGGCTCGCGTCTGCTTGGGGGAGTGATGGCGCGCCCATGTAGCACCGATAGAGGCTTCACCATCTTCGAGCTGATGGTAGTGCTCGCGATTATCGCCATTCTCGTCGTCATGGCAATTCCCCTCTTCGTGTCCACGCGGGTCACTGCGGCCAAGCGAACCTGTTTCGCTAACCAGCGCGAACTCGAGGGAATGGCTGCTGTTTGGGTCTTCGGCGGGTCCGGACGCCAACTGAGCGACCTCACGGGCGTGGTTGACTCGGCGCATCCCCTTGCGAAGGAGCTGGCGGGAAAGCGACCTCCCCGGTGCCCCGCTGCGGGCGACGTGGCCGACCCTCTCGACCCCACCGTGGGCGAGGGAGCGTACACGTTCGACGCGAGCGGCACCGTCGAGCCTTGTACGTTCGGGGACTTGGGTCCGCACAACCACTACTAAGGTGCGTCGCTTCACGCATCCCCCCACCTCGGCGATACTGTCTCAAACGCGCGGTTCGCCGCGGCGTATCCGTACGGGGGAGGATTCCATGCACCAGCGTGCGTTCGAGGACATCCGCATCGAGGGACACCTGATCGACTCGGGCATCATGTCCAAGGTCATGGACAACGTCATCGCGATGGGTGGCGAGTTCGAGTCACTCGAGTTCTCGGTGGGCCGAACCAACGAGGACCCATCGGTTGCGGTATTGCGTTTGCGTGCTGCGACACGAGAGCTGCTCGACGAGATCCTGCTCGCGGTCCAGGAGCACGGTGCGGTGGCGGTCGAACCGTCCGATGCTGCGTTCACTCCCGCGCCCGCAGATGGCGTGTTCCCCGAGGGCTTCTACTCCACCACCAATCTCGAGACCGACGTGCGTGTGTCCGGAGGCTGGGTGCGCGTGGCCAACCCGGAGATGGACCTGGGTGTGCGCGTGGATCCGCAGACCTGCGCTGCCCAGGCGATACCCATGGCCGATGTATGTGCAGGTGACCTCTACGTGGTGGGGCACGCCGGCATCCGCGTGCACCCGCAGGAGCGCCCGCGCGCGAGCCAGCAGTTCGAGTTCATGGCAAGCGCCGTATCTTCCGAGAAGCCCAAGGCCCAGGTGGTCGCCGAGGTCGCGCGCATGCTGCGTGACACGCGCAAGGCCGGGCGCGAGGTCATCGCCGTCGTGGGTCCCGCCGTGGTTCACACGGGGGCTGCCGATCAGCTCGCCCGCCTGGTAGAGCTGGGATACATCAGCGTCCTCTTTGGCGGCAATGCGATCGCGGTCCACGACATCGAATCGGCGATGTACGGCACGTCGCTCGGAGTCTCGATGTCGGAGGGCACGCCCACGCACGGCGGTCACCAGCACCACCTCAAGGCGATAAACGCGGTCCGCGCTGCGGGCTCGATCGCGGCGGCAGTGGAGCAGGGGCTCATTGGCAAGGGGCTCATGTACACACTGGTGAAAACGGGCACGCCGTTCGTTCTCGCGGGATCCATCCGCGACGACGGCCCGCTGCCCGACGTGATCACCGACGCGATGCTTGCTCAGGCGGCCATGCGCACCTACGCCCAGCGCGCGGGTGCGTGCCTGATGCTCTCAACGATGCTGCACTCGATCGCCACCGGCAACATGCTGCCCGCGAGCGTCACCACCGTGTGTGTCGACATCAATCCGGCGGTGGTCACCAAGCTCGCCGATCGCGGGAGCTGGCAGACGATCGGCGTGGTTACCGACGTGGGACTGTTCATGGAGCAGCTGGTCAACGAGCTGGAAATGTAGGTCCGGCTTCACAAACGCCGATAGCTGCTTCATCCGCGGCGCCTGCCGCGTGTCGCAGAGCGCCGCTGCGGGCACAAACCCCTCACGGGCCCACTGAAGCCCCACCGAGGTAGTGAGGGATCAGCATGAACACCACGATCGACGATCTGAGCATCAACACGATTCGCTTCCTGGCAGTCGACATGGTGCAGAAGGCGAACTCCGGGCACCCGGGCATGCCCATGGGCGCCGCCCCGAGTGCCTACGCGGTCTGGGACCGGTTCTTGCGTTTCGACTCAGGTCACCCCAAGTGGCCCGACCGCGACCGGTTCGTGCTCTCCGTCGGCCACGGCTGCGCGCTGTTGTATGCACTGCTGCACGTCACGGGCTACAAGGTGTCGATCGATGACCTGAGGGCGTTTCGCCAGTGGGGAAGCATCACCCCCGGTCATCCGGAGTTCGGCATGACTCCAGGGGTCGAGGCGACTACCGGTCCGCTGGGTCAGGGGATTGGCAACGCGGTGGGCATGGCGATCGCCGAGGCCTCGCTCGCGGCGCACTACAATCGCACCGGCCACAGCATCGTCGACCACCACACCTACGTGATGTGCGGAGACGGCGATCTTATGGAGGGCGTCTCGGCAGAGGCGGCATCGCTCGCCGGTCATCTGGGACTGGGCAAGCTCATCGTGCTCTACGACAGTAACCAGATCTCGATCGAGGGCTCCACGGACCTCGCATTCACCGAGGACGTGGGTGCCCGCTTCCTGGCCTACGGATGGCATGTTCAGCACGTCGACGACGGCGAAGACGTCGATGCTATCGCCGCTGCGGTCGAGGCCGCACGCGCGGTCGACGGCAAGCCGTCGCTTATCGCGGTGCGCACGCACATCGGTTACGGCAGCCCGCACAAGCAAGACGACGCATCGGCGCACGGCGAGCCGCTGGGTGTCGACGAGGTTCGACTCACCAAGGAAGCCCTGGGCTGGCCGACCGAGCCAGCATTCCTGGTTCCCGCCGAGGCGCACGAGCGCTTCAGCGAGGCGGCGGCCCGAGGCGCGGGGCTGCGCGAAGACTGGCACGAGCGGTTCGAGGCGTATCGCCAGGAGTTCCCGCAGCTGGGTGCCGAGTTCGAACGCCGCATGCGCGGTGAGCTGGCGGATGGCTGGGATGCCGACGTTCCCAGCTTCGCGGCGGCCGACGGCGCGATTGCTACGCGCGATGCCGGCGGGAAGATCATGAACGCGCTCGCCGCCCGCGTGCCCGAGCTCATGGGCGGATCGGCAGACCTCGCTCCCAGCACCAAGACGTGGCTCAAGGACCTGGGCGCATTCAGCCGAGAAGACCGCGCCGGGCGCAACGTGAACTTCGGGGTGCGTGAGCACGCGATGGGAGCCGTCGTCAATGGCATGGCGTACCACGGCGGCTTCATCCCGTTTGGCGCCACGTTCCTCGCCTTCAGCGATTACATGCGCCCGCCCATTCGACTCGCTGCACTCAGCAACCTGCATGCGATCCACGTCTTCACACACGACAGCATCGGGTTGGGCGAGGACGGCCCCACGCATCAGGCAGTCGAGCACCTCGCTGCGCTGCGGCTCATCCCCAACGCGCTGGTCATACGTCCCGCCGACGCCAACGAGACCGCCGCCGCGTGGCGGATCGCCCTGGCCGAGAAGTCCCGGCCCACGCTGTTCGCGCTCTCGCGCCAAAAGCTTCCGGTACTGGACCCAGAGGACTATCCCGGGCTGGCTGCGGGGGTTGCGCGCGGGGCGTATGTGCTTGCCGAAGCGCCAGGTGGCACCGGCCTGCCCGATGTGGTGATCGTGGCGACCGGCTCGGAAGTAGCGCTCGCACTTGAAGCACGCACGCGCCTCGGCGAAGAGGGCCTCCGCGTGCGCGTGGTCAGCGCTCCTAGCCTGCGGCTCTTCGCCGAGCAGGACACCGCGTACCGCGGGAGCGTTGTGCCCGCCGGCGTACCGCTGGTGTCCGTGGAGGCAGGGGTCACCACGGGCTGGACGACGTACCTTGGCAGGGGCGAGTCCCAGGTGGTTGGACTGGACCGTTTCGGCGCTTCAGCACCCGGAGACACGGCGATGGCTGAGTTGGGCTTCACCGTTGAGCGGGTCATGGAGAGCGCTCGTGCGGCACTGAACGGCGCAGGGCCCGCATAGGGCCCTGCGCCGTTGTTACTACTGTGCGGGCGCAGCGCCGGGCGGCTGCTGTATCTGGGCCCCGATCAGCCCGGTCGATGCGAGTGCTTGCTGCACCTTCTCGGGGGTGGTGGTCGAGTCGCAGAACTCTACTTGGATGCGCGGAGCACCCTCGGTGTAGGCCACTGCCCGAAGCGGGCTCGCCGCCTTGACTGCCTCGAAGAGCTTCTCGGCGTCGCCCTCTGTCGGCTTGCTCAACAGCGCAAACGTGGCTGAGCTGCAGGGGTCCCCTTGCGCGAACTCCTGCACGAAGCCGTCGGCCGTCTTGGTAGCGCTCGAGGAGGTCTGACTCGCCATGATGCCGCCGGCCACAGCCACAATGATGACAACAGCCGTGATGATCAGCGCAGCGTTCGATCGCTTAGGCGCGACTTCAGCTGGAGTCTGCTTGGAGGTCTTGCGCGCCGGTGTCGTGTTCCGCGTAGGCGCGGTGTCCTGGGCGAATGCGCCCTCGTCTTCGTAGTCATCGTCGTGCTCGGTTGCCGCACGGTTCTTCATCTTGCCGTTGATAGCGACTATGAGCAGCACGGTGCCCGCAGCGGCTACCAACAACACGATGATGAGGGGCAGGGTGGCGTCGCCCGACGAAGCGGGCGCCGAGGTGCTTACCGGGCCCGCTGCGTAGTTGAGCGAGACGGCGACTTCCTCGTTCGCCTTCACGTTCTCGAAGACCCGGTCTACATAGGCCAAGCCGTCCGGTCCTTGGAGCGTCTGCGCACCGGGCGACATAGTGGTGATCTGACCGCCCTTGGGTACCCGCACGCTCAACCGTAGTCTCTTGGTGTCCTTCAAGGGAGTCCACGCGAGCGTACCGTTGCTGCCGGCCGCGCCGGCCTGGAAGAACGTCGGTCCCACGATCTCCAGCTGGCCGATGCTGGCCTTGGCGAGCGTGAACGTGTAGATATCGTTGCTGCCTACCGTCTTGACCTGCGCAGTGACCGCAGGATCGGCCGCGGGGTCACCGCCCAGAATCTCACCGCTCCACTGGAGCTTGCCGCCGGTGGGCACCGCGAATTCGACTTCCGCAGGCAACGCTGTGCCTTCGGGAAGGGTCCCTGTCACCAGCATCACCGAGGAGGACCCCTCGTCGTGGACGGTCACGTCGACGGACTCCCAGTCGACAGGGACAGCGAAGGCGCTGGGCGCGAACGCGAGGCTCGCGAGCGCGACGAGGACAAGCATCACGGACAAACGTCGGATCTTCACAACAGGCCTCCTGGGGCTCGGCCGCAGAGGCCGGGTTCGGTGTGGCGAGCCCCGTGTTCGGGGCACATACCCGCGATGATAGCAAGGAGCGCGCCCAACCCATGTGTGGATTCTGTCGAGTGAGGCGGCCCCGGGTTGGGGATGGACACCAATGAGGAGGCACATTGATGACACGAGAACCGATACACAAGACCGACGACGAGTGGCGTGAGGTACTCTCGGCAGAGCAGTTCCGCGTGCTGCGCCGCGCGGGGACCGAGCCGGCGTTTTCGGGTGCGCTGACCGACACTGCTGAGAAGGGTGTCTACCGCTGCTCCGGGTGCCAGTCGCCGCTGTTCGGCAGCGTGGCGAAGTTCCACTCGGGGTGCGGATGGCCGAGTTTCTACGAGCCCGTGGAGAAAGCGGCAGTCACCGAGCACCGGGACACGAACTTCGGGATGACCCGCACGGAGGTGCGTTGCGCGGTGTGCGACGGGCATCTGGGGCATGTGTTCACCGATGGGCCCCCACCCACGGGCCTCAGGTACTGCATCAACTCGGTCTCGCTCGAATTCTTACCTTCAGAGTAAGGACTGGGTGCTGTAGGCACGGCGGTTGCTCTTAAACGGCCACGACAGTCCGAACAGGGGAGCATGTGAGCCACTTCGTCAACAGCCGTAAGTCACTGATTGCACTGGCGATCGCGGTCGCGCTCGTCGCGATCGTGGTTCCCACGTGTCGCATGGTGGGCTGTTCGATGGAGAATGGATACATGGGCTTCATGCACGCCGGCTCGGAACTGGGCTTGTTCGGATCGTGTGGAGGGGAGTACACCTCAACGGCGGGTCCGGAGGGTGTGATTCCCCCCGGCGGGCAGAGTCTGCTGCTGTCGCTGTTCGCCGCGCTTGCGGCGGTCGCGGTCGTGTTCATGCCGCAGCTGGTCTCGCGTCCGGTCTATCTGGTTGAGGCGACACTGCCACCTCCACCTGAAGACCCCTTGGGGGCGCGCTTCAGAGTCTAGTATCTCCTCGTGCCTGTTCAGGCGTGCTCCCGCATGCCTAGAACGGGAATAGCTGTCGTGCGACCAGTAACGGTCGCTTGCTGACGCACCCACGAGGAGTCCTACTTTGTCTACATTCATGGTTTCTATGTTCGTGCTTGGGCTGGGTACCAGCCTGCACTGCGTGTCCATGTGCGGTCCGCTCGTCTTGACCTACGCGGTCAAGGGAGAAGAGGACGGCCCGTGGTACCGCAAACTGACCCCAAACCTGGCCTACCAGGGAGCGAAACTCCTGAGCTACATGCTCGTTGGTCTGCTCTTGGGCGCCTTGGGCGGGCTAATCAATCTCGACGCCGCTCGCCCGTATGTGTACTTCCTGGCGGGCGGCTTCATGATCGTGCTTGGCTTGGGCATGACCGGCAAGGTGCCGTGGGCCGCACGGCTTACCCCACGCCCGCCCCTGTGGCTGATGAACAGCCTCATGAAACTGCGCCGCAAGTCAGTGACCGATGCTCAAGAGGGCCACAGCACGTTGGCCACCCCCGTCACGTTCGGGCTCATGACCGGCTTGTTGCCCTGCGGTCCCCTGATGGCGGCCCAGGTCGCTGCCGCTGCGAGCGGAAGCGCGGTAACAGGCGCCGCTGGGATGGCCGCGTTCGCGCTGGGCACGGCGCCGCTCATGGTGGCGTTCGGTACCGCCGGGTCGCTCATACCACGCGTATGGAAGCAGCGGATGATGTCCGTGCTCGCCATAGGCGTGATCCTGTTCGGCGTCGTCTTCATCAACCGCGGCTTGGTGGCCACTGGCTCACCGGTCACGTTCCTGACGCTCCAGACCGCAGTCGCCGGTAGCGGAGCTCCGCAGCAGACCTCGTACACGACGGCTGCTGATGGCGTCGTCGAGATCCCGCTCGTCATCGAGAACACGCAGTTCGTGCCGCAGGTCGTCTCGATTCCTGCCGATACGCCCGTGCGTCTGGTCGTTGACCGCCGCGAGGACAACGCGTGCTCGGCACAGATCTACCTGCCGCAACTCAACATCCTCGCAGACCTCGCGCCCAACGGCGTGACCAACGTCGACATTCCCGCGACTGCCCCGGGAACCTACACGCTGACGTGCGGCATGAGCATGATGTCGGGTCAGCTCGTTGTGGGTGACTCTGGAGCGGGCGGCGGGCTTCTGGGCAGGCCTGTGCTGTGGATCGGGCTTGCGATTGCGGGAGCCATCGGCTCGCTCGTCATCGCACAGCGCCGAGACGCTCGGATAGCCTCTGCCGACAAGAAGAAGGGCAAGGTCGAAGAGCCGGCCGGACTGTTTGGATTCACCTGGCTTGAGATAGGCATCATCGTCGCCACCGTGGCAGCCGCGATCATCGCAGGCATGTCGCTTGGCGGTTCGTTCAGCTAGCGCACCTTTCAGAGGAGATACTGCAATGACTGATTCAAACATCAAGAACCGCAACGTCACTCGCTCGGTCGTGCTCATCGCGATCGCAGGAGTCGCGTTCTTCGGGGCATTCCAGTTCGCGCAGGCTCGTTCGGGCGCCAAGGCCGCGTCCGGTGTTGCCAGCGCCACGGGCGCCGTCCAGGCTGCGACAGGCGGCTCTGACACGCCGGCGTGCGCATGTTGCGGATCGGGCGCGCCCACCGCCAACGGCGTCTCCGGGGACCAAGTCGAGGGCACCGCGAAGGTCGCTGGAGCGGTCCAGACGATCGATGTGGACCTCTCCACGGGTACGTACAATCCTAACGTGATCGTGTTGAAGGCAGGCGTGCCCGCCCAGATCACCTTTGGCCAGTCCAGTGGTTGCACGGGGCAGGTCATGAGCAAGGAGCTCGGCTTCTACGAGGACCTCACCACCGGTGCCAAGACCGTCAAGCTTCCCGCGTTGGATGCAGGCGAGTACGCCTTCTCATGCGGCATGGAGATGGTCTTCGGCAAGATCGTCGTCAAGTAGAGGAACTGACATGACAACTGATACCGCACATCAGGTGCTCAGGCTCTCCGTCGTAGGCATGCACTGCGGTGCCTGCGAGAAGCTTGTGAGCATGAACGCCAGCAAGATCGACGGCGTCGTCTCGGTGAGCGCTGACGCCCATGCAGGTGAGGTGATCGTCGAGCTCGACCAAGAGGTCAGCATCGATGAACTCACCGGCGCCGTTATCGACGCAGGATTCACACCCGGAGACCCGTTTGTCACCGCTGAATCAGATTCCCCGTCCACCGCTACAGTCGAGCCCGCACAGGGCGCGGACTCCGATAAGGCGCCGATGGACATGGACATGGATATGGACATGGACATGGATATGGACATGGACATGGACGACATGGCGGCCGAGGAGGCCGAGATAGCTCGGCTCGATACGCTGCCCGACCCGGAGCCCATCCCCGAGGATCACGATCTCGCTGAAGCGACGTTCGCTGTGGGAGGAATGACCTGCGCGAGTTGCGTGGCCGTCATCGAGAAGACGCTCGCGAAGACGCCGGGCGTGACATTGGGCGTGGTGAACCTCGCCACCGAGCGGCTCGCGGCTACCTACGACCCCGAGATCATCACCGACGCGACGATTGTCGACCTGGTCAGCAAGCTGGGATACACCGCCACGCCGATGGCCGTTGCGGCACCCCACGGCGATACCGGCAAGGTGACCCTGGTGTTGACTGGGATGCACTGCGCCAGCTGCTCAGGCCTCATCGAGAAGGTGCTCAACAAGCTCGATGGCGTGAAGAAGGCGTCGGTCAACCTGGCCATGGAGACCGGGACGGTCGAGTTCGACCCGACCGTGGTGGGCGTCGACGAGATCATCAGCGCCATCAAGGGTGCCGGCTATGGTGCGACCGTCAAGGTCGAGGCCGCAGCAGGCGTAGCCAGCGGTGCCGACGCGCAGCGTGAGGCGCAGGCCAAGGCATACGCAGACGAGAAGCGCATGTTCATCTTCTCGCTGGCCATCTCGATTCCGCTGTTGCTCATCGCAATGATCCCGCCGTTCATGGACGAGGTTCCGCTGCGTCTCGCCGAGTTCATGGCGGCCACGTTAGGCGGCGCCTGGGCACCCATGCAACTGGGCAAGTACCTGATGTTCCTGCTGGCCGCCCCCGTGCAGTTCATCGCGGGTGCCCGCTTCTACAAGGGAGCTTGGGGCGCGCTCAAGCAGCGCACGGGCAACATGGACACGCTGATCGCGATTGGTACCTCCGCAGCGTTCTTCTACAGCGTGGCGGCGACGTTCGTGCCGTCGCTTGTGATGGAACCTGTCTTCTACGAGACCAGCGCGCTCCTGATCACCTTTGTGCTCCTGGGTAAACTGCTCGAGGCTCGCGCGAAGGGTCGCACAAGCGACGCGATCAAGGCGCTCATGGGCCTTGCTGCCAAGACCGCGCGCGTCGTGCGCGGAGG
>JBBREQ010000049.1:0-17244 GCA_038202795.1 Coriobacteriia bacterium | reverse complement strand
GTGCCCATATGGTCGCGAGTATCGAATCTGCAGCCAAACCGAACGCCGCGACCGCGCACGCGATAGCGGCAGAGAATTGCTGATGCCACCGCTCATGGTAGCCCTGAGCTGCGAGAAGCGTCAAGCGAAGCCGGGTTCGCGGTTGGCAGAACGCCAGCTCGCACCGAGCGTCTTGCTACTCGCAGGACTCCGTGCCAGGCGCTTCCACGGCCTCAAGAGCTGTGCGCACGTCGAAGCCCTTCGCAACAAGTCGGCGTACGAAACGCTCCCTTTCGCGACGGTCAACGGGTCTTCTCGCCGGAAGCGCCCTCCTCGCAGACTCAAGCACATCCACTCTTTCAAACTCGCTCATGGCGACTCCGGCGACCGCATCACTGATTCCCTTGTCCTTCAGCTCTCTGGCTACACGTTGTGGCCCAAAACCAGAGCGCACGCGAGCTCGCACGTACATGCGGGCGAATCTCTCGTCATCGATCAGTCCCAGTTCGATGAAGCGGCCTACGAGCGAGGCCACGACCGCGGCCGGGTATCCGTCGTCGAAGAGTCGCCGCTCGAGCTGGCCCGCCGAGCGCTCTCGGTACCCCACAAGGCGAAGCGCGCGCTCGCGGGCATGGTGTTGCTCGAGCCGGGCCAGCTCGGACTCGAGCTCACTGAGCACGATGTCATCGCCAGTCTCAAGGGACAACTCGCGCAGCACCGAAGCGGCAGAAAGGCGCTCCGACGCGTCAGAGAAGATCAGACGCCGGGCCCGTCTGTCCGGCCCGGCGTCTTCAATGCTCTCGATTGTCACACTGATTGAATACACGCTACTCGACCGCACCAACCGTCTGAGTCTCAACCGGCTCGGCGACGACACCGCCTGCACACGGTAGCCCCAGAGCTTCGCGTACGCGACCGTCGATCTCGGTACGGAGGTCGGGATGTTCACGCAGGAAGTCCTTTGCGGCCTCACGGCCTTGTCCGAGCCGCTCCTCACCATAGGTGTACCAGGCACCCGACTTGGCAACGATTCCCTCCTCGACACCCAGGTCGAGGATCGACCCTTCCTTCGAGATACCCGTCCCATACATCAAGTCGAACTCGGCGACTCTGAACGGCGCGGCCACCTTGTTCTTCACCACTTTGGCTCGAACCCGGTTACCCACCATCTCCGTGCCCTGCTTGATAGAGTCGATCCGGCGCACATCGATACGCACGGTTGAGAAGAACTTCAGCGCCCTGCCACCCGTGGTGGTCTCAGGACTACCGAACATCACGCCGATCTTCTCACGCAACTGGTTGATGAAGATGCAGGTGGTGTTGGACTTACTCAGCGACCCCGCCAGCTTGCGCAGGGCCTGACTCATCAGTCGTGCCTGCAAACCAACCACCATGTCACCCATCTCGCCTTCGAGCTCTGCGCGCGGTACCAGCGCCGCGACTGAGTCGATGATCACGAGGTCGATGGCACCGCTGCGGACAAGCATGTCAGCGATCTCGAGCGCCTGCTCGCCGGTATCGGGCTGCGAAATGAGAATCTCATCGATATCAACACCGATTCGCGAGGCATAGCTGGGATCGAGTGCGTGCTCTGCATCGATGAACGCCGCGATTCCGCCCATAGCCTGGGCCTCAGCAAGGATCTGCAGCGCCAGGGTCGTCTTTCCGCTCGACTCCGGTCCGAAGATCTCCACGATGCGCCCGCGCGGGACGCCGCCGATACCAAGAGCTGCATCCAGTGCCAAAGAACCCGTCGGAATCGCTTCGACCTGGACGGTCGCAGCATGCTCACCGAGCTTCATGATGGTTCCCTTGCCGAACTTCTTTTCGATCTGCTCTTTGGTAACGTCGAGCATCTTGTCTTTCTCGCGATCCATGCCTCACTCGCTCCAATCCGGGATACGGGAGAGCCCCTCTGGGGTACCCTGACCCTACACGAACACCTGTTCGATGTCAACGTCCTCTTCAGACCCCCCGACTACTGCGGCGCACTAGCCCGGAGTGCCACTCACCTACAGCACACCCTTAGAGCCGAACGACGCGAGCTTCTCGTAGACAGGACCTGTTTTGGTCAGTCGACTCGAGAACAGCGTAATCGGGGGGTCTGACACCGTGATGCATTCGAGTGACGAGTCAGCGTACGCCTGGGCAAGCGACTCGGGGGCATGCATCGGTCGGCGGGCGCGAACGAGGGTCACGTGCGGGACGAACGGCCGTATGTCGCGTGCGATGTCGTACGGAGCCAGCCACTCCCCCATCGCCGTAGCCAAACGTGCAGCCGTACCGTCATCTTCGACACGCGCCCAGAGGACCGACGCTCTCTTGACCCGCGGTGCCGCCTCAAGCCTCGTGAAACGCAGGCCCAGACCGTCCACGCTCGATGCGCAGGCTGACAGCGCACGTGAGATACCCGGAACCTGCTCGCTGTCGATGGCACCCAGAAACGCGATCGTCACGTGCAGGTTCTGCGGAGGCACCCACTTCTGGTCAGCCCACGAAGCGTCGCGCTCGCAGATCACCGCCTTGCAGCGCACAAGAGCAGCGGCGGCGGGCTCGGGTAGAGCAAGCCCCACGAAGCAGCGCAAGCAGCTCACCCGTCGAGCACAGCCCGTCGGAACAGCTCGAGGGCCACCGAGGTGGCTCGAGCCCGTATGGCCTCCCGGCTGGTTGGCGGAAACGACCGGGCGACCGCGCGCGCACCCTGCCTGTCCGCGACGCCGAACCAGACCAGCCCTACCGGTTTGTCGGGCGTGCCGCCGGATGGGCCCGCAACGCCGGTGACCGACACGGCGATGTCTGCGGCGAGCCGGACGCGCGCGCCTTCGGCCATCGCGAGAGCACAGTGTTCGCTGACCGCCCCATAGCGCGCGAGCAGCGACGCGTCAACGCCAAGAAGGCCTACCTTGGCGGCATTGTCGTAGGCGACCACGCCGCCGCGTACGACCAAGGAAGCTCCCGGAACATCTGTTAGTGAGGCAGCCACCATCCCGCCCGTGCACGACTCGGCGACCGCTAGGCTGAGTGAACGCGCCACAGCCGCAGCAACGACTGCCTGGGAGTGGGTCTCCCCAACGCGTGAATACACGGTGTCGCCGAGTGCATCACCAACTGCCGCAGCGGCTTGCCCCAGCAGAGAAGCGCCACATCCACGATCCAACAGGAGCACCCGGACATCACCGGGCCGAGCAAGAACGGTGAACCCCACTCGCTCGAACCCGGCCAAGGCCTCTTGCGCGATGACCTGTACGTCTGACTCAGACATCCCGGCAACGCCAAGTTCGTGCGGATCCGCACTCTGGCGTGGCAGACTCTCAATGAACGACTGCAGCATCGGTCGCATCTCGGCAGGCGGACCGGGCAACAGAACGAGCGTCGCCGCATCGACCGTCATGACCAGGCCCGGCGCCGTACCCGTCGTCGCTGCGATGATTCGAGCATCCTGGAATACCTGTGCTTGCACGAGGACCTGCTCGGCAGCACGGGGGTCGGTGTGTCGTGCTTGTACGGGCTTCAGACGCTCGACCAGCCGCTCATCGAGCACCAGTTCTCGACCAGAGGCCCGCGCGACAGCTTCACGCGTCACGTCATCGTGCGTAGGACCCAGGCCACCAGTGGTGACCACGAGTTCGCATGTAGCGCAGAGCCGGGCTATCGCAGTGCTGAGGACCTCGATATCATCCGCGACACTCAGCGCCTCGATGACCTCGTACCCGCGCGGCGCGAGTGCGCGAGCGACTTCAGCGGTATTGGTGTCGAGCCGCAGACCGGCAGTCAGTTCGGACCCGACCGTGACAATGGCTGCGGGCCTCATCGAGTTGAGCCGCTCCCCGCACCCTCGGCGTCCCCCGATGAACCATCGCCTCGCGACCAGGGACCTACAAGGACGTCGGCTGCGTGCCTGAAGTACTCGATCATGGATAGGATGGTCAGCACGAGCGCAGCGCCCATGACTGCCCACGAAACCGCCTGAATAAACGCCTGAGCGGGATCACCCAGCTGCAAGAGCAGGACCGAGTCCTTGATCAGAAACAGAAGGATCGCGATGATCTGCACCACGGTCTTGAGCTTCCCGTACCAGGAGGCGGCGATGACAACGCCCTCGGCAGAAGCCACCATCCGCAGACCGCTCACGATGAATTCGCGCGCGATGATCACGAAGGCGATCCACGCCGGCAGCACATCAAGCTCTACCAGCGCCAGAAGGGCGGCTGTCACCAACAGCTTGTCGGCCAGCGGATCGAGGAACTTGCCGAACGTCGTGATCTCATTGCGCGAGCGGGCGAGATACCCGTCCACGCCGTCTGTCGCTGCGAGCAGCCCGAAGACCGCCGCAGCGATCCAAGGCTGCAACTGAGCCAATAGACCCGTAGCACCAAGCCACGTCGGCCAATCGCCGAGAAGGATCAGCAGAAACACAGGGATGAGCACCATCCTCATCAGCGTGACGGTATTCGCCGGGTTAAGTCCCTTCTCATCAGGAGACATCAGCGCACCTCTACTTCCAAGTCGTAGCCCACAGAGTCCACGACCACGGCTCGCGTTACCTGTCCGGTATCACCACGATCCAGCACGACAAGCCCGTCAATCTCGGGGGCCTGGCCTCGCCATCGTCCGACTATGAACCCCTCGTCCTCGTCGACGCCCTCGACGAGAACCTCGATCGTATCACCCACCCGCGCAGCCGCGCGGTCGAAACCGATGACGTCAGCGCGGTCGCGGAGGCGCTGTGCCCGCGCTCGTCGGGTCCTCAAGGGAACCTGGCCAGCAAGCCCCGCTGCTTCGGTTCCCTCCTCGGGTGAATACGCGAACACGCCGACGTAGTCAAACTGCGCTGCTTCGACGAATCGTTGCAGCTCGGCTACATCTCGCCGCGTCTCACCGGGAAAACCCGCGATAAGCGTGGTGCGAAGCGCAACATCCGGCAACGCACGGCGAATCCGTTCAAGAAGTGCAAGGTACGAGTCAGAATCGCCCGACCGCCGCATCGCCCGCAACACCGTCCGGCTGGCGTGCTGCAAAGGAATATCCAGATACCGAACCACATTGTCGTGTCGAGCCATCACGGCGAGCAGTTCGTCGGTGATGCCATCCGGTTGCACGTACATCAAGCGCAGCCAGGCGACTCCGGGAACCGAAGCAACCGCACCGACGACGTCGGCCAGCACCACGCCCTCGTCTCGGTCACGCCCGTACGCGGTGATGTCCTGTCCGATGAGCACTATCTCGCGCGCGCCCAGCGATACCAGCTCCTCGGCCTCCTCCACTATCTCGCTCAAAGGCCGGCTGCGGTAGGGTCCGCGAATCGAAGGTATGGTGCAGTAGGCGCATGACCTGTGGCAGCCGTCCGAGATCTTCAGGTACGCCGAGACTCCCTCGACGGTACGGCGAGAAGCCCGTTGCGGAGTCCCGCCCGCTGACACACCCGTTGCTCTCTCAATGGCCGAGACGATCTCGCTCTCATCTGACACCGGAACGAATGAGTTGACCTCGGGCATCGACTTCACCAACTCGACGCCGTAGCGGCTTGGCATGCAACCGGCTACCACTACTCGTCGATTCTGCGCTTCGGGCACCCACCTGGTGATGACTTCCAGCACGGTCGCAACAGACTCCTCAGTGGCCTCTTGAATGAAGGCGCACGTGTTGACCACCACGACGTCCGCATCATCCAGATCGGCTACCACCGAGAACGATGAAGCGCTGACGCGAGCACTCATCGAGTCGGTGTCCACTTCGTTTTTAGGACACCCGAGCGTCAGGAACGCAACGCGAAGCCCAGCGCTCACGCCCGCCACCCGCTAACGGTAGTTCGTGAACTGCAGCGGGATACCATAGTCCTTGTCCTTCAGGAATGCGATGACAGCTTGCAGCTCGTCACGGACCGCACCAGACACCCTGAGCTTGTCCCCCTCGATCTGCACCTTGACCTTGAACTTCTGGTCTCGGATCTCCTTGTTGATCTTCTTGGCGAGATCGGTCTCGATGCCCATCACCAGGGTGCCGGTGTAGCGAACCGTACCGCCGGTGGCCGCCTGGGGCGCACTCCACAAGACCGCCTTCAGGTCGATATGCCTCTTGACCAGTTTGGAGTTGAGCACATCTTTGACCTGCCCCCCCACGAAATCACTCGGCGCGGAGAGACTGAAGGTCTTCTCGGACTTGCTGAACTCCAGCGTGGCACCTGAGTCCTTCAGGTCGTAGCGCTGAACGAGTTCCTTGGACGCCTGCTGATACGCGTTATCGACCTCCTGCAAGTCGACCTCTGAGACCACGTCGAAGCTACTATCCTTGGCCATAGGGAAATGCCCCTTTCGCGTCGTGCTACTCGATTGGTTCTGCTTTGAGGGTGACCGACGGCGTCGACCCACTCCTCGGAATGGTGACGCGCTTGTCATCACGGGTGACCGTCACCACTGAGGGCTTGCCCACAACGACCTTCGCCTGCTTGGCTACCTCAAAGGACTTGCTCTGACCGCCGGTGAGCGTCCCCTCGTACGCCTTTTTCCCGTCCACGGTGATGTTGAGCCACGAAGCACCCGAACTATCCACCTTGACCACCATGGTGAAAGGTTGAAGCTCGACGGCGGGTCTTGAACCCGGCTTCACGACGGCAGTCGCTGTATCAGGTTCAGTGAGCTGTCCGCTTTCGATCAGCGGAGACGGTTCCGGCAGCGGGGCTTCGGGACCGCTCCAGATGCGTGCCACTGCCCACACCGACAGGGAGAGCAGGGCCAGCACAAGGACAACGACGATGGCCGTCCGCGCAGGAATCGCGTGTTGCTGTGTGCGGTGGGGCACGGCCACTTCAGCTTGAACCAAGTTGATCTCATGAAAGCGGCCGGCGCCCGTCTCGGACTTGTAGAGGTTGAGAAGTGTCACCGAGTCCAACTCGAGGAAGCGCGCGTAACTTGAGACGTAGCCGCGTACGTAGCCTGGATTGGGCAGGCGAGCATAGTCGCCGTCCTCAAGCGCGCGGATCAGGCGCGCGCGGATTCGTGTGCCCGCCTCTGCCTGATCGAGCGTCAGTCCAAGTGCGATGCGCCGCTCTCTGAGAGTGTCACCCAGTTTGCCCATGTCAGTACTCCTCCGGATCCTCTCGCTCGAACACCTTGAGCGACTCGAGATCCTCTACATCACACAGAACTTCGCGGGGCTTGCTGCCGTCCGGTGGGCCGACAACTCCTTTGGACTCGAGCATATCCATGATACGACCGGCCCGCGCGTAGCCCACCTTCAGGCGACGCTGGAGCATTGACGTCGACCCCAGCCCGCTGGTGACGACGATGTCGGCAGCCTCCCACAGCAGCGGGTCGTCATCATCGCCCGAGTCCACTCCCCCGCCCACCGAGGAGACCTTGAGGTGCAGGATCTCCTCATGATAGTCGGGCTCTGACTGAGACTTCAGATGCTCGACTATCGCTTCGATCTCAGGTTCCGAGACGTAGCATCCCTGGATCCGCTTCGGTTTAGGCCAGGCCGGTGTGGAGAACAGCATGTCGCCCAAGCCCACGAGCTTCTCGGCGCCGGGCTGATCGAGCACTACGCGGCTGTCGATGGCGCTCGCCACGTTGAAGGCGATGCGGTTGGTGATGTTGGCCTTGATGAGTCCGGTGACGACGTTGGCTTCGGGACGCTGCGTCGCGACGATAAGGTGGATACCCGCCGCTCGCGCCAACTGCGCGATGCGACAGATGGAATCCTCGACTTCCTTGGCCGCTACCATCATCAGGTCTGCGAGCTCATCGATGACGATGACCAGGTACGGCAGTTCGGCTGCGCCCTCAGGTCCTTTGCCGTCCTGAACCATCGCGTTGTACCCGCCGATATTGCGCGCTCCAGCGACTTGGAGCACCTTGAGGCGGCGCTCCATCTCGGTGACCGCCCACGCAAGCGCGCTCGCTGCCTCCTTAGGCTCGGTGACCACGGGAACATAGAGGTGGGGAACGCCGTTGTAGAGAGAGAGCTCTACGCGCTTCGGATCGATGAGAATCAGCCGTACTTCTGAGGGTGTCGAGCGCATGATGATGCTCATCAACATCGCGTTGATCGCGACCGACTTGCCCGACCCGGTCGTGCCCCCCAGGAGCAGGTGCGGCATCGTGGCCAGATCGGCCAGCACGCCTTGCCCGGACACATCCTTACCGATTCCAAGAACCAGCGGTCCACCTTCACCGGCCGGGGCGATGACGTCACCAAGCGTCACAGAGGTGCGACGAACATTGGGCACCTCGATCCCCACCAGCGCTTTGCCGGGAATCGGGGCCATGATCCGCACGGTAGAGGAGGCGAGCGACAGCGCCAGATCATCGGCAAGAGCGGTCACGCGATTGAGCCTCACGCCTTTGGCTATCTCGACTTCGAACAGAGTGACCGTGGGTCCTGCCATCCAGCTCACCACGCGGGCGGGGATGTCGAAGGTAGCGAGCGTCTCTGTGATCACCCCAGCGGTCACACGGAGTTCGTTATCGCTGGCCTTGTGCTTGGCGGCTGACTCAGGCGTGCGCGTTAGCATCGCGATGGGCGGCAGCACGAACCCCTCCATCGCGCGTGGTGACACCGTGCGAGGCGTGGGTACCGTCTTGCGTGCCTGTTCGGGATCCTCAGCACCGCGCGCACGCCGGGGCAGTGCGACCGTTTTGGGGCTGGCGCTCGCATCTCCGTTTGCACCAATAGGTGCCGTGCGTGCCGCTCGGTCGATTGAACCACGCTTCGCCCGCGCCGAGGGCTTGTCTTTGCCCCCTGAAGAGAACTTCTCGCGCAGGTGATCGACGAGTCCCGAGATCGAGAGTCCCGTCACGACGAGGCCGACGAGCAGCACGCCCACAAGCAACACGGCAGCAATGGCAGCCGTGGTGGGGGTCGCCAACGTCCAGGCGACGGCTCCGCCGACATACCCCCCGTGCTGGGCGACCAGCTCGCGCGAACCGAGGTAGTCACCTCCGGGTGCACTCAGTGCGACAAGTGAGATGAGGGAGAGAACGCACAGGCCCAAGCCAATGCCTGTCCGACCCTCGTGAATCTCAGCCCGCACAAAGAACGAGACACCCCAGAGCAGGAGGCCCACCGGGATGAGGAATGCCCCGACACCGAATGCCGATTTCAGTCCCCAGGCGACGCCATGTGCGACAACGCCCGTCCGGGTGCTCATGACTGCGATCATCAACGCTACGGCCACAGCCGAGAGTACGACGCCGATGATGTCACGCTTCGAGCGATCGTCCATGAAGTTCGCATCCGTGCGCGATGAAGCACGGCCACCCTTGGCGCCGCGCGTTGAAGCCGATTTCTTGGGTGCCGAACCTGCCGCCATGCCGTCCCTTCCGTTAGACCAGCACGAGCTGCCATACAACCACTGCAGCACCTACCAGTGCAGTGTAGACCGCGAACGGATAGAGCGAGCGGGTCTTGAGATAGTTGAGCAGCCACGCGATCGTCAGATAACCGGCGACCGCGGACGCCAGGAAGCCGGCCAGGGACACCGCAACACCGGGAAGGCTGTTCGCCCCGCTCGAGAACGCGTCGAACGCGGTCTTAACGCTCGCCAGAAGGATTATGGGGGCCGATAGCAGAAACGAGAACCTCGCCGCCTGCTCGCGATCGAGCCCGGCAGCAAGTCCGGCCGAAATGGTCGCACCCGACCGAGAGATACCGGGCATGATGGCTACACCTTGCGCGAGACCGATGCCCAGCGCCTGAACCCACGACATGCGCTCCGGAGCATGCTCCCGCTTGGTCGTGAGCTTCTCGGCGAGCACTAGGATCACCGAGGTAATCATCAGGAACACGCCGACCCACACCACACGTTCGAACAATGACTCGAAGAAGTCGTTGAAGGCCAGACCGATAACGCCGGTCACAGATGTTGCGATCACCACGAGCCATGCCAGACGCTTGTCCGATGCCTTCGCAGGATCTGAAGAGAACGCTGCAAGCAGCATCCGCCACAAGTCCTGCCAGAAGTACGCGACGACGGCGACCAGCGTGCCCAGGTGCAGCAACACGTCAAACGCAACGTTACCGGCGAACTCCGTCCACCCAAACACGGCGGGAATGATGACCAGATGACCTGACGAGGAGATAGGGAGGAACTCCGCCACTCCCTGGACGACCCCCAAAACGACCGCCTGAACGAACTCCACTAGACCTCCATCACAACGGGGATGATCATCGGGCGACGCTTGATTCTCTCCCAGAAGAACTGAGACAGCGACTCGCGGACGCGCTTCTGGACGACAGAGGTGTCGGTGACCCCCTCGGCGCCAGTCTTGGAAATAGCCTTGATCACCCGAACCCGAGCCTCATCCATGATCTTGCTCTCGCTCTCCGCAAAGACGATTCCCCTGGTCACGATCTCCGGGTCGCCGGCCGGCTTTCCCGTGCGACCATCGATGGCGATGACGATCGTTGCGATCCCGTCTTGGCTCATGTGCTGACGGTCGCGAAGAACGACCTGGCCCAGGTCGCCCACGCTGAGCCCGTCGACGTAGACCACGCCGCTCTCAACGCGCTCGCCGAGACGAGCCTCTTGGTCGTCAATCTCCAGACAGTCCCCGTTCTCCATGACGAAGATCGCATCCTCCGGGATGCCCACGGCTTCTGCCAGTCGAGCGTGCGCAGCCAGGTGCCTGGTCTCACCGTGCACCGGCATGAAGAACTCCGGCTGAGCGAGATTGAGCATGATCTTCAACTCTTCTGAGTAGGCATGACCGGAGACGTGCACGTCGGCCGTGCCGCGATGTTCCACGCGCGCTCCGATCTTGGTCAGGCGATTGATGACTCGACTGACCGCCTTCTCGTTGCCGGGAACCGGGCTGGCAGAGATGATGACCGTGTCGCCCTTCTCCACTTGCACCGTACGGTGGTCGCCGTTTGCCATGCGAGCCAGCGCCGAGAGCGGCTCTCCCTGGCTTCCGGTACACAGGACCACGACGCGCTCGGAAGGAAGCCCGTGCGTGTCGAACGCATCGACGATGTCGTCGGGATTGATCGTGAGATACTCGAGCTCGCGGGCGATCTTGGTGTTTTGCACCATGGAGCGACCCGTCACAACGATCTTGCGGTCCGCCGCGATGGCCGCGTCACACACCTGCTGCAGGCGGTGAATGTGACTGGCGAACGAGGCCACGATGACCCTCTGTTTCGCGTGGGCGATGATGTCGCGCAGCGCTTGGCCGACTTCGGCCTCTGAACGGCAGAACCCCGCGTGCTCGGCCCCCGTCGAGTCGCTCAGGAGCAGCGTCACTCCGGCCTTGCCGAACTTCGTTATCGCGCCGTAGTCAGTCAAACGCCCATCTATAGGCGTCTGGTCGAGCTTGAAGTCACCGGTATGCATGACGGTGCCCACCGGAGTCCGGATGAACACACCCACTCCGTCAGGGATGGAGTGGTTGACCGCGAAGAAGTCGATTCCGAACGCGCCGAGCGATACGTGACTCGACGCCTTGATCTCCCTGAGCTTGGGCCTCTTGACTTTGTGCTCTTCGAGCTTGCCCTTGATCAGCCCCAGCGTGAGCTTGGTACCCAAGACCGGCACAGGGATGTCGAGGTCCTTTAGCAGATACGGTAGCGCGCCGGTGTGGTCTTCGTGCCCGTGTGTTATCACGATGCCGCGCAACCTGTCCTTGCGCTTCACCACGTACGAATAGTCCGGCAGGATCAGATCCACACCCGGATGATCGTCGTCGGGGAACATGATGCCCGCATCGATCATGATCATGTCGTTGCCGTACTCGATGACGGTCATGTTCTTGCCGATCCCATCGAGCCCGCCGAGCGGAATGACCCGCAGGCGATCGGTCTTCTGTTTGGTCATAGGCTGAGTGGTTCTCCTCACCGGAGACTGCGCTCCGAAATGGGCGTGTCGCCATCTGGCAACACGCGATTCTGTCGTTGCGTCCAATCAAAGCGCCACGACAACGCGTGACGCATCCGTCCGAATCTAGGCGAGCGCACCAACATGACGCATGACGCGTTCGAGCTCTGCGGTCTGCTCTGCGGTGGGCTCCACCAGCGGCAATCGGACGCCGCCCACCTCGAATCCCTGCAGGCGCAGGGCCTCTTTGACCAAAATGGGGTTCGCTGTGATGAAGAGCACCTTCATGAGCGGCAGCAACTCCAGATGAATCCTGAGTGCCCGCGTGTGATCACCCGCAACCTGCGCGTTGATCATCTCCTTGAACCGGTCACCCGCGACGTGACTGAGCACCGATATAACGCCGGTGCCACCCAAACCCATCATGGGCAGCGTCATCTCATCGTCACCGCTCAGCACTTCGAAGCCCTCCGGGGCGCCATCGATGATCTGCGCGATCTGGGTCAGATTGCCGCTCGCCTCCTTGACCGCCGCGATGTTCGAGCAGTCATGCGCCAGCCGCAGGGTCGTCTCGGCAGTCATGTTGATCACACACCGGCCAGGGATGTTGTACAAGATCACCGGGACGTCGACCGACTCGGCGATGGCGCGAAAGTGCCGGTAGAGACCCTCCTGTGGAGGCTTGTTGTAGTAGGGGACGACCGCCATGATCCCGTCGACCCCCAGCGAAACCACCTTCTGGGCGAACTCCACGGAGTCGTCAGTGCAGTTGTCGCCGGCATTGGCGATAACGGGAGCACGACCACCCACGGCGTCGATCACTGACCGGAACAACTCGATCTTCTGGTCGTAAAACACCGTAGGGCTCTCGCCCGTGGTACCGCACACGACAAGCGCGTCGCTGCCCGTGGAGAGCAGCCGGTCGGCGAGCTGGGCCGCTCTATCGAGATCAAGAGCGCCCTCGGCGGTGAAAGGCGTCACCATGGCCGTTATCATGCGGCCAAAGCGTGGTGTGGTCATCAGCGGTCAACCCCTCGTGCGAATCGCGTCTGTGGCGACGGTATACCTGCATGTCTAGCCCTCATTGTGCCACACCGAGCAGGTATTGGCTGGCAGACGCTGGTGCTGTTGCTAAGGTGTCATGCCCTCAGGCGCCCAGGGAGAAACCTGTGTGAAGCGCGCCGACGGCCCCCGAGGCATCCTTCGCAGCGACCAGCACCGATATCGTGGTGTGCGAGTCGGCGGTCTGCAACACGGTAACGCCAGCCTCTGACAAGCACTCCGCCATGCGGGCCATGACGCCCGGCACGCCATGCATCCCAGCGCCCACAAGCGTCACCTTCGCAAGATCGCTCGTGACGCTATGTGCCAGTCCCAGGAGCTCGAGCACATCACGCGCCGCATCAAGGCTGACTTCATTCACCGAGAAGACCAGGGACTCGCCCAGAGGCGTGAACATGTCGAGAGATACTCCTGAGTCCGCCATCGCACGGTACACCCGCGCCTGGGCAGCCATGTTCTCGGGCGTTCCCTCGGCGGCGGCCAGCGCCACGAGCACTCGAGCCACGCCGCCGACGTGTGAGACCGCCGTCGCGACCGTTGCGGGCTTGTAGGCAGCGATGTCGGCGACTCTCGTCCCCGGATGATCGGTGTAGGTGTTCCTGACCCTCACGGACTGGCCGCTGGCCAGTGCCAGTTCGGCCGCAGGTGTATGCACGACACGGCTGCCATGCTTGGCCATCTGATGCAGTTCATCGGCCCGGACAACCTCCAGGACCTGGGCACTGTCGCACACGCGAGGGTCGGCAGACATGACGCCATCGACATCCGTGTAGATCTCGACCTCGCAGGCATCAAGCGCCACACCAAGAGCGCATGCGGTGGTATCGCTTCCGCCCCGGCCCAGTGTGGTCAGCGCGCCATCTGCGGCCACGCCCTGGAAACCGCAGACGACCGGTACCAACCCACCCTCGAGTGCGGCGCGCAGGGGTCCGGTGTGGATCTCGGTGATGGCCGCGCCGCCGAAGACCCCGTCGGTGACGATGCCCGCCTCCGCACCGGTGAGCGCGGTTGCAGCAACACCCACACCGCGCAGCTCCGCAGCGATCACGAGTGCCGAGATGACCTCGCCCACGCTTGCGAGCAGGTCGGTCTCGCGCGCGTCGGTGGACAGACCATCGAGGAGCGACAACAGCGTGTCCGTGGCGTACGGAGCGCCCTTGCGCCCCATCGCCGATACCACGACCACCGCATAGCGTCCCCGCTCGAGCGCGTGGGAGACGCGCGCGGCGATGGCAGCGCGCCCTTCGGGGGTTGCAACCGAAGTGCCGCCGAACTTCATGATCACGACCGGGCGGCCCGGCTCCACGAGGGAGGACACGCTACTCCCCCATCAGCTTTTCGAGACCGATGATCAGCCCACTGCGCGATCCAACCTCACGGCAGGCCAGCACCACCCCGGGCATGAAACTCGTCCGGTCGATCGAGTCGTGGCGGATCGTGAGTGTCTGACCCTGACCGCCGAACAGGACCTGCTGGTGAGCGACAAGGCCCGGCAGTCGCACGGAGTGAACGCACACGCCGTCCACAAGGGCACCACGGGCACCCTCCATGCCGGACAGTTCCGTCTCGCGCCCGGGAGCCTGAGGTGTGGACCCGCGCCCCGCCGCGATCATCCTCGCGGTGCGTACTGCCGTACCCGAGGGAGCGTCGAGCTTCTGGTCGTGATGGAGCTCGATCACCTCGGCGTGTGGCATGTACCGAGCAGCCTTCTCGGCGAACTGCATCATGAGCACGGCCCCGATGGCGAAGTTCGGGGCGTAGAACAGGCAGGTTCCCTCTGGCGCACTGGCCGCCAACTGAGCCAGGAGCTCCTCGGACAGACCGGTTGTGCCGACCACGCAGTCCACACCGGCCCCGAGGGCTATGTGCAGATTGTGCTCGACGACGTCCGGGCGGGTGAAATCCACCATGACATCGGGCTTCGCCGCGTCGATTGCAGACGCGAGGTCGGTGGAGCACTCGATGTGGCTGCCGTGGGCGTCGGGAACGAAGCACGCCGACGCACCCGGATCCACCGCGCCCACGACCTCCATGCCGTCTGCCGCGGAAACTGCCTTGACGACCTCGGAGCCCATGCGTCCCGCGGCCCCTGCAACTAGTACGCGAACCATCTTGATCCCGCTTTCCTCGTGGCGCCTACGGTCGACAGCACGGCTTCACTGTGCGAGCGCCGCAAGCTCCTCTTCCGTATACGGACCAACCACTGCAAGCGTGGTCTGTGCAGCGAGCAGCTTGGCCGCCACATGCTTGATGTCCTCGACGGTGACCGCGTTGAGCCGATTGATCACGTCGTCGACCGACAAGACCGGGTTGTCACACACCTCGGCACGACCCAGGCGCATCATGCGCGTGCGGGTGGCCTCGATGGACAGCGCGAGGTGGCCGGCTGCTGACTCCTGAGCGCGCGCGAGCTCATCGTCGGTGATGCCCTCCTCGGCGACCTTGGCGAACTCGGCGCGGATGAGTTCGAGCACCTTGCCCGTATTCTCGGGGCGCGTGCCCACGTAGACAGCGAACTCACCGGTGTCTTGGTACAGCGACGGGAAGCTCTGAACGGCATAGGCCAGACCGAGTTGTTCGCGGATCTGCTGGAACAGCCGAGACGACATGCCGCCGCCCAGCACGTCATTGAGGAGCTGCAACGCGAAGCGCTCTTCATCGCGTGAGTCCATCGTCACCACGCCCAAGAGGATATGCGCCTGCTCGGTATCCTTCTTGATGGACGTCACAGGGTGCTGACCCACCGGTTCAGCGTGCACGCGCGGGGTGCGCGGACCCTCAGGCAGTCCGGCAAGAAAGCGCTCAGCGAAGGCCACTATCTCATCGTGGTCCACGTTGCCGGACGCCGCGACCACGACGTTGCCGGTCAGGAAGTGCTTGGTGCGAAACGCGACCGCTGCCTCGTGCCCGAAGGCTCCGACTGTCTCGCGTGAGCCGATCACCGGCAGTCCGATGGGATGGTTGGGCCACAGCGCGCTCTCGAAGATCTCACCCACGAGATCCTCAGGATGGTCCTCCATACGTGCGATCTCCTCGATGACGACTTCGCGCTCCTTCACGCACTCCTCTTCTGCCAGTGAGGCGTTGACCACCATGTCGCCGAGAAGCTCGAAGGCCGTGGGAAGATGCTGATCGAGGAAGCGCGCGTAGTAGACGGTGTACTCCTTGGATGTGCCGGCATTGAACTCGGCACCCATGCGGTCGAACTGCTCGGAGATGTCCTTGGCACTACGTGTCGGCGTGCCTTTGAACATCATATGCTCCATGAAATGCGACATGCCGGCCACTTCCGGCGACTCGTCGCGGCTACCAACGGCGAACCAGATCCCCAGCGTGACCGAGCGGACCGAGTCCACCGGCTCAGAGATGATGGTGATGCCGTTGTCGAGCACGGTCTTTCGGTAGAACACGGGTCAGACCCCTTCCGGGTCGAAGTGTAGCCATAGACTCTCAGTGACCCAGCATATCGCACGCGGGCGAGTCCGGCTGAGTGGAGTTGAACCGCCTCACGCAACATACAGCGAGGCTCCCGGAATCCCGGGAGCCTCGCATCACTTCCGTGTGGCCGAAACCTAGTGCCTGCGACGCGGAGTGCGGTCGCCGCCACGTCCGCCACGATCGTCATCGCGACGCGGCGGACGATCGCCGCCGCTGGGAGCCGACGACGCGGAGCCTTCAGGCGCCGGCGGCTTGTCGAGGCGGTCCAGCGACACCTTGCCGCGATCGTCGATCTCGATGATCTTGACGTGGACCTCGTCGCCCACGTTGAGCACATCCTCGACCTTGCCCACGCGGCCCTGGGCGACCCTGCTGATATGCAGGAGGCCGTCTTTGCCCGGGAACAGCTCGATGAATGCACCGAACGCCTGGATGGCGACGACGCGGCCGTGATACTCCTCGCCGATCTCCGGCTCCTTGGTGATGGCCTGGATGCGGCGGACCGCTTCCTCTCCACCAAGGTCGCGGCTCGCGATGAAGATCGTGCCGTCTTCCTGGATATCGATCTGAGCACCGGTATCGGCCTGGATGCCGCGGATGACCTTTCCACCCGAACCGATGACGTCACGGATCTTGTCCGACGGGATCTTGATGGTGATGATGCGCGGAGCGAACTCGCTCATCTCGGCACGCGTCTCGCCGATCTCCTCAAGCATCTTGTTCAGGATGAACGAACGACCCTCCTTGGCCTGCATGAGTGCACGGCGCAGGATGTCGACGGACAGCCCCTTGGCCTTGTTGTCCATCTGCATGGCGGTGATGCCGGCCTCGGTACCTGCGACCTTGAAGTCCATGTCGCCGAGGAAGTCCTCGAGACCCTGGATGTCGGTCAGGATGGCGACGTCGTCGCCCTCCTTGATGAGGCCCATCGCGATACCGGAAACAGGCGCCTT
>JBBREQ010000048.1:0-17319 GCA_038202795.1 Coriobacteriia bacterium | reverse complement strand
AAGGCGGCCGATGCGCACAAGCACATCGATGCCGGCGCCAAGAAGGTCATCATCTCCTCTCCGGCCTCGAACGAGGACATCACTGTCGTCCTGGGAGTCAATGACGGCGACTACGATCCCGAGAAGCACCACATCATCTCGAACGCCTCATGTACGACGAACTGCCTCGCGCCGTTCGCCAAGGTTCTTCGTGATACGTTCGGCATCAAGCAGGGCTTCATGAACACGATCCACAGCTACACCAACGATCAGGCCACCCTCGACGCGCCGCACAAGGATCTGCGCCGCGCCCGCTCGGCGGCCGTCTCGATCATCCCGACGTCGACCGGTGCGGCCAAGGCAATCGGCCTTGTCATGCCGGACATGAAGGGCAAGCTGGACGGCATGTCGATGCGCGTGCCGACTCCGGACGGTTCGGTCGTCGACCTCGTCGCCGAGCTGGAGCGTCCCGCCACCAAGGAGTCGATCAACGCCGCGATGAAGGCGGCTGCAGAGGGACCGATGAAGGGCATCCTCGAGTACTGTGAGGACCCGATCGTATCCATCGACGTCGTGGGCAACCCGGCGTCGTCGGTCTACGACTCGCTGCAGACGATGGTTATGGGCGGCGAGGGCACGTTCGTGAAGTGCGTCTCGTGGTACGACAACGAGTGGGGCTACAGCAGTCGCGTGAAGGATCTCACCAAGATCCTGTTCGGCTAGTCGCCAGCTCAGTGTGCGAAACGGGGTCCCGTACGCGGGGCCCCGTTCAACATCGTAGGGATCCCGGAGGCACTATGTTCTCGAAGCAGACGATCAAGAATGTCGATGTTCACGGCAAGCGAGTGCTCGTGCGCGTGGACTTCAACGTTCCGCTCGCGGACGGCTCGGTCACCGACGACACACGCGTCCGCGCGGCCCTGCCCACGCTGCGCTACCTCGTCGACCACGGCGCACGCGTCATCGTGGTCTCGCACCTCGGTCGCCCCAAGGGCGAGCCAGAGGAGCGCTATTCACTGCGTCCCGTGCGGCGAACACTGCAGCGTCTGATGGGACGCAACGTCATCTTCGTTGACGAGACGGTCGGCCCCGATGCGACCGAGGCGGTCGGGCGCATGGTTGACGGCGAGATACTCATGCTTGAGAACGTGCGGTTCAACCCGGGCGAGAGGACCAACGACCCGGCGTTCGCTCGCTCGCTTTCGTCGCTTGCCGATATCTACGTCAACGATGCGTTCGGCGCCGCGCATCGGGCCCACGCCTCGACCGCTGGCGTCGCGGACTACCTGCCTGCCTACGCCGGGCTGTTGCTTGCTCGCGAGGTGAAGACACTCACTGCCATGCTGGCCGAGCCCGAGCGGCCGTTCGTCGCCATCCTGGGCGGCAGCAAGGTCTCAGACAAGTTCGGCGTCATCGATCGGCTCATCGACTGTGTCGACGCGCTGCTTATCGGCGGAGGAATGGCGTTCACGTTCCTGGTTGCCAAAGGGCTCGAGGTGGGCAACTCGCTCGTCGAGCCCGAGTGGGTGGAACCCGCGAAGAAGATGCTGGCCAAGGCCGCCGAGAACGGCGTCGAGCTGGTGCTTCCCACCGACTTCGTGATCGCCTCAGAGATCGCAGAGGATGCCGAGACGCGCGTCGTGGGTCGTGAGGAGATACCGGTGGGCATGATGGGGCTCGACATCGGCCCCAGCTCGATCGAGCAGTTCAAGCACGAGATCGCGCTTGCCAAAACCATCTTCTGGAACGGGCCCATGGGCGTGTTCGAGATGGCGCCGTTTCAGGCGGGTACCAAAGAGGTCGCCGCGGCAGTGGGCCGCAACAGCAGAGCGGACTCGATAATCGGTGGCGGCGACTCGGTCGCCGCGCTCAAGAAGTTCGGGCTCGAAGACCGCGTGACGTTCGTTTCGACGGGCGGCGGAGCGTCGATGAAGCTGCTCGAGGGCGCGGCGCTTCCGGGTGTGGAAGCGCTGCTGGACACGTAGGTCTTCTCGGCGCGGAGGCGCCACGACCAAGGAGGAGGGCGACATGGGGCGCAAGCCGATGATCGCGGGCAACTGGAAGATGTACAAGACGCCGGGCGAGGCCGTAGCGCTGGCCCAGCAGATCGACAATCTCATCCTGGACGATCGCGGTCCGGCCGATGCGGTCGACGTGGTGGTCTGTCCACCGTTCGTGTCGTTGAGGGGCGTGGCGACGGCTATCGAGTTTGATCACGCACCCGTGTTGCTCGCCGCGCAGAACGTGTACTGGGAGTCCGAGGGAGCCTATACCGGCGAGGTCTCGCCGCTCATGCTCGTCGATGTGGGGTGTGACTACTGCATCGTGGGCCACTCCGAGCGGCGCGAGTACTTTGGCGAGACTGACGAGACGGTCAACAAGAAGGTCCATGCGCTGGTCGCTGCGGGTATCACCCCCATCATGTGTTGCGGCGAGTCTCTGGAGACGCGTGACGCAGGTGACACGGAGAGTTTCGTGCGCGAGCAGGTACGAGGTGGTCTGGCGGGGCTCACCGCCGAGCAGGCTGCCGAGGTCGTCGTCGCCTACGAGCCCATCTGGGCTATCGGAACGGGCCTGGTGCCCACTCCCGAGGCTGCCAACGACGTCTGCCGCTCGATCCGGGCCACGCTGGGTGCGCTGTTCGGCCAGCCCGCCGCGATTCGCGTCCGCATCCTCTACGGCGGTTCGGCGAAGCCCGAGAATCTGGGACTGTTCATGCCCGAGCCCGACATCGACGGGGCACTCATCGGCGGAGCTGCGCTGAACGCAGAGTCGTTCGTCGACATGGTCAAGACGGCCGCCGGCTACGCGGAGTAGCGGACAGTGCGCAACCTGCCTGCAGCGCTGGTGATCATGGACGGCTACGGCGTGCGCGCCGACCGCGACGGAAACGCGATTGCGGCAGCCCATACGCCCAACCTCGACGCGCTCTTCTCGGCATGGCCCCAGACGACGCTCGACGCGTCGGGGCTTGCGGTCGGTCTGCCGCCGCATCAGATGGGCAACTCCGAGGTAGGCCATCTCAACATGGGCGCCGGTCGCGTGGTCTACCAGGAACTCACGCGCATCGACCTCGCGATTCAGGATGGGTCGCTGCCGGACAACGTCGTGCTGGCGTCTGCGATCGACGGCGCGGTAGCCGACGGGCGAGCGGTCCACTTCATGGGGCTCGTCTCGGACGGTGGCGTGCACAGCCACCAGAATCACCTGTACGCGCTGGTCGAAATGGCCGCCGGCCGAGGCGCGTCGACTGTGTGGGTGCACGCGTTCTTGGATGGCCGAGACACCCCACCGCAAAGCGGCCTTGGATATGTGCGGGCGCTTGAAGAGCAGCTCGCGCGGATCGGGACAGGCACCATCGCCACGGTGATGGGCCGGTACTACGCGATGGACCGCGACAACCGGTGGGACCGCGTCGAGAAGGCCTGGCAGGCGATCGTGTTGGGCTCCGGCGTACCCGCCCCGAGCGCAGAAGCTGCCATCGAGTCGTCGTATGCTGGCGGCGTCAATGACGAGTTCGTGGTGCCTTCGGTCGTGACGCCCGCCCGCGTTGAGCCAGGGGACGCGGTGATCTTCTTCAACTTCCGGCCCGACCGCGCACGCGAGATCACACGCGCGTTCACGGACCCCACCTTCGAGGGGTTTGAGCGGCCGGTGCAGCCAAAGGTGCACTTCGTATGCCTCACAGAGTACGACCCCACCATCCCCGCGCCCGTCGCATTCGCCAAAGCGTTCCCGGAGCACGTGCTTGCCGATGTACTGGCCGAGAATGGCCTGCGGCAGCTCCACATCGCCGAAACCGAGAAGTACGCGCACGTGACGTTCTTCTTCAACGGGGGGGCGGAGCCGCCCAAGGTGGGCGAGACGCGCGTGCTTGTCCCCAGCCCCCGCATCGCGACCTACGACCTGCAACCGCAGATGAGCGCGCCTGAGGTCACGCGCCAGCTCGTCGAAGCCATTGGCTCAGATGCGGCCGACATCTACATCGTGAACTATGCGAACTGCGACATGGTGGGTCACACCGGCGTGTTCGATGCGGCCGTCGAAGCGGTGGAGGCGGTCGACGCGGGGGTGGGCGCTGTCGTCGAGGCGATTCGCGGCAAGGGCGGAACTGTGCTCATCACAGCCGATCACGGTAACGCCGAAGCGATGGTGGACAAGGACGGCTCAACGCCGTTTACCGCGCACACGCTCTCCCCGGTCCCGCTGCTGGCGGTGGCAGACGGGGTTGTCTCGCTCGACGCGGGGGGCAAACTGGCTGATGTGGCACCCACGTTGCTGGAGCTTATCGGAATCGATGTGCCGCAGGAGTGGACGGGTCGCTCACTGCTGCTATACTGACTTTTCGCGCCACCCAGCGCGCTGGATACTGTCGACGTTGAAGGGGCTACCCTCGTGAACGTGTTCCTCATTCTGGTGATGATCGTCTGGGCCGTCTCCGCGATTGGCCTGATCGTGTTTGTTCTGCTCCACTCAGGCAAAGGCACGGGCCTGTCGGAGATGATGGGCGGCGTGATGAGCTCGAACGCGGCTGGATCGGGTGTCATCGAGAAGAACCTCGATCGCATCACGATCGGATTCGCTTCGGCGTTCATGATTTCCCTGCTTATCCTCATGATCATCTACCCCAAAGGCGTCCTCTAGTTCTCTCCGGATTCGGGCTTCGAACACCTGTCGCATCGCGCGGCAGGTGTTTTTCTTTGATTGTTGGGCTGTTTCGGGAACATACTGTTGAAGTAGCGTGAGCTTCACGGATTCCTTCGGATGCAGGGCGAGCGGCTTTATGCAGTACGCTTGTCCCTTGATGCATTTTCAGGGAGACTCGTGAAGGATGTTCCACTGGGGTTCACCTGGACCCGAGGGCGCACTCACGCGGTGGGGCCCGGCAGTGTCTGAAGCAGACGCGTCGCCGGTGAGAAGGTGTTCCGGATACGAAGGAGGCAGGGATTTGCAGAGGATGACACGCAAGGCTCTCGCACTGGCGCTTGCCGTCGGTCTCGTTGCAGCGGTAGCCGCAAGCGGCTGCGCGCCCAAAGCGGCACCGGAGGGTGGGGGCGCTGCTACGTCAGAGCCCACAAAGGGCGGTACGATGTCGTTTTACATCGGCGAGCCTGCCTACATCGACCCGTACAACACGCAGGAGACCGAGGGCATGCAAGTCGAGCAGACCCTGTTCGATTCGCTCACGAACTTCGATGCTGCCGATCCCACCAAGCTCGTGCCTGCCGCAGCTCTGAGCTGGGAGCCCAATGCGGATGCGACCGTGTGGACCTTCAAGCTCAATCCGAAGGGCACATTCTCGGATGGTACCCCGGTTACCGCGAAGGACTTCGTCTACGCGTGGAACCGCATCGCCAATCCGAACACGATCAACACGTCAACGGGTAAGGCGGATCCTTCCATCATCGGATACCACCTGGGCTTCATCAAAGGCTATGACGAGGTTTCCGCAGGCAAGGCCGAGGAGCTTTCTGGTCTCAAGGCCGTAGATGACACCACGCTTGAGGTAACCCTGTCGCAGCCGTTTGCTGACTTCGAGTACGTTGCGGCCCACCCTTCGCTGGGTCCGGTACCGCAGCAGTATGTCGAGAACGGCGTGCCCACGGGTAGCGGCGAGACCACTGTGGCCTTCGGCGATATGCCCATCGGCAACGGCCCGTTCAAGATGGCCGAGCCCTGGACGCACAACCAGAGCATCAAGACGGTCGCCAACGAGACGTACGCCCTCGGCGACCTGCCCTACATCGATGGCGTCGACTTCCGGATCTTCAAGGACCCGGAGACCGCGTACACCGAGTTCCAGGCGGGCAACCTCGACTTCACCCAGATCGGTGAGGGCAAGATCGCGGACGCCTCGGCCAAGTTCGGCGTCTCGGCTGACGGCTTCACCGTCAATCCGGGCGAGCAGGCGCTCCTTGGTGCTGAGACTTCCACGTACTACCTGATTCTCAACAACGAGAACAAGTACCTGAAGAACAAGGATCTTCGCAAGGCGCTCACGCTGGCGATCAACCGCCAGGCGATCTGCGATGTCGTGTTCGAGGGCACCCGTGAGCCTGCCGACAGCATCCTGCCGCCGGCGATGGCTGGGTACAAGAAGGGCGCATGGGCTGACTCCAAGTACGACATGGAAGCTGCAAAGCAGGCGCTCGTCGATGCCGGTTATCCCGAGGGTAAGGGCCTCCCCACCTTCAAGCTGTCGTTCAACAGCGGTGGCGGCCACGAGAAGATCATGGAACTCGTCAAGTCGGACCTGGATGCGATCGGCATCAAGTCCGAGTTCCAATCGGCCGACTTCCCCGTCTACCTCAAGCAGCTCGACGAGGGCAAGCACGAGATCGCCCGCCTCGGCTGGGTGGCGGACTACCCGATCGCCTACAACTTCCTCTACGCGCTGTTCAACTCCAAGTCGGGGGACAACAAGGCCCTCTACAAGAACCCCGCGGTAGACACGGCAATCAATGACGCCGAGAAGATCACTGATCCGGCTGCTCGTGCGGAGAAGTTCGCTGAAATCGATGCCACAATCGGCGCGGACAATCCCGTGATCCCTATGATGTTCTACAAGCATCATCACGTTGGCTCTGACCGCTTGAATGACTTCTTCTTCAGCCCGCTGTACTTCGGTGATTTCCAGAAGGTCTGGATTACCGGCGGCGCGGCTCAGTAGAGCGGAATGTAGATTGCTCTGGGGGGTGGCAGGACATCGCACACAGGTGTCCTGCCACCTCTGGTGAGCGCACCGCACAGAAAGCGCCGACATGCTTCAGTACATCGCCAAGCGGATCTTGCAGTTCATCCCCGTCTTCTTCGGGGTGACACTCGCACTGTTTCTGATTGCGAACTTCATGCCCGGCGCAGACCCCATCCAGATGCGGTTCGGTGAGCGCACGCCGCCTCCTGAGATCAGGCAGCAGCTCATCGAACAATATGGGCTGGATCAGCCCTGGTACGTGCAGTACATCGACTACCTCCGCGCGTTGAGCCCGGTGAAGATGGTCGAGGGTGAACTCGACTGGACGGGTCCGGACCTGGGGACCTCCATCTACACGGGCCGGCCGGTCTCTGCCATCCTCCAGGAGACCTACCCTTACACGATCAGGCTGGCCCTCGTGGCCATCATCATCGAAATACTCGTGGGGATCAGTGCCGGAATCGTCTCGGCGCTGAAACAGTATTCCTTCTGGGACGTCTTCGTGACCCTTTCGACGTCCATCTTGGTATCCCTCCCGGTGTTCTGGCTGGGCTTGATGCTCCAGTACGCCTTTGGGATCTGGTTGAAGAATGCTTCAGGCGGTGCCTTCTATCTGCCTATCTCTGGCGCGTCGGGACCGTTGCCCACCTGGGAGTACTACATTCTTCCCGCCATCACGTTGGCCTCTGTGTCCACCGCGTATGCCGCTCGCATCATGCGAAGCCAGCTTCTCGAGGTTAACGGTCAGGACTACATCCGAACGGCCTATGCGAAAGGGCTTTCCGGCCGTCGCGTTCTGTGGCAGCACTCCATGAAGAACGCGATGATTCCGGTAGTCACCTTCATCGGCCTCGATCTTGGGGCGATGTTCGCCGGGGCGGTGCTCACCGAGACGGTCTTCAACTGGCCGGGTGTGGGCTTCACCATCTACCGCGCGATTACCCAGCGCGACTTTCCCATCGTGTTCGGTGGGGTCACCGTCATGCTCTTCGCAGTGATGATCATCAACCTGATCGTGGACGTCTCTTATGCGTTCCTCGATCCGAGAATCCGATACGGTGAATCGAATGAGTAGGCCTTCATGAGCAAAGAACACTCGCGCGAAGAGCGGATCTTGTCTGAGGGTGTGCACGCGGGCGCGGCGCAGCCCATGGGTGAGCCCCCGCTGGTTGAGGAGCACGTCGAGCATGAGACGCGCACGTTGTGGGGTGACGCGTGGTACCGCCTTCGCCGCAACAAGCTCGCGCTCACCGGGCTCATCTGGATCACGGTAGTCGCGATCGCCGCCCTAACGGCGGGTATCTGGGTCCCCCCTCTGTTCGGGGACCCTGCAGCCATCGATTCCCAGACAGCCAGTGCTCAGCGTCTGCTGGCGCCGTCCATCCAGCACCCCATGGGAACCGATGACTTGGGTCGTGACATCTTCGGCCGAGTCGTCTACGGCGCCCGTGTGTCGCTGACGGTGGGAATCGTCGCCACCGCGATCGCGGTATTGATCGGGGTGTTCCTAGGCGCTATCTCGGGTTTCTACGGCGGGTGGACAGACACGCTTGTCATGCGGGTGACCGACGTCTTTCTGGCCTTTCCTTATATCCTCTTCTCGATTCTGATACTTGCCGTCTTACCGCCCGAGGTGCGCGGTATCGTTCCGGTCATCATGGCGATCGGACTGCTGGGGTGGCCGACGTTTGCCCGGTTGTACCGCAGCTCGGTGCTCACGGTGAAGGAGAACGACTACGTCGACGCTGGTAGAGCGCTCGGGGCGAGTGACTCCCGGTTGATGTTTCGCCACATCGCGCCCAACGCGATTGCTCCGATCGTCGTCTACGCCACGATGTCCATCGGTGGTGCGATCCTCACGGAGGCGGCCCTCTCGTTTCTCGGACTGGGCGTTCAACCGCCCGTCATCTCGTGGGGCCTGATGATCGAGTCCAGTCGGGGGTACCTCGTCACCAACCCGGGACTTGTACTCTGGCCAGGGCTCGCGATCCTCTCGACAGTACTCGCGTTCACCCTGCTCGGTGATGGCATTCGCGACGCTCTCGACGTCAAGATGAAGGACTAGGCATGGCCGACAAACTTCTTGAAGTCGACAACCTCAGAATGCATTTCCACACGCGCGACGGTGTGGTCAAGGCCGTCGACGGCGTGTCCTACTCCCTCGAGGCAGGCGAGACACTCGGAGTGGTGGGGGAGTCGGGCTCCGGAAAGTCGGTGCACGCGCTGACCATGATGCGCTTGGTGCCCATGCCTCCCGGTCGCATCGAGGAGGGCGATGTCCGATTCAAGGGTGTGTCGCTCATCTCGATGTCCGATGACGAGATCCGCAAAATTCGCGGCAACGACATAGCGATGATCTTCCAAGACCCGATGACGTCACTCAACCCGGTTTACCGGATCGGGCGGCAACTCGCGGAGCCTCTCAGGGTCCACAAAGGGATGTCCAAGAAGCAGGCGTGGGCACGTGCCACTGAGCTGCTGCGACTCGTGGGTATCCCGCATCCGGAGAGCAGGGTGAAGGACTACCCGCACCAGTTCTCGGGCGGAATGCGGCAGCGGGTCATGATTGCGATGGCCCTTGCGTGCGACCCTGACATCCTCATCGCCGACGAGCCCACCACGGCCCTTGACGTCACGATTCAAGCACAGATCCTCGAACTGATGCAGGAGATCCAGAAGCGTACGAACTCCGCGATTATCATGATCACCCACGACCTGGGCGTCGTGGCGGACATGGCCGACAAGGTACTCGTCATGTACGCCGGACGTGCGGTCGAGTTTGGGAGTTGTGATCAAATATTCAAGCATCCGCTCCACCCGTACACCTGGGGCCTGATGGACTCGATACCTCGACATGACATCACCGATCAGAAGACGGAGTTGTGCCCGATCAAGGGGCAACCGCCCTCGCTAGTCGATGTTCCGCCCGGTTGTTCGTTCAGCCCGCGTTGCCCGTACGCGCAGGCGATCTGTTTCACCGACGAACCGCCGGTGCTCGAAATCGAACCAGGACATACAGCAGCGTGCCATTTTGCAGCTCAGGAAGGGTTCAACAGGGTCGAGTTGGCGTGCGCGGGGGTGAATGTCTAACATGACCGACAAGCTGCTCAACGTCGCGAACCTGACGAAGCACTTCAGCGTCCAGACCGGCGCGTTCTCACGCTCAAAGAAGACCGTCAAGGCGGTCGATGGCGTTTCGTTCGATCTCGAGGCCGGCAAAACACTGGGTCTGGTGGGCGAGTCGGGGTGCGGAAAGTCCACGACCGGGCGCTGTATCATGCGCCTGCTCGAGCCGACGTCAGGACAGGTTGAGTTCGAGGGTCGGGACGTTCTGTCGCTCTCCGGCCGCGATCTCACGGCGTTTCGCCGTGAAGTGCAGATTATCTTCCAGGACCCGTATGCAAGCCTCAACCCCCGATTCACGGTGGGAGAGGTCATCGGGGAGCCGCTCCTGATTCACGGTATAGGTACGCCGTCCGAGCGTCGCAAGAGGAGCGCCGAGCTGCTCGACGTGGTGGGGCTCAATCCCGAACACATCAATAGGTACCCCCATGAGTTCTCGGGCGGCCAGCGGCAGCGCATCGGCATCGCACGGGCGTTGGCACTCGACCCCAAGCTCATCGTCTGCGACGAGCCCGTCTCAGCACTCGACGTCTCGATCCAGGCACAGGTGCTCAATCTGCTCGACCGGCTCCAAAACGAGCTGGGGCTGGCATACCTGTTCATCGCCCACGACCTTTCGGTGGTCCAGCACATCTCTGACAACGTCGCCGTGATGTATCTGGGCAAGATCGTAGAGGTCAGCGACTGGCGGGGGCTCTACGACAAGCCGCATCACCCCTACACGCAGTCACTCCTCTCGGCGGTCCCGGTGCCCGATCCCGAGGTTCAGCACACTCGTCAGCGCATCCTGCTCTTTGGCGATCCGCCCAGTCCGATCGATCCGCCCACCGGGTGCCGTTTCCACACCCGATGCCCCATTGCCCAGCTGCCGATCTGTGCCGAGAAGGAGCCGGAGCTCAAGGAGGTCGGTCCCGGTCATCGCGCTGCGTGCCACTTCGCGAAGCCGTTCCCAATCGACATCTCCAAGCTCGATCAGAAGGTCATCGACGAGGCTGCGCTCGCGGCTGTGGTGGGCACGAAGTCCTAGGGAGTGAAGGGGTGGCGCACCCCGGCTATACTTGCTAAACTTTCGCTCGCTGTCCTACGGGGTGGCGCTGAAATGTCCGAGTGGCGGAACGGCAGACGCGCTAGGTTGAGGGCCTAGTGCCCGCAAGGGCGTGAGGGTTCAAATCCCTCCTCGGACACCAACGAAATCACGGCGGCTCTTCTCGGAAACGGGGAGGGCCGCTTTGCGTTGCCATTGGGTTGCCGGTTCAGCGCGTACACTACGGTGCGTCGCGGATAGGAGCCGCACTGTTGTCTCGGCCGTTGCGTGCCGATGAATCCGGTAGCGGCTCACCGGAACCTCGCGTGCGCAGTCGCGGTGCCGCAATGCACGCCCGGCCGAGAAGGCCGACCGGATGACGATACCCATGATGGAGTCCGAATGCTGACGAACCGTGATGGCCACAGTCTGCGCCGAGTCGTGCTGGGCGGCGCGCTCGTCATCGCCGTGCTGCTGCCTGCGGGCGTCGCGTCTGCCGTCGAGGGTCGAACCGAGACCGAGATTCGTGCGCGATGGCAGGAGCTCAAGCCGCGGTACGTCGGTACCCCGCACGCAGTCTCCCCGAGCCTGGAATCACCGTTCTCCGCGGGCTCACTCCAGCAGGGCTTTCTCGAGGACGGTCTGAACAGCATCAACTACGCGCGCTTTCTGGCCGGTCTGCCCGATGACGTCGTGCTGGACTCCACGTACACAAGCCGCGCTCAGCACGGGGCGGTGCTCCTTGCTGTGGGGCAGTTCGCGCACTCGCAGCCCAAACCCACAGGCATGGACGATGCCTTCTATGCCACCGCTGTGGGCGCAACGAGTTCGAGCAACATCGGATACGGCTACAGCAGCCTGTGGAGCTTCAATCGGGGGTGCCTGGATGATGACGATACGGGCAACATCGATCGCGTCGGTCATCGGCGATGGTTGCTGAACCCCGGCATGGCCAAGACCGGGATGGGGTACGCCAGCTCGCGATCCGACACCTACGTATTCGACGACAGCCGGCAGACAGCGTTCGCATACGACACGATCAAGTGGCCGAGCGCGGGCGCGTTTCCTGCCGAGATGTTCGGCTCATCTGTGCCGTGGTCAGTGACGCTGAACCCCCAAATCTACTCGTGGACTCAAGGCACCGCGGGTCACACCGTCGTGCTTCGCAGAACGCGCGACAACAAGACGTGGACGTTCACGAGCAACGACACCAACAAGAACGGCGAGTATTTCGCCTTCGAGACCAGCGGCTACGGCATCAGTAACTGCTTCATCTTCCGGCCAGACCCGGCCACCGTGGGCGGCTACCAGGTGGGCGACGTGTTCGAGGTGACGCTCTCCGGCGGAATCACCACCAGGGCAGGCGGAGCGCCAGCCGTGGTCTCGTACAGCACCACGTTCGTCAGCGACAGGACCGCGCCTCAGCTGTCGCTTGTGGCGCCGGCAACCACGTCATTCGGCTCCGCCGAGGTCTACGGCCACCTACGCGACGCCGGGGGCAGGGGAATCGCCGACAAGGCCGTGCAGATACAGCGCTACTCGGGCGGCTGGCAGCCGGTCGTCACGGTCACGACCGACTCGAACGGCAAGTTCTCCAAGACGCTGGGTCCAAAGACCAAGACCACCTATCGTGCCTACTTCGCGGGCGCCGACTCTCTCCCCGAGATGGCGAGCCCGGCGCGCGCAGTGCTCCCAAAGGCGCGCCTCACTCGTGCGACCAATTTCTCGAAGCTGACCCGTTCCAAGACGTATTACATGAAGGGCTACACCCAGCCCAGGCACGTAACCAGCGATGCGAACAAGATCAGAATCCGCGCCTACAAGAAGGGTTCCGACGGCACATACCGCTACGTGAAGTCGTTCACCGCCACCTACTCGTATTACAGCTCCAGCAAGACACGGTACAGGGCCGCCGTGAAGCTCGCCTCGAAGGGTCTCTGGCGCCTGCGGAGCTATCACGCGGCCGATTCCAAGAATGCCAAGAGCTTCGGGAGCTACGACTATGTGCGGGTCAAATAGGAGTCGAGACGGGCTGTGCGCCGCGTGCTAGTGGTCGGTGGTCACAGAGAGTGCATACCATGCGGCGTATAATTCGCTTGAAGTTCATCGGGTCCGACAGCGGACCCGAGTAGTCCTGGAGGATGAATGCGAATCGTAGTCAGACTGGTCCTCGTGTGCATGCTGGTTCTCGGCGTGGCACCCGATGCATCTGCCGTGGAGCGCCCGGTGCAGGGGAAAGTTGCCCAGGCCGCTGGGACGCGTCCAAATCAGACGACCGAGCGCAAGCTGGCCCCCGGCGAGCAGATGAGACGCTTCCGCGACGACCGAGCTGCGGAGAAGACGGGCTCGAAGTCAACCTCGCGCAGCGGCATCCACGGTTCGGCACCAACCACCACGAGCGTGATTGTGGGGTTCGCACCCGGCGGCAGCGCGAAGGCCGTCCGCGCGAGCATCGACATGGGCGCGAAGGTCACCAAGCGCGCCAAGAGCGGCAGCTTCTGTGTTGTGGAGGTACCGCGTGGTATCGATGTCGGCAGTTTTGTCGAGGAGCTGAGTACGCAGCCGGGTGTCGACTACGTCGAGCCCAACGGCATCGTACGCGCCACGGTGATTCCCAACGACCCGGGGTTTTCGTCGCAGTGGGGAATGGCCAAGATAGGCGCCACCGCCGCGTGGGACATCACGCGCGGGTCGGGCGTGAAGGTCGCCGTCGTTGATACGGGCGTGAACTACGGCCACGCGGATCTGACCGGTCGGGTGGTCACCTCTGAGGACTACGACTTTGTCAACAGCGACGCGGATGCATCTGACGACCAGGGCCACGGCACACACGTTGCCGGCATCGTGGCCGCAACGATGAACAACTCGCTCGGAGTAGCGGGGGTCGCGAACCAAGCGTCGATTCTGCCGGTGAAGGTGCTGAATGCTGCCGGCGAAGGCACCAGCGACCAGGTGGCAGACGGGATAAGATGGGCCGCCGATCACACGGCTGATGTCATCAGCCTCTCGCTCGGCTTGCCGGACTACAGCAGCGCCATCGACGCGGCAGTGCAGTATGCGGTTTCGAAGGACTGCGTGGTTGTAGCCGCCACGGGCAATGACAGCATGTATGGCGTCTACTACCCCGCTCGCAACGCCAACGTCATCGGTGTGGGTTCGACAACCTCGCTCGATGAGCGTTCCGATTTCTCGAATTATGGGCCGCAAGTCGACGTGGTCGCACCGGGATCAAGCATCTATTCGACATTTCTATCTGGCGGCTACGCCACCATGAGTGGAACGTCGATGGCGACGCCGCATGCAGCAGGAGTCGTGGCCCTCATTCGCGCATGGCATCCAGAGTGGACTCGCGCTCAGGTCGAGAGCCAGCTGCTCGGCTCTGTGAAGGACTTGGGTGGCGCCGGCAAGGACGACTACTTCGGCTACGGTCGCATCGACGCGGCTGCCGCCGTGGGGGGTGTGGCACCACAGCCTCCCATCGTCGAAAACGACTACAACATCCCAGGCGTGGAACTTCCTACCAGCCCGGTTCTGGGGTCGTTGGATCAGGACACCGACACCGACGATGTCTACCGGGTATACCTCGACGCGGGCGAGAGACTGACCTGCGGGCTCACGGGTGAGGCGGGGACGGATTTCGACCTCTTCCTGTTCGGATCAGACGCCACGCATATCGAGTCCGACCCGTTTATCGATTCCTCCTCCAGCTCTAGCTATCCCGAGACCATCCAGTACGTTGCACCCACGGCGGGCTCCTATTACATCGATCTGTTCGCTGATGCCTCCTACTCGGCTGGTTCTGGCTCGTACTCGCTCACGTGGGGTATCCAGCAGTCGGGCTCGGGTCCTGACGATGACATTCCCGGGGTTGGCGTTCCCGCCAGTCCCATCACAGGGACCCTTCAGTCGGGTGAGGATGAGCATGACGTCTACGCCATTGAGCTCATCGAAGGCCAGCCCCTGTCTTTGGCTCTTGATGGCCAGCCTGGTTCCGATTTTGACGCCAGACTCTACGGGCCGGGCGCTACCTCGGTGTGGATTGACAGCCCGATCGCCTCGGCAATGTCGATCAGCTACCCGGATGACTTCGCCTACCAGGCTCAGATGACCGGTACCTACTACCTGGACATCGCCCGCTACTCAGGAAGCGGCATCTACACCGCGAACTACACCGTCGGCGCAGTTGACCCGGATCGAGACGTACCGGGCAACCCGATTACTGTCAGCCCACAGACCGGAACGCTGAGTTCTGCCACAGATCGGGTGGACGTGTACTCGGTCTATGCCGCACGGGGACAGACAATCTCACTGGATCTAGTAGGGGCCGCGGACACTGACTTCGATCTATATCTGTATGCGCCGAACACGACCTCGGTGTACGAGACTGATGCGGTGGACTCTTCGGTCAATAGCACCTATCCCGATCGGGTTCAGTATTCAGCTCCCCAGAGTGGCACCTATTTCGTGGCGCTCGATGCCTATGGTGGTGCAGGGGGCTACAGTCTGGCGTACTCCGTCCGGAACCCCTCCGCGCCTGTTGCTGTGGCTGACGCTGCCACAGTGGCCGAGGACTCGATGCTCACTGTCAGCGCACCGGGAGTCCTCGCGAATGACAGCGACGCAGATGGCGACGATCTCACCGCTGTCGTGTTCAGCGGTCCGATACACGGCACCCTCGTCTTGAACGCGGATGGTTCGTACAGCTACATGCCTTCAGCGAACTACCACGGTCCTGACAGCTTCACCTACCGCGCCAAGGATCCCGGAGGTCTGTACTCGGCGCCGGCGGCCGTGAACATTACGGTGGCTCCCGTCATCGACCCCACCGTCCTGAGCGCGACCTCGGTGTCAAAGACGCTCGACGGCTACGGGGCTGCCTACACCCTCACAGGCAGGCTTGAGTCGGGCGGCGTGCCCCTCAGTGCCAAACCGGTTGTGCTTCAGACGTCATCGAGCGGGTCCGAGCCGTGGACTACAGCCTCGTCCACGGCCTACACGGACCCGGACGGTACCTTCACGCTGTGGGCAACACCGCGAAACAAGACCTACTACCGAGCGAGCTTCGCCGGCGAAGCTGAGTACGGGGCGTCGTTCAGCGCCGTCCGCTACGCTCTGCCTCGCCCTTCTGTCTCCACACCCAAAGCGCGAACGACGATGTCCAGGTCCAAGTACTACACGGTCTACGGTTATCTGAAACCGCGTCACACGAGTGGCACCAAGCCGGTCGTGATCAGGTGCTACAAGAAGAACAGCGCCGGCGTCTACAAGTATCACCACAGCGTGTACGCGAAGGCGTCCAACTACTCCACCTATTCCAAGTACAAGGCAAGCGTGAAGCTGCCCCATGCCGGCAAGTGGAGACTGCGGGCCTACGCGCCCGCTGACTCGAAGCACGCCGCATCTAGGTACAGCGGTTATGACTACGTGAGGGTCAAGTAGAGCCAATCGGCTACTTCGCCGTCACGTACTGATAGTTCGAGTAGCTTTTCGCGTTGTACGTGTCATCGGCATGATTCAATCAGGTTACCGTGCTCCGTACCACGCTCTCGCGATGCCATCCCTGCGGTCTCTCTGCTCCCCGGAGGACGCACTTTGGTGCCGTCAGCTACCATAGGTGCTGCGGGCATCGACCGGGCAACAGCCGAAACGAGGGAGCGGGTCGCTGTGGCATCTTCAACGAATCGCTGGTACTCCGTTGCTTTGGTGTTCGCCAGGATAGCGACTGCTCCGTGATCGCCTTCGCCCATATTGCGCTGGGAAGTGGCAGCGCCGCGACATGCCATGCGTGTGGCGCGCCGGACGCGGCGTCAGTGCGCACTTCCGCCCAGGTGGGCGCCGACATCAGTGCCGCTGCTTCGGGTTGGACTGCCGGGCCGGGGCCCAATATATCCTTCGTGGGTCCGGAGCCCTTTTCGCATCCTGAGCTCCCGCAGCTCATCGCGGCAGCTGCGCTCGCGGGTTGCGAGAGAATCCGTCTTCGCACAGATGGGGGAGCTCTCGCCGTGGGGGGCAACGCCGCGGGCGCATGTCAGGCGGGTGTTCGGCACATCGAGTTGGTTCTGCTGGCTGGAGATGCCGCAACCCATGACAAGCTCGCGGCTCGTCCGGGCCTCTACGACGCCGCGATGGCGGGTGCTGGCGCCTTCTCCGCGGCAGCACGCACAGCAGCCGAGCCGATCGCCATCACAGGATTCGTTCCCTTGTGCCGTCACACGGCCGCAGGGCTGACCGCCACTGTCCTCGCCTTCGCCCGCTTGGGTGCGGTCGCAGTGCTCGTGGAGCCCGTCGACGGCTACGAGCTCGCTCCGGCTATCGCAGCCGATGCTCTGCGTGCTGCGACGGTGTCCGGCGTCGCACTGCACGGGCCCGGCGTTTCGCCATTCTCGGCCGAGCCTTGGTCTCTCGCACGGGCCGAGTCGTGAGCCGCGCTCCGGAGCGCCTGGTGGTCGCCCTGGTCGGCGTCTCGTCGCCGGGGTATCGCTCGCTCGCCAACGCATGC
>JBBREQ010000047.1:0-17754 GCA_038202795.1 Coriobacteriia bacterium | reverse complement strand
GAGATCTCATAGCGACTCTCCAGCAGCACCTCGCCGTCCATCTGGGCCGGCAGGGCGGTGTCGCACTCAATGATCAATGAATGGTGGCGGGACATGTGCACGGGCCTCATGTTCGTGTGTTTGCCGGTGACTACGAAAGGCAGCCGCACGAGCGCCTCCGGCAGGGACAGGGGGTCTATCATGCAGACATCGAACAGCCCGTCGTGCGGGTCGGCCTCAGGCGTGATACGGAAGCCACCGCCATAGGTGGGACCGATGGTCACTGCAACGATGAGCGTGTCGTACACCTGCGTCGGCCGACCGTCGAGCGCAACACCCAAAGAGAAGCTGTCGAGTTCATGGAAGAGCACGTGAAGGAGTGCGGTAAGGTAGAGCCAGAGCCCGTCGCGGTGTTTGGTGACCTTGTATTCGACGGCCTTGGCCGTCACTTTGGCGTCGAGTCCGGCGGCGAAGCTGTTGTTGAAATAGACACCGTTGCAGATGCCAACATCGAAACGCCTGAGCTCGCCGGTCGCAAGCGTTAACGCCGCCTGTGCAAGCCCTTCAGGTACGCCGAGCGTCCGACGGGTGTCGTTGCCCGAGCCGGTGGGCAGAAGTCCAAGGGCGGGGCGCTTCGCGGACTCGATGCTCATCAGGCCATTGAGGACCTCATGGACCGTTCCGTCCCCTCCCGCAGCGACCACGAGGTCATAGTCCTCAGCCGCCCCAGCAAGCAGCGCCGCGTGTCCGGCGCTCTGAGTGATCACCATCTCGTGTGGCAGGTTGCTGAGCAGCTGCCCGATGACGGGCACGAGCTTCGCGCTCTCTCCATGGCGCGCCTGGGGGTTGGCGATGACGAGTGTTCTGCTTCCATCGGCCACGAGCCGACCTCCTGTTGACCGATGCCGGGCGCCGATAGCATAGCGCACGCGAACCCGTGTTGGTGCCGCGGAGCGGGTATGATAGAGTGCGCTGTCGCACGCCTCCTTAGCTCAGCGGATAGAGCGTCTGCCTCCGGAGCAGAAGGCCGCAGGTTCGAGTCCTGCAGGGGGCACCACCAACTCACATGACGAGGCCGGCCCCGACGGGACCGGCCTCGTGTGCATGCTGGATCCGCGCGATTCTCTAGTGCCCCTCGGCGCGCTCCTTCTGGTGGGTATCGACGAGCTTCTTCTGGATGTCTCCGGGAACCTGTTCGTACGAGTCGATCGACACTGAGTAGCTACCGGTACCGCTGGTGATGGAACGCAGGTGCGGCGAGTAGTGCACTACCTCTGCGTACGGAGCCTGGGCCTTGATCACCTGAACGCCAGCAGATGGCGCGTCCATGCCCAAGACGCGTCCTCGGATCGAGCTGATGTCACCCATCACGGCGCCAGCGAAGGCGTCGGGCACCTCGATGGTGAGAGTAGCTATCGGCTCGAGGATCACCGGGTCGGCTTTCTCGGCCGCGGCTCTGAACCCGATGCGTGCAGCGGTCTTGAAGGCCATCTCGTTGCTATCCACGGCATGCATCGAACCGTCGTAGACCGACACCTTGACGTCTTGCACCGGGTACCCGGCGATTGCGCCGGAGGTCATGGTGTCCTGGACGCCCTTGTCGATGGCGACGATGTAGGGCTTCGAGATCTTTCCGCCAACGATCTTGTCTTCGAACAGGTAACCGCCGCCGGGGTTGGGCTCCAGCTTGAGCCAGCAGTCAGCGAACTGGCCCGAGCCACCCGTCTGCTTCTTATGCCGCCCTTGAGCCTGAGATGGCTTGCGAATGGTCTCTCGATAGGGGATTCGCAGTTCCTGGAGTTCGGCTTCAACATGGAAGCGCTCGTGCAGTCTCGAGAGCACTACGTCCACAGCTGTCTCGCCAATAGCGAAGAGGACCGTCTGGTGGGTCTCCTCATCACGGACTAGGGTGAGAGCCGGATCCTCATCGACGATGCTCTTAAGGGCGCTCCCTAGCTTATCCTCGTCGGCTTTGGTCTTAGCGACGATCGCCACGGGGTACAGAGGCTCGGGCAGCGGAAGTGGCGAGAAGGCGACGCCGCCCTTGGCCGAGAGCGTGTCGTTGGTGAAGGTGTCCGAGAGCTTCGCCAACACAGCGATGTCGCCGGCGGGTGCACCTTCGATGCTCTCGGTCTCTTTGCCCGTCATCTTGAATACGTGAGCCACTCGCTCTTTCTTGCCGGACCTCGAGTTCACAACCTCGCTACCGGGCGCCAAGGTGCCCGAAACCACCTTCACGAACGTGATGCGCCCAACATAGGGATCCGAGAGGGTCTTGAACACATGTCCCGAGAAGTCGCCTGTCGTGCTGAAGGGGACTTCAGCACCGTCGGCAGTGTGCAGCGGGCCGTGCGCCGTGGGCTCAGGGAAGAAGGTCACGATCTCATCCATGAGGTCTTCCACCCCTTGGAGTTTCGCAGCGGACCCCACGAACACGGGGACCACCTTGCTCTGTGCGATTGCAAGGCCGAGGAGCTTCTCGAGGTCGCCTTGCGAGAGAGGCTCTCCTTCGAGGTACTTCAGCATCAGGTCGTCGTCAGCCTCTGCGGTCTTGTCGGCAAGTTGCTCGCGTGCGACATCGACAGCAGCCCTGAACTCGGCAGGGATCTCTTCTTGGTGCTCGCCGTCATCTTCGTGGCGATAGGCCTTCATCCTGATGATATCGACCACGCCCCGAAAGTCGGACTCCGATCCCATGGGAATCTGGACCGGCACGACGCTGTCGCCGTAGTCCGCCGCGAGCTTCTTCATGCAACTCTCGAAGTCGGCGTGTTCCTTGTCCATACGGTTGATGAAGATGGCGCGTGCTATACCCATATCGCCCGCGATCTTCCATAGCCGGTCGGTTTGCACCTGCGGCCCGGCGATCGCATCAACCACGAAGAGGGCCATCTCGGCCGCCTCCATACCGGCGATCGCATCGCTGATGAAGTCGGCATAGCCCGGTGTGTCTATCACGTTGATCTTCACCCCGTCGTGGACGACGGGGGACAGCGATAGGTTGATGCTGAACTGGCGCTTGACCTCTTCGGGGTCGTAGTCCAGGTTCGAGTGGCCGTCGTCGACGGTGCCGAGTCTCTTGGTGGCGCCGGACAGGTAGAGCATCGCCTCAGCGAGCGAGGTCTTTCCCGCACCGCCGTGTCCGACGAGGACGACGTTGCGGATCTTGTCAGTGCTTGGTGCTCCCAAGTACATCGCCTCCTGCAGGAGAGGCGCGCCACGCCGTTGTGACGCGCGACAACTAGGACGCAGGGAGGAGTCACTCCCCGCGGGTGCCTCACCTAGCAGTCTACCCCTAAGTCGAGTCGCGGATTCACTCCTTATAAGTATCGGTCGGTGCTGGTAGAATGCTTCGAGCGTTCCATCATCTACTGAAGAGCCCACGCATCTGTCAAAGGGAGGGATTTGGCCAGTGAAGCTGAATTCACGTTCTGCGTCCGTGTTCATGTTCGCCGTGTTGCTCGGAGCTGTTGCGTTGGTGGCAGGTTGCTCGGGCACGGGGAACGACACACAGGCACCGGCCGAGACCACCGCGACCGCGCCGGTGCAGTCCGAAGAGGAAACACTCGGCGCTGAAGGAGAGACGTTGTACATTCCCAAGTACGTTCCTAACGGCAAGGAGACCGCGACGCTCAAGACGAGCCAGGGCGATATCGTGGTTCAGCTCTTCGGCGATGAGGCGCCGCTGCATATCGGTAGCTTCATCGAACTCGCGCAAAAGGGCTTCTACAACGACACTAAGTTCCATCGTTACGAGCCCGACTTCGTCGTGCAGGGTGGCGACCCTCAGACCAAAGAGGCCACCTCCAAACAGGTCGCTGCTGCGGCAGGCGACCCTGCTTCCACATTCGGCACCGGCGGGCCCGGTTACAACATCAAAGGCGAATTCGATCCGCTCGAGAACCCCAACAAGCATGTACGCGGGGCGCTCGGCATGGCCCGCTCCCAGAGTGCAGATTCCGCCGGATCCCAGTTCTACTTCACCCTGGCGGACTCGTCGTTCCTCGACGGGCAGTACACGGTATTCGGTCAGGTCACCAAGGGTCTGGATGTGATGGACAAGTTGCGAGCCGGCGACACCATCGAGTCCATCACCATCTCCGGCACGAACTAGCACAGCGCAAAGCGACAGCCCCCGTGGACCAGTCCAAGTTCCAGGAAGCGCAGTCAGCCTACGAGGCCGGTGATTTCCGGACCGCGGCGAAGGTGTTTCTTGCCTCGGCGGGTAGGGGCGCTGCGGGCAATGGCTCGGCGTACCACATGGCGGGCAACTCCCTGATGCGTCTGAGGCGCCACCAGGATGCCGTGACGGTCTACGGCCATGCCCTGAGAGACGAGACCTACGACAAGCGCGGTGCTGTACAGGCGAATCTGGGCACCGCGTATCTAGCCATCGGGGATTACGCGCTTGCTATCGGCGCGTATGAGGCGGCTCTGGCCGAGCCTGACTACACGACGCCCTATCGCGCGTGCCAGGGCATGGCGAGCGCGTTGGTCGAGCGTGGACGCGTGGATGATGCCGCCGCCGCGTACCATCGCGCGGCCGTCGACCCGTCCAATCCCGAACCGGCAAAGGCACTTGTGAATCTCGGCCTGTGTTTCATGGGCCTGGGGCGTCCTCAAGATGCGGTTGAGGCGTACAAGGCGGCGCTGGGGTTTGACGACTATCAGGGCCGGGGCAAAGCGCTCTCCAACCTAGGTCAGGCCTACGTCGCGTTAGGTGAGTACAACGAGGCCATCCGTGCGTTTGAGAAGGCGACGCAGCTTCATGGGCAGCGGCTCTCTACGACGGCGCAGCAGGCCTACGATCGGGCCGTCCTGGCCGCGACTCCCGCGCACGAGGTTGTTGAAGGCTGGGAGACGGGCGAGATGAGCCCGCTCCCTCAGAGCATGTCCGGGGGCGGCTGGGATGCTGATGAGCTGGATGCGCTGGCGAACGATCTGCCCGCGAGCGACGGGGTTGCCACTGAGGCAACGGGCGACGATGCCGCGATTGCGGCGGCGGCGCTGGGCATGGGCGATGATCACGACGTGGACTCGTTCTTCAGCATCACCGAGGAGGAGATGAAGGAGCGGGACCTCGCCACACGCCGAGCGGAGCGTGTCTCACGTCGCTCCGGACCCGCCCGAACCCGGCGCGTGGTCTTCGCTGTCGTCGCCGCGGTCCTGCTTCTCGCGGCCATCAGCGCCGTCTACTGGTTCGGATTCGGTTGGCCCACGCAGAAGACGACTGTCACGGGTTTGATCTCTGCCTACGCGCAAGGGCAACCCATCGACACCTACTGGGTGGCGGTGCCCGACAAGGATATCGCGCGCGAGATGGCCAAGATCCCGCCGGTGAAGGACTTCGTTGTCGACGAGGTTGACGCTTCGTCGAGCTCGGCTGCGGTCAGAATCACCGTCACCCCCGAGAAGGGCGCGCCGCTTCACTACGTGGTAACGATGTCGCGCGAGGGCGTGGGATGGAAGGTCACCGGCGTCGAGAACGATTGGCGTTCCTCGGGCGGCTGAGTGCCCTCCGATGTTGTCTCCCTACGAAAGGAATGACGAGTGGATCAGCGTACGTACATCATGATAAAGCCGGATGCAGTGACCCGTGGCTTCGTAGGCCGCATCGTCCAGCGTTTTGAGGAAGTCGGACTGAAGTTCGAACGCCTCGAGTACGGACTCGTGACGCGCGAACAAGCGGCCGCCAACTACGTCGAGCATCAGGGCAAACCGTTCTACGACGGGCTCGTCGACTACATCACCTCGGGACCCGTGGTGAAGATGGTGCTTCGCGGCCCGGGCGCTGTTGCGGTTTGCCGCAAGCTGATGGGTTCTACCAATCCTGCCGACGCCGCGCCGGGGACAATCCGCGGCGACTTCGGTTTGATCATGGACGCCAATGTGATTCATGGCTCCGATTCTCCCGAGTCCGCTGAGCGCGAGATCGGCGTGTTCTTCAGCTAGGACGCACTTCTCGTCGATGGTCTGCAACGGTGGCCCGGGCGCGTGCGCTCGGGTCACCGTCTCGTTGGCAAGAAACGAGTAAGCGTCTGGAAAGCAAGGCATGTCATCATCCGCATCCTCGGCAGGGGAGAGGAGCACAAGACATGACCACGATTCCGAGAACCGCTTTGGGTGAGCCGCGGGAGATGCTGTTGTCGGGACATCCCGACCTGCTCACCGATACGGCACTCATCTCGATTCTTGTAGGCGATGCGGGGGCTCGAGGTGTCGGAAGGATTCTGGAGCCCCAGGGGGTTCCCACGGCGCTGTGGCGCATGAGCCCCGATGAGCTCGTTGCGCTTGACGGAGTTGGGCCGGCTGGCGCGGCGCGGCTGCTCGCCTGTCTCGAGATGAGCCGGCGCGCATCCAGTCCCACAACAGATGGGCGCCCCACCATCTCCACTCCTGAGGATGTTGTCGCTGTATGCGGCAACCGGCTGCGCGGTCGCGATCGTGAGCACTTCTGGACGCTGGCGCTGAACACCAAGAACCGACTGATACGAATCATCGAGGTTTCCGTAGGCTCACTCAATGCATCGATCGTTCATCCGCGCGAGCTGTTCAAGGACGCCGTCCGCGCGTCGGCAGCGTCGGTGGTGGTCGTCCACAACCATCCCAGCGGCGATCCCACGCCCAGCGGGGCTGACATCCAACTGACGCGTAGGCTCGTCAAGGCTGGCGACGTGCTGGGTGTCGAGGTGCTCGACCATGTCGTTATCGGCGATGGAGGAGCCCATGCGAGCATGCGGGATATGGGCCTCATGTGAGTTGCGCCGTCACCGGGCCGTCATCGGGGGGCCGGTGCGCTGTGTTAAACTCCCAAGCGACCGAGTACGGCCGGCCCCGGTGTCACTGCCCAGGGTCGGTTTTGGTGTTCGGTCGCGTGCCGCGCAGTCCGGAAACCGGTTCCGGTGGTGCGCCGAAGGGAGAGAGAGCGACCGTGTCGCTTATTGATTTGTTCTTCAACTCATGGGGCGGCGACATGGCCGTCGACCTGGGAACCGCAAACACACTCGTATCGGTCCGCGGCCGCGGAATCGTGCTCATCGAGCCGTCCGTCGTCGCGGTAGAGCGCGACACGAAGCGGGTACTCGCCGTCGGCATCGAGGCCAAGCGCATGCTCGGGCGCACTCCGGGCAGCATCGTGGCTATCAGGCCGCTCAAGGATGGCGTCATCGCCGACTTCGAGGTCACTGAGGCGATGTTGCGCTATTTCATCAACAAGACTCGCGTGAAGCGTTTTCCGTGGCAGCCTAAGCCCCGCGTCGTCGTCTGCGTACCTTCGGGCGTCACCGAGGTCGAGAAGCGAGCGGTGTTTGAGGCGACGATGCAGGCGGGAGCTCGGCAGGCGTTTCTCATCGAGGAGCCCATGGCGGCTGCTATCGGTTCGGGGCTGCCCATCCAAGAGCCTACCGGCTCCATGGTCGTCGACATCGGTGGCGGTACCACCGAGGTGGCGGTCATCTCCTTGGGCGGTATCGTGGTCGCTCAGTCCATCCGGATTGCAGGAGACGAGTTCGACGAGGCGATCATCGCTCACGTGAAACGCGTCTACAATGTCTTGATCGGTGAGAGGACGGCTGAGGAGATCAAGTTCGAGATCGGCAGTGCGTGGCCGCTTCTCGAAGAGGTCGATGTGGAGGTCCGCGGTCGCGACTTGCTCACGGGGCTTCCCCGCACGATCACGATGGAGTCTGAGGAGATTCGTGAGGCGATCGAGGATCCGATCAGTGCCATCGTAGCGGCCGTGAAGGGCACCTTGGAGCAGACCCCGCCGGAGCTGGCGAGTGACCTGATGGAGTACGGCATCGTCATCACCGGCGGCGGGGCACTCCTCAAGGGGCTCGACGAGCGATTGAGACATGAGACCGGCATCCCTGTTCACGTCTCGGAAAGTGCGCTCACCAACGTCGTCGACGGCTCGGCCCAGGCGCTCGAGGAGATCGACGCCCTCAAGAAGGTCCTCCAGGGCGGGCGCTAGCCCACTCTGACGTGACATGAGACTCCCCGGCAATGAAACACCCCGTTTGCGGCCTGGATGGCTCATCCTGTTCGTGGCCCTGGCCATCGTCCTGATCACCGTCTGGTATCGGGAGTCCGACACGGGCGCCTTGCACCGGACGCGATCGGTTCTTCAAGCGGCGACTGCGCCCGTATCCGCCGCTGGCGAGTGGGCGACGCGGCCCGTGCGCGGCTTCTTCGCATGGGCGACGGATCTGGGGGTCTCTCGCAGCCAGCTCGAGCAGCTCCGCAGCCAGAATGAGCGACTGCGTTCGCGGGTTTCGGAGCTTGAAGAGGCGCGCATAGAGAACATCAGGCTTCGCAGACTCGTCAAGATCACAGAGAGCGGCAAGATCGACGCTGTTGCTGCTCATGTGATCGGCAGGCCGCTCAACCAATGGGAGGGTGTCATCACCATCGATCGCGGCAGCTCAGACGGTTTGAAGCCGGGGCTGCCCGTTGTGGGCCCTCGCGGGCTGCTGGGACAGACGGTGAGCGTCTCGCCACGCTCGGCCCGCGTTCGGCTTATCACGGACCAGCGCAGCGGCGTGGCGGCTCTCGTGCAACGGACGCGCGCTGCAGGAATCGTCAAAGGCTCCATCGCCGGTCAGCTCAACATGCAGTTCGTCAGTACCGAGACGACCGTGCGTGCGGGAGATGTGATCGTGACCTCGGGGATGGGCGGGATCTATCCCAAGGGGTTGATCGTGGGGGAGGCCACCGACATTGAGCGTGAGCCAAACGCGCTGTTCCAAGTCATCAGAGTCGAACCTGCCAGTCAGCTTTCGGGACTGGAGGAAGTCCTCGTACTGGTGGGCGCTCCGCCCGCCATCGGACCTGGAGGCGGAGAATGATCAATCGAGCACTCCCCGCTATCGCGGCCCTGTTCGGGGCTTTGGTCTTGCAGACTGGCCTCGCGCCCTCGATTGCAATCGGTGGCGTCGTTCCAAACTTCTTCTTGTTGGTCGTGGTCACCCTCGCTCTGACCACCGGACCGATCGAAGGAGCTGCGGCAGGTTTTGTCGGCGGTCTGTTGTTCGATCTGCTCGGGACGGGTCCCGTAGGTCCGATGTGTTTGGTGCTCACCGTTGTGGGCTACACCGCCGGGTTGTTGCATGAGCAGATGTTCGCTGAGGGGTGGCTTCTGCCCCTGACGGTGCTCGCGATCGCTGCACTCTCAACGGAGATCGCGTACGGGCTCTTGCTTGCCTTACTGGGCGAAGGCGGTTCGTTCTGGGAGGCGCTGTTCACCAAGATGATCCCGGCAGCGGTGTACAATACTGCCCTGGCCCTGCTGATCTACCCGTGGTTGGCGCGCTTCTTGCGCACCGATCGTCCTATGAAGACCTTCAAGCGTCTGGCGTAGCGCCGGAACGTTCCGCTCCTCTGGTGACCTTCGCCCTCTTGAGAGGCGACGTTACGGAGTCCTATGCCCACCTTCCGTGAGAGACTCAAGCCTCGCTTCGCCATTCTGGGCGTCGTCGTCTTGGCGGTGCTCGGCCTGCTGCTGTTCAGGCTGTGGACGATGCAGGTCCTCTCGGGGGAGGAGTTCAGCGCCCGTGCGGATGACAACCGCATCCGTGAGGTGACCACGATCGCCCCCCGCGGACGGATTCTGGACCGCAAGGGCCGTGAGCTGGTCACCAACAGGCCCACGATGGCCGTTCTGGCCTCACGATCGGTTGCCGAGGATCAGAGGGTGCTTTCAAAGCTCTCGGCCCTGCTCGACATGCCGGTGCCCGAACTGAAGGACCGAATCTCCAGCGTGAAAGAGGCCGCATTGGCGTCGCGTGTGATCGCCATCGACGTTCCCATGGAGACGGTAGCCTATCTCTCAGAGCACGAGACCGAGTTTCCCGGTGTTGAAGTGGCAACGCGCTCTGTGCGGCGCTATCCCTACGGTCAGTTGGCGGCGCACCTCCTGGGATACACGGGCGAGATCTCGGAAGACCAACTCGCCCAACAGGATTTTCAGGGCTACGACCCCACCGATGTCGTGGGCAAGTCCGGTGCTGAGAGTTCATTCGAGTCGGTCCTGCAGGGTGATCGCGGGTTGAGACGCCTCGAGGTCGACGCCTCCGGCAGTCCTCAGAAGATCATCAGTGAAACCGAGCCTGAGTCCGGCCGTGATGTCGTTCTTACCATCGATGCGCGCGTGCAGAAGGTGACCGAACAGGCGCTCGCCCAGGCCATCAAGGATGCCCATGGCGACAAGTATTACAAGGCGAAAGCGGGTGCGGCGATCGCAATCGATGTGCGTACGGGTGAAGTGCTCGCCATGGCGAGCGCCCCGACCTACGACCCCACCGTGTTCTTGGGCGGTGTATCCGAGAAGGAATGGCGCTCACTCAACAGTACGGATTCCGAGTTTCCCCTGACCAACCGCGCAATTCAGGCACAGTACCCGGCAGCCTCCACCTTCAAGGCCATGACGGGACTCGCTGGGCTGCAGTACGGCATGACCCGTCAGTGGGCGACCTACACCTGCCAAGGCCGCTGGACGGGCATGGGCGAGCAGTGGGGCAAGTACTGCTGGAACCACGCAGGCCATGGGACCGAGACTCTCATGGACGGGTTCTCGGACTCGTGTGACACCGTGTTCTATGAGATCGGGTACGACTTCTACAAGGACAAAGGCGAGAAGCTGCAGAAGTTCGCGCGCAGCTTCGGATACGGTCAGCTGACCGGCATCGAACTAGGCGGTGAGGCCGCGGGCCGGGTACCGGATGCGGCTTGGAAGAAGTCATACAACGAGAACTACCCCGAGTATCAGCGCTGGTTACCCGGCGACACGGTGAACATAGCCATCGGGCAAGGCGACCTGCTGGTCACTCCGCTGCAGGTCGTCGCGTCCTATGCGGGAATCGCCAACAAGGGCAAGGTCATGAAGCCTCACGTGCTTCGGAAAGTCCTGGGTAGTGACGGCAAGACGGTGCTGGGGCCGACCAAGGAAGTCGCGTTCGCGCCCAAGGTGTCCAAGAAGAATCTGGACATCGTCGATGGCGCCCTTGCGCGAGTCACCACGATAGGCACGGGGCAGGGAGCGTTCCGAGGATTCGCCATCCCGGTGACCGGCAAGACGGGCACGGCCGAGGTGTCCGGCAAAGACGACTATGCGTGGTTTGCTGGCTATGCACCTTCCAACAAGCCCAAGTACGCCGTAGTGGTGGTGGTCGAGCAGGGCGGTCACGGCGGAGCGGTTGCGGGTCCTGCGGCGCGTCAGATGCTCGCTTCCCTTCTGGGCCAGCCGGTCGAGCACGTCACGGCGCAGGACAGTTCGCGATGATGGCGGTCCAGGAGCGTTCGGCTTTTCGCGCGGTCAACCCGGCATTGGTTGGGGTTGTCGTGCTTCTGGTGGTGTTCGGCAGCGTCATGGTCCGCTCGGCGGTCTCAGGGATGACCGCCGGCGATGCACTGTTCCAGCGGCACCTGCTCGGGTTGACCATCGGCCTCATTCCGCTCGTGGTGGCGTGGTCCATCGACTATCGCAAGCTGCAGGGCTGGGTAGGCCCACTGCTCCTGCTGGATGCGTTTCTGATCATTTCGCCCAAGATCCCCGGATTGGGTGCGTCGGCGAAGGGCGCGCAGTCGTGGTTGCAGATCGGCGATATACGCCTGTTTCAACCTTCCGAGCCCGCAAAACTCGTCACGATCGTGATCATGGCGGCGATCATCGCACAGTATCAGTGCTCAATCGACCGACCCAAGGACCTCTTCAAGATCCTGGGGATGCTCGGTATACCCTTGGGACTGATTCTTCTGCAGCCTGACCTGGGGACCGGTCTCGTATTCGTGGCGATCACGCTGGGAATGCTGCTGGTCGGAGGATTGACGCCGCGGTGGTTTCTGATTCTCGGCGCTGCAGGTCTGCTACTGGTGGGAGCTCTTTTGGGATCCAACACCGGGCTCAACAGGGCGTTGCAACGCGGAGACTACGATCCCGCCTACGTCGCCGCCAAGGCAAGTGGCAGCCAGGCCGCGCTCGATGCCGTCGACGACACCAGCGTGCTCATCAAGCGCTACCAGATGAACCGGCTGCTGGTCTTCGTGGATCCGACTCGCGATCCAAGCGGCGCGGGCTATAACCTCGAACAATCCAAGATCGCGATCGGCTCGGGCGAGCTCTCGGGCAAGGGCCTGAAGTCCGGCACGCAGGGGAACTTGAACTTCCTGCCGGAACGCCATACGGACTTCATCTTCAGCGTGCTGGGGGAGGAGTTCGGGTTTCTCGGCGCGCTTGCTCTGTTGGCGCTGTATCTTGCGTTGCTGGTCACTGCACTCGAGATTGCCACGTCGTCGCGTGATCTGTTCGGTGCGTTGATCGCCGTGGGCATCATCAGCATGTGGACGTTTCAGATTCTCGAGAACATCGGAATGACCATCGGCCTGATGCCCATCACGGGCATTCCGCTTCCCTTCATGAGTTTCGGCTCGTCGTTCATGGTCACCAACATGGCGGCAGTGGGTATGCTTCTATCCGTGTGGACCCGTCGGTATTCCTAAGGAGCCGTCATGGCGCTACCGCTCGATATTCGAGATCTTCTCACCTCCGGCAGCAAACTGCGCACGGAGCGTGAGAAGGAGTTGAGGCTCGCGGTCTATATCGACACCGAGGCTCCCGAGGCCGCCGTCGAGGCGTTCCGCTCGGCTTTGCGCCCGCAGATGAGCACCGCACGGCTGCATATCGAGCCGGTGGTGCCAGGCGACGTGCTGGTGGTCGACGGCACCGCCGACGCGGTGATCGCGCTCGTGGGAAACGGCAGCACGCTTGCACCGTCACTAGCGCGTGCGCGCGATGGATTCATCCCCACGCTCGTGCTCTCTTTGGGCGGAGAGCGCGACAGTGTCGCGGCTCGGCTGGGACACCCGGTGCTCGATACCATCTGCGCCAATCAGCCTGATGAGCTCGTCTCGCAGGCTGGTGGCTGGCTTGCCGATCGCCTCTCCGCAAAGCGTCTCGCGCTGGCCGCCAACTTCGCGTTCGTGCGGCACGCTGTCTCGGTCGAGTCGATCAAGAGCACAGCGTTTCAGAACGCCGTTGTAGGCGGCGTGATGATCATTCCGGGCGCCGATATGCCCATCATGACTGCCAACCAGGCCAAGATGCTCATGCAGATCGCTGCGGCGTACGGTGAGCCGCTCGGCGCGGAACGCATCAAGGAACTCGCAGCCGTCGTTGGCGGCGCGTTCGTCATGCGCACGGTCGCACGCCAGGTGCTCACGCTGGTGCCCGGGTTTGGATGGGCGATCAAGGCCGGCATCGGCTACTCGGGAACCCTGGCGATGGGCTATGCAGCGCTCGAGTACTTCGAGAACGGCGGCGACGTTCGCGGGCTGGCCGAGAAGGTCAAAGGGGCCCGCGACCGGGCCATCGATGCCGCGAAGACCCGCGGCAAGCGCCGCCCCGAGCAGCCGATTCCCGCTCACGCATGGGTCGCAGAAAGTCCCCCGCCCCCACGACCCGAGCCAGCGCTTCCCCCCGTCGGCGGGTACTACGAACTGCCGCCCGAGGAAGCGGGTAAGCAGTGACGGCTGGTTCGCTGTGGTCTCGTGTCGAACCGCTTCTCTCCCGCATCGAACGCCCCGCCCGCTACCTGAACAGCGAGTGGGGTTCGTTGCACGCGAATGAAGCCCTGTATCGCGCGGTCTTCCTCTATCCGGACACCTACGAGATCGGGCAGGCGAACCAGGCACTGGGCATCCTTTATGAGCGCGTCAACCGCATCGAGGGCGTTGCCGCCGAGCGTGCCTACCTGCCGTGGATCGACATGATCGACCTCATGCGCGAGGAGCGGATCCCCCTGTTCTCGCTCGAATCGTGCTCTGCTGTGGGCGAGTTCGACCTCTTCGGGATCACGGTGCCCTACGAACTCAGCTACTCCAACATCCTCGAGGCGCTTGACCTCGCACACGTACCTCTGCGTGCCGAGAATCGCACCGAGTCGGACCCGTTGGTGATCGGTGGGGGACCGTGTGTGTTCAACCCTGAGCCGTTCGCGCCGTTCTTCGACGCGATCCTCATAGGCGAGGGCGAGGATGCCATCGCCGAGATTATCGCTGCACATCGCGCTGCCAAGGCTGAGGGACTGAGCCGCGCTGACGCTCTGATTCGGCTCGCCCAAGTTCCGGGAGTCTACGTGCCTGCGCTGTATCAACCCACAACGGATGCCAACGGCACGCTCATCTCGATCGAGCCCTCTCGGGGCGCACCGGCCGTAGTGACCAAGCGCGTCCTGTCCTCCCTCAGCGACCATGACGCTCCCACCTGCCCGGTCGTCCCGTTCATGGACGTGGTCCACGATCGCTACGCCCTCGAGGTCCTACGCGGCTGTACACGCGGGTGCCGATTCTGCCAGGCGGGCATGGTCTACCGTCCCGTACGGGAGCGCGCTGCCGATGAGATCGTGAGCGATGTGATGGCCGGCCTGGCCTGCACCGGGCACGACGAGGCATCGCTGACATCGCTTTCGACAGCGGACCATTCGCAGATCGAAGAAGTACTCAGGCGCCTGACGCGGCGTCTGGCCGGAACCGGGATCTCGGTCTCGCTGCCCAGCCTGCGCGTTGATGCGTTCAGCGTGGAGCTCGCGCGGCTCGTCTCGGCAGGCAAGAAGTCGGGGTTGACGTTCGCTCCTGAGGCCGGCACCCAGCGCCTGCGCGACGTCATCAACAAGAACGTCACCGAGGAGGACCTGATTTCCACCGTGCACCACGCGTTCGACGCGGGGTGGCGACGGGTGAAACTGTATTTCATGATCGGGCTGCCCACTGAGACCGACGAGGATGTTCGCGCCATAGGTGCAGTGGTCGAGCGCGTGCTGGCGGCCGCTCGTGAGGCGACACCTCCCGCGCAGCGAGGCGCGATCCGTGTGGGTGTTTCGGTCTCGACGTTCGTGCCCAAGGTGCAGACGCCGTTTCAGTGGGAACCGCAGATCACGCTCGAAGAGGTCCGCCGGCGTCAGAGTGTTCTGCGCGAGGGCATGCCGCGCAAGGGAGTCGATCTGCACTGGCATGACGCAGAGATCTCGTTTCTTGAGGGTGTCATGGCACGCGGCGGCCGAGAAGTCGCAGACGTGGTCGAGGCCGCATGGAGGGCAGGTGCACGTTTCGACGCGTGGACCGAGCAGTTTCGCCTCAGCGCGTGGCTCGGTGCGTTCGAATCGTGCGGGGTGGACGCATCGGTGCTCGCCACCAGGGAGCGGGACACCCACGAGGTGCTTGCGTGGGATCACCTATCGGCGGGGGTTTCTCGGCGCTATCTTCAGCGGGAGCGAGAGAGGGCATTCTCGGAGACGACCACTCCCGACTGCAGCTTCGCAGGCTGTACCGGCTGCGATGTGTGTGGCGACCTTGGCGTCGACATCGTGCTCTCAGGCGGTGTGCGCCAGTGACCCGCGGCGAGTTCAGGTTGCGCGTTGCCTACGGGAAGACGGGGCGGCTGCGTCATCTTTCGCACCTTGAGATCGTGCACGCGCTCGAGCGCATGGTCCGTCGTGCCCGACTCCCGTTTGCGGTGACACAAGGGTTCAGTCCGCATCTGAAGGCGGCGTTCGGCCCGGCGCTGCCAGTGGGAACTGCGGGCGAAAGAGAGTACTTTGATGTGTGGCTGACGCGCTACACTACAGCCGAGGAAGTTCTGCGCATGCTTCGTGCGAGCGCGCCAGGCGACCTGAGCCCGATTGAGGCTCGCTATGTCGCCGACAACGCGCCTTCGCTCACAGCCGCGCTGACCATAGGCAGCTACGAGGTCGAGGTTGACGGAAAGGGGTTTGACGCCAGCAAGGTGCAGGCGGCGCTCAATGAAGTGCTGTCCGCGGGTGAGTTCACGGTAGTGCACAAGGGCAAACACAAGGTTTTCGACCTGGCGCGCAGTGTCCCGAAGGACGCGCGTGTCACGGATCGGGTCGGAGGAGTCACTGTTGACCTCACCGTCCGCATGGGCCCGCAGGGCTCGCTTCGCCCTGAAGCACTCATCAGACACTCGCTCGAGGTGGCCGGAATCGAAGCGTCCGCCGTGCGCACGATGCGGCTTGACACGTTCGTCGAAGATGGCGAAAGGGTCTGGTCGCGTCCCGTGTGACGGGAGAGGACGAGATGGCCACGGTGGCCCGCGAGATGCTCATCTCGCACGATAACAACGAGACCCAGGTCGCGCTGCTCGAGGACCAGGAACTCGTCGAGCTCTACATCGAGCGACCCAAACGCAGTGCGGTGGGAAACGTGTACTTGGGCAAAGTAGCGGACGTTCTGCCTGGAATGCAGGCGGCGTTTGTGGACATCGGCCTCGAGAAGAACGCGTTTCTCTACGTGGATGAGGTCGTCGCGCCGGAGGGAGTCGAAGGCCTTCCCAAGCGAGACATCCAACAGCTGCTCAAAGTCGGTCAGCAGGTCATGGTGCAGGTCGTCAAAGACGCTATGGGCACCAAAGGGGCGCGCGTCACAACCGAGATCTCGCTGCCCGGGCGGTTTCTGGTGCTCATGCCGTTCTCGTCGTTCGTGGGCGTCTCCAAGAAGCTTCCCGACGAAGAGCGTGAGCGGCTGCATGGCATCATCGACGAGCACGTGCCCGAGGGCACCGGGGTGATCGTTCGCACGGTCGCGCAAGGCGCGATGAACCGCGATATCATCGGCGATCTGGAGTTTCTGCTGCGGCTGTGGAAGCGCGTTCAGCACCAGTCCCAGGACGCTTTGGCACCCGAGGTGATCTACACCGAGATGGACCTCGCGCTGCGCTTCGTACGTGACGTGTTCTCCGAGGAGTTCCGGCGCCTCACCATCGACGACAAGGCCACCTACGAGAAGGTGGTCTCGTTTCTCAAGAAGACGTCTCCGCAGCTCGTGAAGCGCGTGCTTCTGCACAAGGAGCGCACGTCGCTCTTCGAGCAGTTTCGGTTGCAAGACACCATCGATAGCGCCCTCAAGCGGCAGGTGCCTCTGCCCAGTGGGGGCCACCTGACCATCGATCGCACCGAGGCTCTGATCGCCGTCGACGTCAACACGGGCAAGTTCGTGGGCAACCGCAGCCTCGAGGACACCATCGTCAGGACCAACCTCGAGGCCGCCGAGGAGGTCGTGAGACAGCTGAGAATTCGCGACCTGGGCGGAATCATCGTGGTGGACTTCATCGATATGGAGGAGTCCGGAAACAAGGCGTTGTTGCTTCAGCGTCTGGGCGCCGCGCTCGACCGGGACCGCACGAAGACACGCATGAGCGATGTGTCTCGGCTGGGACTGGTCGAGATCACGCGCAAGAACGTCACGGACGGTCTGTACGGCGTGCTCACGGAGGTCTGCCCGCACTGCCAGGGCGAGGGTCGTGTCGTGTCCCGGCAGACCAGGCGCATAGCGACGGAGCGCCGCATGCGCTCCCTCGTGCGCAACGGCAGGAGCGATGCGTACTTGTTCGGATTGAACCCAGAGACGTTCAGGCTGGTCACGGAGCCGGGGCTCAACGTTGCGGCATCGCTGCGCGCGGAACTGGGAAAGCAGGTGACGATCGTCCCCGACGACGACGTCGCCCCTACGGAGGTGCGTGTGCTCATAGAGGGCAAGACGGGCATCTTCGCACGGCGATCGAACTCCCGCTGAGCGCGGGGCGTAGATAAGACACACCCGGCACCGTTGTTTGCTGGGTTGTCGGCTGGGGAAGCATCCCAGATCCTGGGGAGCTGTTGACATGAAGAAGGGACTCACTCTCTAGTCATGGTGACGAAGCCAGACGAAAGAGGAGCCCCAATGAGTATCGTACCTTGCCCGGATGTCTCGCGTTCACTGTCCGATATC
>JBBREQ010000046.1:0-17766 GCA_038202795.1 Coriobacteriia bacterium | reverse complement strand
GCTCGATGGCGACAAGCCCGCGCACGAGCACCGGATCAAGTCGGTTCACGATCGATCCTCTCGCTCGACGAGCGAGCGTAGCCGACGCTCGTAGAGGTGCTCGGCCTGCTCCCGGCCACGGACGGGATAGTCGTAGAGGTCCAGATAGAGCTGGAGGTCGGAGACCACCTTCATCCCGCCCTTCGACACCTGCCGGTCGTAGAACGCCGACTCCCGATAATGTGGCATCGAGATATGGACGTTCGCGCCACGCCCGACCTGCCGCGCGCCGAGGTCTACAAGCGCCGGTGTCATGGCTTCGAGATCCCTGACGTAGATCTCGGCAACGTCGAAGGCCGCGTAGCGGTCGACGAGACTCGCACCGGCGTGGCCTGTGAAGACGTAGTCGGCGCCCATGGCGTCGAACGCCTCAGCAATCCGGGGCAAGAGGTCCTCGGCGCTCGGCGCGATGATGAAGTAGCTCGCCGGAATCGGCCGGCGGCGTCCCCTGTACGACGAGGTCCAGTCGCTCAGGAGCTCTGTCGCGTGGCGAAGTACGATGCCCTCATCGCGCTTGGTCACATAACCGCGTCTTTGAAGCTCCCCCACGACCTTTGAGACGTAGCCTGGCGTGAGTCTGATCCGCTCGTCTTTCGAGCTGACGGTGCTCGCGATCTCACGCACACCCATTGGCGAGCGGGCGACAAGGAGCGTGCGAAGTACGAGCGATGCCTTGTCCGAGAAGAGACCGCGCTGCCCGCGCTCCTCTTTGCTTGGGTTTGCAAACCCGCGACGATCGATGTGGATCCCCGGGGCGGTCAACCACGCGTTGCCCGCGTAGTCGATAAAGGCGGCGTCCGCATCACGGAGCAACTGCTGGCTGGCAGGGCTCAAGTAGGGCGAAGCGATGACGGGAATCGATCGGTCGCCCTCCGGCTTACCAAGGCGCGCCAACTCGACGGAGTCGAGGAGCTGCGCCCGGCTGACGGCCTTGAGCAGTCGCACCGAAAGACGCACGCTCCCGCTCGCAAGATGCACGTCAGCCATGGCCGCCGGCGCATGGCCCCGCGACTGACTCGGACCCACCTCGAGGGCTGCGCCGGGGAAGACCTCACGAAGCGCGTGCTCGAGATTCTGACGTTCGGCGTCTGCGCTGACAGTCATGTTTCCTCCGCATAATCTGTTTCCCAACTCGGAAACAGAATACTCTTTGGAAACATCAGAGGCAAACGCCGCTTTCTATGCACTCCGGCACGGCTGTGTCACGCCTTCGGATCGATTTGTGGCAGTTTGGGCGACAAATCGGGCGACAACGGCGTTCTTGAGCAACAGGGACTACTGAGAGGCATTTGAGCGGGAGCAACACACACTTTGAGCCGGGGTTTTGTCTTCCGGGAAGCTCCAAGACCCCGCGATTTGTCGCCCGATTTCAACCCCGCAATCGCGGCGTACAGGACTCTGACCTGCGCCTTGCTGGTGCCCCCAAGGGAATTCGAATCCTGATTGTGCTTGTGACTATTGGTGACTATTGGGACTCGTTGGTACTCAAGAGCTGCGGTGAGTCCCAATAGGTACCAACGAGTACCAACAGTCACCAAGTATTTGGGCGACAAATCGGGCGACAAATCGAGCTGCGGCCCGAAGCACGAGATCCCCGATTCTCAAATGACATCATGACGCATTAACGATATCATCCTAGTGTCATGCGATTCATTCTTCCGAGGGGGACAAGATGCGGGGTTCGTTTGGGCAAGGCCAGCTAGAGGATGCCACCGTTCCGATGTCCACGGTTCGCTCTATCGGTCTCCTAGGCGAATACAAGGGCAAGCAGCAGCTCTTCGAGAAGCAGTCGCCTCAAGTATTGAGCGCGCTTCGGGAGGTCGCCCGCGTCCAGAGCATCGAGTCGTCGAACCGGATTGAGGGCGTGACCGCGGCTTCCGGACGCGTGGCCGATCTCGCCGCCGAGAAGACAGCGCCCAGAGACCGCTCGGAGCAGGAGATCGCCGGCTACCGCGATGTGCTGTCCACCGTGCACGCCAACGCCTTGGGGATGGACGTTTCGACCGGGCTGGTGCTCCAACTGCATCGGGCGATGTTCCAGTTCTCTCCCGCCCCCGGCGGAGTGTGGAAGAGCACTGCCAACGACATCGTCGACGTCTTGCCTGACGGGACCCACCGCTTGAGATTTAGCCCTGTCGCACCGCACCTCGTCGATACTGCGATGAACGATCTCGTCACCGGCTACCACTCTGTGATCTCCGGGGGGCAGGTGGACTCACTGATCGCGGTCCCCGCCTTCGTGCTCGACTTCCTGTGCATCCACCCGTTCTCCGACGGAAACGGACGGATGTCACGTGTCCTGAACCTGATGCTGCTTTATCAGTCGGGCTACGACGTCGGTCGATACATCAGTCTCGAGAAGGTCATCGAGGACTCCAAGGAGACCTACTACGAGGCGCTCGAAACCTCATCCGAGGGGTGGCATGAGGGCCGGCATGATCTCGTTCCCTGGCTTCAGTACTCGCATGGCGTACTGATCGCCGCGTACCTAGAGTTCGAACAGCGGGTCGGGCAGATGGGGACGGGGCGCGGCGCGAAGCGCGAGATGGTCATCGACTGCATCAGGCATCTTCCGGCAACGTTCCGCTACGCCGATGTGGAGCGTGCGTGCCCTGGCGTCAGCCGTCCGACGATCGTGCGGGTTCTCGGCGAGCTCCGGGACAACGGTGAGATCCGCTGCACGAAGAGCGGGCGCGACGCGAGATGGGAGAGAACGACTCAGTGAGTCATTAACGATATCATCGGGGGAACAACTGATATCGATTACGGCCGCTTCCATCCCCCAGCAACAGGGATTCTTGAGCACGCTTTGGTGCCCGCATACCCGCTGACCTGCACTTTGGTGCCCCCAAGGGAATTCGAATCCCTGTTGCCGCCTTGAAAGGGCGGAGTCCTTGGCCACTAGACGATGGGGGCCTATGTGGTGGGCCGTGTGGGGGTCGAACCCACGACCTTGGGATTAAAAGTCCCCTGCTCTGCCAGCTGAGCTAACGGCCCGGTTTCAACCCGCGCATCACACGCACGTGCCCAGCCTCGCGCGGGCGCGAAGCGAGCGATAGTGTATCGGCCACAGCTGCCTCGGTCAACGCACGGGCGCGCAATGGTAGGATTCACAGCCGAGGAGGTTCACACATGCTATCCAACGCACTTGCCAACATCGGGAGCGCCGCCCTGTGGTTCGCCGGGTGCACCATCATCGGCCTGATCGTCGATCAAGTGATCTACGCCACGCTGCGAGCACGCGCTCGAACCCGAGGCTTCAGGACGCTTGGCCGGCTCGCTGAGGGGCTCCACTGGTTCCCCACGACGGCGGGCGTCATCATCGGGGCGAGTCTGGCACTGCCCCACATGGACCTCACTCCCGAGATGCTCAAGATGGCGCAGACGATCGTCCGTGTCCTTGCCATCATCGCTATCACCATCTTCTCGGCCCGGATACTGAGCCGGGTCGTGCGCGCACTCACCGAGCGCGAGGACGTGCCGCTGCCTTCCGGTTCTATCTTCGTGAACCTGGCGCGCGGAGTGGTGTGGGTGCTGGGAGCACTCTCGATTCTCGCCACGGTAGGCGTGTCAATCGCGCCGCTGGTGACCGCGCTGGGCGTGGGTGGACTTGCTGTAGGGCTCGCACTGCAGCCAACACTCGAGAACGTCTTCAGCGGCATCCAACTGATAACGTCTCGGCAGATCCAGCAGGGTGACTTCATCCGGCTGGACAGCGGTGATGAGGGTACCGTGCTCGACGTGTCATGGCGCAACACCACCGTGCGCAAGGCCTCCAACGACGTGGTGATCGTGCCCAACTCGGTGCTCGCCCGTGCCGCGGTGACCAACTTCTCGACCGCCGACAAGGAGTTCGTGCTGCTGGTGCCGGTCTCATTCGCCTCGGCGGGAGATCCCGACGCGGTACAGCGCATCGCGCTCGAGGTCGCTCGCAGCGTGGTCGAAGACGTGCCGGGCGCCGTGAAGGACCAGGAGCCGGGCGCAGGCTTCGCGGAGCTCACTCCGCCGGCAGCCGTGCTCAACGTCACGGTGCGCTGCGACACCTATCAGGACCGCCTCGCCGTGCGCCACGAACTCATCCGACGCCTCGCGAAGCGGTTTGCCGATGAGGGCATCGCTGCACCCCCCGTGGCCTACCCGTCAGCGCGGCGCGTCTGAGCACACGCACGCGCTGGTAGTAGCGTCGAAGGTCGCTCGGCGCGGGCTACGGCGTTGGCGTTGTGGGCGTGCTCGGAGGCGCCGGGAGGCGTGGCAGGTAGTAGCCCACGCCCTCGTACGCCCACCTCTTGCGGAAGCTCGAGTGCGCCTTGTAGTACTTCACAGTCGATGCCGAGCTCGTGAAAGAGTACGCGCCGGTACGGCGGTACCTGAAGCGGTAGATCGGCACCGCGCCGGTGGTCTTGTGGCGCGAGACTCTGAACGCCACACCCTGATAATCCCACGTACGTCGGCCCGAACTCGTGCGTCGGGAGACGTACTTGGCCTGCGACGTCGTGAACGAGTACTTGCGCGTGAGCTTGTTCTTGAAGCGATAGACCGGCACCGTCGACGCGCTGGTCACAGAGGTATCCACCGAGAAGACCAATCCCCCGTAATCCCAGTAGCGACGGTCTGACGCGTAGCGCAGACGGTATCGCTCCGCAAGCGAGGTCGTATAGAGGTAGGTACCGTTGCTGTACTTGCGGAACTTGTACACGGCGCGCATACGCGGGTTCGCAAAAGTCGAACCGAAGTAGCGGCGGTAGATCAGCCAGAAGTTCGCATTACCTGTGCACTTGCCGGCCTGCGACGAGAGGTCGCCGTACGGAGCACTCGCCCCGATACTCGGGTTGTAGCAGTACAGCTTGTACGTGGCGATGTTCTGCATCAGCAGCTTAACCTTGGGTTTGCGGTAGATATCCCAGCGAACGATGTGATGGTAGTACTTGGGTACAACGGTCGCGCTCTCGCCGTAGCTATCGAGCAGACGCGCCCCGTGCCAGACCTGGTTCCCAAAGCCGGGGTACCGGTTGGTCGCCACCGGGTTGGTAGCGGGAAAGACCAGCCTGCCCGGACAGCCGGCACCGACAGCGCGAGCCAGCGTCTTGGTCGACTTAGGCTGAGTGGTCAGCAGGCTCTGCTCCTTCTGCAGCATGGTCAGCATGATCTTCGGGCTGATTTGCCATGCCTGACATGCCTCCCAGATGATCCGGGACGCCCGCTTCTCTGATTCTCCGGTATCGGGCGTGGTGTTGACGTTGTCCTTGGTCGTGGAGAGCGTGATCACCTTGTCGTAGTCCGAGGTAACCAATGTGGCCAGCGGACCACCCTGCGTCTCGAGAAACGCCTGGATCTGCGCTTCGGACATAGATCCGGCCGCGCGCATGTTGTCGTTCGAGATGATCAATTCCGGGTCGAACGTCGCAGCCGAGGCCTGCTGCGCCACGCCGAGAAGCGCCACACCTGCGAGCAGGACGAGTGCCGAGAAACGTGCCGCACGTACCGGCATAGACCGGGTCGTCATAGTCATCGGTTCACCACCAGAAGCCCACCGCGAAGGTAGGCAGTCGCTCGAATCGGTACCCCTACCCTACCGCGCCTTGGCACACGAACGCAAAGAAGCCAGCTCAGAGGGGGGTCTCGCCCCTAACCCTGCGACGCCCGTGCCAACGGAGGCGGCTCCTTGTCGAAGATGTGGCGTAGCGCCGCAGCGCAGACGTCGCCAACGGCACCCCCGCGCCCGCGCACCGGCACCACAAGCCCCACCGCGTTGCTCAGGAAGACCTCGTCGGCAGCTCCGAGGTCCTCAACCGTGAGCTCCGCTTCGCGAGCCACGATACCGTGCTGTGCAGCGAGGTCGAACACGAGTTCACGCACGACGCCGGCCACGGCCGGAGGCGCCCGTGGCGTGAGCAACTCACCTTCCACCACCAACCACACTGTTGCAGTCGAACCGTCGATGAGCCTTCCCGCCCCGTCCACCAAGATCGCTTGATCCGCCCCGCGTGCCCGTGCGACGCGATGCGCGCGGTCCCAGTAGCGCCTACTCGCCGGCTTCGCGGCCGCCGTGGGGAGCACGGGAAGCTCGCTGACCTCGACCATCGACACCCGCGGACCGCCCGCCACGTCCAACGACGATAGCTCGGCGGTGAGACCGGCAGCGACCTCGCCGTCCGGAGTGACCGTGACACCAAGGCGCGCGTACGCCGCTCCCGCCTCCGAACGCTCGAGCTGGGCGGCGACCGCCTGACGCACGCGCGCGAGCACACCCGGCCCCGCACCCCCGCTCGCGAGACGCGCGAGGTGGCCGTCGAGCAACGGGGCTTTGCCGCGCGTGACCCTCATCGTCTCGCGCAGCGCGACCTCCGGCGCGCCATCGCCGGTGACAGGCGACGCCTTGAGAAGCATCTCGAGATACTCGGCGCGTGAGTCGGAATCGTGCGTGATACCGCATCCAGCTCCCCAGTGCGCCTGTCCAGGGGCACTGACGTCGCCTTCGAGCGTCCTGATCAGCACGGCACTGTCGATCTCGCCCGGCACCGCGACGAGCAGCGCGCCGCAATAGGCCGCCCGGGCCGAGCGCTCGAGCTCCCGGATGATGCGTTTGGCCGCCACCTTGGGCGCACCGGTCACGCTCCCACAGGGAAACAGCGCCGAGAGCAGCTCCGAGACGTCCGCGTCCCTGCGCATGGTCCCCCGCACCAGCGATACGAGCTGATGGCAGTAGGGTGTCGTTGTGATCTCGTAGAGAGGGTCTACGTGCACCGTCCCCGGTGCGCACACCACTCCCAGGTCGTTGCGCTCCAAGTCGACGACCATGACATGTTCTGCACGCTCTTTGGGGTCGCATTCGAGTTCGCGCGTGCGTGCCGCATCGGCATCCTGAGTGGCGCCGCGAGGCGTCGTGCCCTTGATGGGGCAGACGTCGACGACTCTGGCCCCGCTCTGCCCGCTACGCACGCGGAGGAATCGCTCCGGCGAAACGCTCGCGATCCAAGGCACTGACCCCGGCAGGCCCGCCCAGTACGCGGACATATCGCCCGCGGCACGGTCCCCAAGCGCGGCGAAGGCATCGCTCGGGGCGCTCACCGCGAGCGTGCCGCTCAAGCACGCGGTCAAGTTGAGCACGTACACGTCACCCTGAGCGATTCGCTCCCGCACCTGCTCTACCGCGCCGCGGTATTCTCGGCCGGAGAGGTCCCAACGGGCATCGAGCATCAGGGGCTCTGCCGGATCGGGCAGTGGTGAACCGTGCGGGTCCAGCGCGATGTCTGCGGCCACCGTGCCCCATCGACACCAGCCGGCATCGGCCGAGACCAGCGCGCCCTCGTAGCGAGCGAACACACAGGTACCGTCGTAGGCGGCCAGCACGGCTGCCAGCACGGGATTCTGGGCTTCGTAGGCGTGGCTTAGGGCGGCTCCCGCCTCGGCAAGGCTCAGACCGTCGCGCAGCTCGACTGGATCGAGCGCGACAAGCGCGCGCCCACCAAACCAGCCCCGTTGTGACGACGGCGCCAAGACCAGCGGACGACGTGGAGTAGGAATCGCGGCGGCAAGCGCCTGGGGGGTGACACTCGCGGGAAACAGCACGTCACCGCGGTCTCCATGCGCGAACCCGCCCAGACCCCCATCCACCTACCGAGCGCCCCACAACAGGTCGTGCAGCGCGCTCGTGGCGGCCAGTGTGTGTGCGCCCCATTCGTCGAAGCCGAACGACCACTCCCACGATGCCTCGTGGACGCGCTTCTGGTCGAAGTGCTGCATGCCCTCGCCCAAGCTCTCGCGGACGTCCCACAAGCTGCGCGCAGCGATGCCGAGAAGTTCCTCGTAGTCCTCGGCGTCGACATCGGGCTGGAGTTCGACGATGTCGGCACGCAGGCGGCCCTCCAGCGTCGCCATCTCTTCTTCGACTCGCGCAGGATCAAGGGCGTTGCTTTCCGAGCCCAGCTTGCCCTCCCAGAACTCAGCGCCACCCGCGTCTTCGAAGACATCGCCCGCAGCCGGCATCGAGACACCTGCTGCGTACAAGAACGCCAAGATGCGCCGACACATCTCGGCGAAGGTCTCGTCGTACTCGATGGGGGTCTCGTCGACGAGTAGTGCATCGAGGCGTCCCGCGAGCGCGCGGAAGCCCTCCCAATCGTATTCGGTGGCGGCCATCGGGCGCGCCTCCTTTGCGTGTCTAGTGGCGGAAGTGACGGTGCCCGGTGAAGACCAGCGCGATTCCGCGTGCGTCTGCAGCGGCGATGACCTCTTCATCGCGTACCGAGCCGCCCGGCTGGATGACTGCGGTCACGCCGGCATCGGCGCAGACCTCGAGCGAGTCCGGGAAGGGCATGAACGCGTCGCTTGCGGCCACGGCACCTTTGGCGGCATCTCCGGCCTGCGCGACGGCGATGCGCGCGCTGTTGACGCGGTTCATCTGACCCGCACCCACGCCCACCGAGACGAAGTCCTTTGCGAGCAGGATGGCGTTGGACTTCACGCTCTTAGCGACCTTCCAGGCGAACAGCAGCTGCTTCATCTCATCGGCCGTGGGCTGGCGCTTCGACGCGACGGTGAACGTCGCGGGGTCCTCGCTCACGCTGTCGCTCTTCTGCACCAGCAGGCCGCCTTCGACCGCTCGGCTCTCGTAGTGCCCCACCACAGTGCGCAGCCCGCCCGTCTCGAGCACACGAAGATTGGGCTTCTCGGCGAGGAGCTCGAGTGCCCGTGGCTCGTACTCGGGCGCAATCATGACCTCGACGAACTGGCCGTTGGCGTAGATGGCCTCGATGAGCGAGGCCGGCACGATCCGATTGAACGCCATCACGCCGCCGAACGCGCTGATGGGATCGACGTCGTGCGCCTTTCGGTACGCGACCGTGAGGTCGGCATCGACGCTGGTGCCGCACGGATTGGTGTGCTTGACGATGACCACAGCCGGCTCCCCGAACTCGCGAACAGCGGTCCAGGCGGCGTCGGTGTCGAGGATGTTGTTGTAGCTGAGTTCCTTGCCCTGCAGCTGCTCGGCACGGGCGAGAGTGCTCTCCCTCGCGTCGATGAACCGGTAGAACGCCGCATCCTGATGAGGGTTCTCACCGTAGCGGAGGTCCTGAACCTTCTCGAGGCGGAACCGCACTTCTTCGGGAAACTCGGTCTGCTTGTAGCCGGACAGATACATCCAGATGGCGCTGTCATACGCGCTTGTCTTGGCGAACACCTGCGTGGCGAGTTCGCGGCGCATGTCATAGGTCGTCGCACCCCCGTTGGCGCGCATCTCGGCGAGGATGGCGTCGTAGGCCGAAGGTTCGGTCACGACCGTGACGCTCGCGAAGTTCTTGGCTGCGCTGCGCAGCATGCTGGGTCCACCGATGTCGATGTTCTCGATGGCGTCTTCTTCGGTGACTCCCTCTTTGGCGATGGTGGCCTCGAACGCGTAGAGGTTCACGCACACCAAGTCGATCATACCGATGCCGTGCTCGTCGGCCGCTGCCATATGCGCTGGAACGTCGCGGCGCGCGAGCAACCCGCCGTGAACGCGAGGGTGAAGCGTCTTGACGCGACCGTCCATCATCTCGGGGAATCCGGTCAGGTCATCGATGGGTCGAACCGCCACACCACCGTCTGAAAGCGCCTTGGCGGTGCCGCCTGTCGAGACGATCTCGACTCCGAACTCCTCACTGAGCGCTCGGCAGAACTCGACGACACCGGTCTTGTCGGTGACCGAGACCAGCGCACGCTTGATGGCGATGTCAGACATGGATGAACCCCCTAGGAATCAGCCAGCGAAGTGGTTTGCATTGTAGCCCATGGTGACCGCCGCGCGTGGCCGGCCAGCGGTGGACGGTGCCCCCACTCGGTCAGTGGACAACGAAGCGAGCCCCCGCTGCCACAGACAGGGCGGGGGCTCGCAATCAACCGTGCAGTCGCGCGGCTGTCTACTCCGTGATCTGCTTCCACTCGCCGCCATCGACCCTGTAGGCCGAGATGACCTGCTGCTTGTTGTCGCCGTTCTCGTCGAACGCGACCACGCCGGTCACGCCGTCGACACTCCCCGCACGAATAGCGTCGGCCACGGCCGCACGGTCGGGGCCTGCTTTCATCACGGCGCTGATGATCGTGAGCGCCGCATCGTAGGCATAGCTGTCGTAGGCCTCCGGAGCCTTGCCGTACTTGGCCTCGTACTTGGTCATGAACTCTGCGCCCTTAGGCTGCTGCTCCAGCGGCAGTCCCAGGGCCGTTGCGATGTCACCTTCGGCGTTGTCCCCGCCGGCGAGCTTGATGTACTCGGGTGTGTAGAGCATGTCGCCACCCATGACCGGAACGTTGAGCCCGGCTTCCTTGAGCTGCTTGCTGAACAGCGCGCCCTCGGTGTGAGCGCCCGCGTAGTAGACGGCCTGCGGCGACTTTGACTTGATCTTGGTGACCAGCGCCGAGAAATCGACGTCCTTGGGCTGGATGCTGTCCTCCGAGACAAGCGTGCCGCCTGAACCGACGAAGACCTTCGAGAACTCCTTGGCAAGTCCCTGTCCGTAGGGCGTCGAATCGTCGACGAGGGCGACCTTCTTGAGCCCGGTCGTCATCGCCAGTTTCCCGGCGTAGCCACCCTGGGCATCGTCCTTGGCGACGACTCGATTAACTACTTTATAGCCCTGCGCCGTGAGCTGAGGGTTGGACGAGACCGTGACCATGGCGACGTTCGCATCGTTGTACACAGGAGATGCCGGAATCGAACATCCGGAGTTGAAATGTCCCACCAGCGCCACCACGTCGGTGTCGCCCACGAGGGCGTTGGCCACGTTGACCGCCTGCTTGGGATCGCCCGCATCATCCTCGGCATGGATACCGAACGTGATGCCTTTCGCCTTTGCCTCACTCGACGTGTTGGCTTCTTCGATGGCGAGCTCGACGGCGCGCTTCATGCCCTCGCCATACACGGCGTTGTCACCGGTCAGCGGTGCGGCGAACCCGATCTTGACCTGCATGGTCGCCGCTGGCGCACTGCCCGTCTCAGGTTGGGCGGGTTCTTGTGCCCCACACCCGGTCAACGCACCCACCACAGCTGCTGCTGCAAGTACCGCCACCAACGTGCGTGCAATACGCCTCATAATCGCTCCCTACCCACTAGGTGATCGTGCCTCGAAAGGTGACACGTGTTGCATGAATATAGCAGGGAGGTCTATGCACCGGAAGTAGGCGTGCTGCTCAGGACCGGTTCCTCAGGACCGGTTCTTGCGCACTGCGACGACCAGCACCCACACAGCCGCGATCAGCCCGCCAACGAGAACCGCCATGATGCCGATGAACACCCAGTTGGTGGGGGTATTTGCGGGCGCGGCAGGTGCCGGCAGCGTTGCAGGCACTGAGGCAGTGGCGGAGGCACTCGCTCCAGCGCTTTCTGTCGCGCTGGACGAGCCCTTTGCGCCCTTGTCAGTGAGAGTGGGTTGGCCGGCGACCAGTGTCAGCGACAGATCGATCAGCTGGCCGTCTGTGGTCTTTTTGTAGCTCTTGACGTACGCCGCGCCGTCGGTCGCCTTGACGACCTCCACCCCTTCCGGGATTGTCGCGGCCTTGTAGCCGGTGGGGGCGACGATGGCGACCCGCACCTTGCCGGGTATCGCCGGAGCAGTCCAATACGCACTCACATCGGCCGTCGCGCCCTTGCTGACGAACATATCCTTGGCAGTCGTACACTCGACTTGCAGCGCACGCGACTTGCTCATGGTGAGCACCAGGTAGTTGGTGCCGTTGTCCTTGACGATCTTGGCGTCCTCAGCAGGAAGATCGAGGGATGGATCGCCAAAGAACACCTCTCCCGACCAGACGACGTCCACGCCCGTCGGCAGTGGCACCGCGACCTTCTCCGGGAGCTTGACCTTCTTCTTGAGTTGCAGGGAGATGATGTAGGTCGGTTCCTTACCTGGGGTGAGGTCGGCCAGGTCCACGGCTCCTAGGGCCCACATGTCTGTGGCAGGCGGTGCTGCGACTGCGGTCGCCGGCAGCAAGGTGAGCGCAAAGACGGCGGTGGCGGCGAGCAGAACGATACGGCGAAGCACAGTCATGGAGTCCTCCGTTAGATGAATGATGCTGAAGTTTACACCACTTCGTTCACGCTCAATCGATATGTACGACACGCTCCTCAATACGCACACAACCCGTAGCGATCAGTTGAATCACCGCGGGGTAGAGCTCGTGCTCGGCAGCGTGGATCTTGGCTTCCAGCGACTCCAGGGTTTCATCCTCGGCGATCTCCACAGCACGCTGGGCGATGATGGGCCCTCGGTCGAACACCTCATCTGCGAAGTGCACGGTGATACCGGTCACCTTGGCTCCGTACGCGAGCGCGTCCGCGATGCCGTGAGCACCGGGAAAGCTGGGAAGCAGGGCCGGGTGGAGGTTCAGCACGCGGTGCGGATAGGCGTCGAGCACCTCGGTCCCCAAAAGCTTCATGTAGCCCGCCATCACCACATAGTCCACTTCGTAGGCCAGCAATTCGTCGCGGATGGCCCCGTTGTAGTCCGCCGCTTCGGCGTAGGCACCGGGGTCGACCCACTCCGCCTCGATGTTGTGGTTTCGCGCCCGCTGCATTCCGTACGCATCCGAGCGGCTCGAGATGACCACTTCAACCGAGGCATCGAGCTTCTCGGCTTCGATCGCGTCGATGATGGCCTGCAGGTTGGACCCGGAGCCCGAGATCAACACACCCAATCGCAGCTTGTGAGCGCTCACTGGTAACGCACCGCGCCCGAGCCGTCCACGATCTCCCCGATCTCCCACACGCTCTCGCCTGCGGCCCGCAGGGTCACTGCAGCCGCCGGCGCATCGCGGGGGTCGAGCACAAGCGCGAAGCCGACACCCATGTTGAAGGTCCGGTACGCCTCGTCGAGGGGGAGCCCGGCCGCCTCGACGACAGCCTTGATCACACTCGGAACCGGCCAGCTCTCGCGATGCAGCAGCGCATCGCATCCCTCGGGCAGGATCCGGTCGAGGTTCTCGGTGATGCCACCTCCGGTGATGTGCGCCATCGCGTGCACGGGCACACCGCCCGAAAGCAGCTCGAGCACCGACTTCACGTAGATGCGGGTGGGTGTGAGCAGCGCCTCACCCAGCGTCAGTCCCTGCAGGTCCGTGCGCGGAAGGGCGAGCTCGGACTCATGTCCTTCAACCACCGCGCGGCGCACCAGAGAGAAGCCATTGGAGTGCAAGCCGCTCGATGCCAGCCCCAAAATCACGTCGCCGTGGCGAACCAAATCGCCCGTGATCATCTTGGGCCGATCGACGACGCCCACGCAAAATCCCGAAAGGTCGTAGTCGTCCTCGTCCATGGTGCCGGGGTGCTCGGCCATCTCGCCGCCGATCAGCGCGCAGCCCGCCTGGCAGCATCCCTCGGCAATGCCGCTCACGATCGAACCCATGCGCTCGCTCTCGAGGCGCCCCACAGCGACGTAGTCGAGGAAGAACAGTGGCTCGGCTCCGGAGACCAGAATGTCGTTGGCGCACATGGCGACCAAGTCGATACCCACGGTGTCGTGCCGGTCCAGAAGCTGAGCGAGTTTCAGCTTCGTACCCACGCCATCGGTACCGCTCACCATCACCGGGTCGTCCATCTCTTTGAACGATGCTGCCGAGAACAGCCCGCCGAAGCCTCCTATGTCGCCTATGACTTCCGGGCGGCGGGTGGAGCGAACGGCCTCGCGGATGCGCTCGACAGCGCGAGCGCCCTCGGCCGTGTCGACACCGGCATCCTTGTAGGTGAGAGGGCTGCGGGTCTCATCGGTCATGTGCGCTCCACAGGTCGGCGGTGTGCGATCAGGTCGCGGCTCAGATCGACCGCAGCTCGATTCTAGCGCACGCGGCCCCGTCTGGGCTGTCCGGCTAGCCCCAACCACCTACGATGCCCGCGAGCGCCAGCGACAGCCCCACGCTCACGGCTGCGGCAGTGAGCCACCCCGTTCCCCAGGTCACCCGGCGCCCAGCGAAGCCTCCCGCCCACGCCGGCAACGCGTAACCCAGCGTGAACCCTCCCAGGGCCCAGAGCCCGATCGCGACTCCGTTGGCCCAGGGGGGAGCGGCAGGCAACAGCGAGCCTGCCCCATCCACCAGACTGCGGGCACTCGCCACTGCACGCATGCCGTCACCCACCAACCACACGGCGACAAGAACGCTCCATGCCGCTACCATGCGGCGGAGCCCCACACCGGTAGCGAGCATGCAGGCCGTGGCCGCCGCTCCGAGCAAGGCCAGAAGAGGGCTGAACCCCAGCGCGAGCGCGCCGCCCGCCGCCAGCGCCCCAAAGACATCACTCATTAGTCGCTGTCCGTCCGCATTCCCGGTATCAATGCGTCCTTGATATCGCCGACGTTGCTTCGCGTCGGACAGCTGCGGATCCATTCGTCCGAGAGGGCCGAGAGTTCGGTGACGCGCTTGAAATCGTCGCGCTCCTGGAAGCCCGCCGTCCGTGGCCTCCCGTCAGCAACATCGACCGCGCTGCCGTCTTCAAATGACATCTTGGGCATGAACGCGACCCCCGCGTTGATGAACGATCCAGCCGGGAAGTACGCCCGCGTGATGACCAGGGGATCCGAGTCCACGAACATGCTCCTGCCTAGGTGCGGCATCTCAGAAATGTCCTCCCCTAGCAGATCAGCAATCGTTGGCGCGATGTCGACCTGTCCAACTACGCTGCCGACGACGCCGCCCTGGACCTGGCCCGGCAGGTGGATCATCATCGCGATTCGCTGGCGGTCCACCTGGGAATACGGCCTGCCCAGCAGCTCCTCGGCGATCTCCTTGTTCGCACCCTTCAGATCCAGATCCTTAAGTGCGGTGTGGTCGCCGTAGAGCACGACGATCGACGTATCCCACTGACCGGACTGTTTAAGCCATGCGATGAAGTCGCCCACTGCGGCGTCCGTGAAGCTCAGAGTGCCCAGATACCTACCGACATGGGAGTCCTCCCACTCCTTGGGGAGCTGCAGCGGCTTACGATCATCGGGCACTCCGGTGTACGGGGCGTGAGACGACATGGAGATGAGGTTCACGTACAGAGGCTGGTCCTCGCTTAACAGCGCGTTCAGGTGCTGCTGAGCGACCGGAAAGAACACCTCATCCGAGGCGCCTCGATAGATCTGGTCGCTAGTGCCGAACTGCTGCTTGTCGTAGTAGGCATCAAAGCCGAGGGACGCGTAGAGCTCCTTGCGGTTCCAGAAGCTCACGTCGTTCGCGTGCATCGTGACGGTGCGATAACCGACATCGCTCAGCACCCGGGGCAGCGCCGGAATCTCTCGGTCGACGTAGGCGACCGATGCCGGTGCGCGGGCCGGGGGCATGAGCGAGGTATTGACCACGAACTCCGCGTCCGCCGTGTTGCCCGAGCCTGTCTGCGCGAACGCGTTGGTGAACACCCAGCTCTCGTCGGCCATTGCATTCATGTTGGGAGTGATCTCCTGATCGGCCAGTGATGTGCCCTGGGCGATCGCCTGATACGACTCGACCTGAATCACGTAGACGTTGGCGTCGGGATAGGCACCGCGCTTGACCCCGCCGACGCGCGGTCCGTACTGGGCTTGGCGCAGCTGCTCGATACGGCGCTGCACGATCGAGCCGGGCGAAGCCGTCTGGGTCGAATCGTCACCACCCCCGGCGACAGCGGCGGTGACGGGTAGCACCGAGGCGTGAGCCGGTTCTTCATCATCCATCAACGAGGCGACCTGGTAGGCTCCAAGGCCACGCGCCTGGGCCAGCGCCAGACTGTCAACGGTTGACGGAAAACCCGCGACAACGGCCAGCTGCACGACGAACGCCAGGGCGGCCAGAATCCCAAACGCTGTGACCGAACCGTCGCGGTACGAGGGCTTCAGCGTGGGGTCAGCCAAGTGAGTGGCCCACACGAACACGAATGTGATATCCACGACGTAGAGCAGGTGGATAGGCCGCATGATGCTCGCCACTATCCCCAGGAGTGACCCCGCCTGATCAGCGACTGCGAGCGTGGATGCACTTGCCAGCTGATCGAAGTAGGACGCGTAGAGCAGATTGAGATACATGAGTGCCACGAACACGAGGTACGCGCCGAGGGTGATCAAGGGCTTGCGCTTGAGGGGAATCGCGTCAATCAGGCACAGCACCGCGACGATCGCCGCGAGTTCAAGGGCGACGGCCACCAAGGGGTTCTCGGCACCAAAGATCAGCCACCGCGTCAGGCCCGCCTTGAACAGCGCCAGCACGACCAGCGTGAAGAGGAATGCGTTGTTCCGCCCCTCGCGCACCTAACTGCACCTCTCGAGCGCCATCTTTCCCTCGCGAACACTCTCTGGGATATCTATCGGGTAACTGCCGTCAAAACATGCGAGGCAGAAGGCATCTTTCTGGGTTCCGGTGGCCGCAACCATCGCGTCGAGCGACAGATACGCAAGCGAGTCGGCATCGATGTGCTCGCGAATCTCCTCGACTGTATGCGTCGCCGCGATGAGCTGCTCTCGAGTGTCGGTATCGATTCCGTAGAAGCAGGGCCATGCAACCGGCGGTGAGGTGATCCGCATGTGCACCTCGGTCGCCCCCGCGTCCCGGAGGAGCGCCACGAGCTTCTTGGTCGTGTTGCCGCGCACGATCGAGTCGTCCACGACCACGAGTCGCTTCCCCTTGATCGCATGCTTCATGGGGTTCAGCTTCAAACGGATGCCCTGCTGGCGCAGCATCTGGCTCGGGCTGATGAACGTACGGCCCACATAGCGGTTCTTGGCCAGCCCTTCGCCGTAAGGGACCGTGCTTGCAGCAGCGAATCCGACAGCGGCAGGGATTCCGGAGTCGGGGACCCCTATGACCAGGTCCGCCTCGGCCGGCGCTTCGATTGCGAGCGCCGCACCCATCCGACGGCGCGCTTCGTAGAGTGAACAGTCATACATCTCGGAGTCAGGACGAGCAAAGTACACGAACTCGAACATACACAGTGAGGGCTTCTGAGGCGGAACTGCCTGCATCGATTCGACGCCGATCTCCGAGACCTTGATCGCCTCGCCGGCCTCGATGTCGCGCACGTAGGATGCACCCACGATGTCCAGACCGCATGTCTCGCTGGCAACAACCCAGCCGCGCGCCTCTGGCAGCTGGCCGAGCACCAGCGGACGTACGCCATGCGGGTCGCGAAACGCATACAGCGCGCTATCTGTCATGAGCACCACGGCGTAGGCGCCCCGGATGAGCTCCATCGTCTTGCGAATGCCTTCTCGGATATGGCTCGACTCCACGGTGAATGCGCCAACCAGCGTGGTCATCACCTCGGAGTCGGTGGTCGAGCGGAAGCGGATACCGCGCCCTTTGAGTTCCTCGCGCAGCTCATGGGTGTTGACCAGGTTTCCGTTGTGCGCGAGGGCGATCGCCTTGAGGCCGATGGTCGACAGGTGCGGCTGCGAGTTCTCCCAGCTGCCGGAGGAGCCGGTCGTCGAGTACCGCGTGTGCCCGATGGCCACGTCGCCCGTGAGCGAGTCGAGGTCGCTCTCCTTGAAGACGCGCGAGACCAGGCCCAAGTTCTTGGTGACCGTGACGGTCTCTCCGTCGCCCACAGCGATGCCCGCGCTCTCTTGGCCGCGATGCTGCAGCGCGTGCAGACCGAAGTAGGTCAAACGCGCGACGTCCTCCCCCGGAGCGAAGACGCCAAATACGCCACACGCTTCTTCGGGGTGTTCGGGTCGATCGGCGAGAAGTGGTTCCTCGAAATGGTTCGCGGTCATGCGTTGCAGTCCTCGCGAGAGGTGTAGGGCGTGGACG
>JBBREQ010000045.1:0-17794 GCA_038202795.1 Coriobacteriia bacterium | reverse complement strand
CGAGGCATAGGTGTCGTCGAGCTCGGCAAGCTTACCGCCGTCCCAAACGTAGAGGGTGAGAGCTTTGCTGTTGCCGTTGCGATGGTTGAGCCCGACCTTCACCTCACCGGTCCCCGAGGTGTAGAAGTAGTAGTAGTCGACGTCGCCCACCACGCTGATGCTTTCGATTTGAGCGACGCCCGGAGCGACCGGACCCGTTGCCTGGAACCAGTCTGCCGATGGATCGGCAGCAACTGCCACCGCAGCGCTCGCGAAGAGTGTCGCAGTGGACAGCGCGACAACCACCAGCAAGCGAGCCATAGTAGAACGATGTGCTTTCATCGATTTCCCCTTGATCGGCAACAACGACTGCAGGCTCCCCAGCCGGTAGTCCGCTAGGAGAGAGTATCGCATCCCAAGGTCCAGTCCAAGCGCGCGCGCCCTCTGTCCGGGGGAAGCGGCATGCTCGGGTTCGCCGGGTTCGCGGCGTTCTACTGGAAGCGCTGCCGCCGGCGCTGGGGACTTCTGGACCGGGTCTGGGAGTTATCGTGGTGTTCGGGCGCCTTCATCGGCAACCGAGCCACGACACTGCGCGCCGATTCTCCGCAGTCGTGAGGCCCTGAGTGGCCAGAGCCCCCCTGCGGGTATCGCCTCACTGCATTCAACGGCTGTTCGCTCGAACGGCTGCAAATACCACGCCCTAAGCTGCCATACCGGGTAGCCACGGGTGCCAGAGTGCGCCGGCGGCTGCATACGTTCAGCTGCCCTGCGCTAGAATACTATGTGCCTGTTCGGTAGCCGGCGAGTTCTTCGCGGTAACAGAAGTATCGCACCGAGAATGATGCGACGACCACCGCGATCCGCAAGACCCGCTCTGAACAGGGGGATGCATCGTCACGCCCTCGTAGCTCAGGGGATAGAGCACAGGTTTCCTAACTCCATCCTGCATCTACTGGTTTGCCAATGGCTACCCCTCTCACCTGCCAGTATGCAAATGGCATGCAGAGGCCACGCGATCACATTGCTACCATATTGCTACCGGTATCTCCGAACAAGACGCCGCACACGGGGCACTGCGGTGGGACGACTGGGCGAGAACGCGAGACTGCCACCGAGTTACACCGCTGGTTCCCCTCGACGAGGGATAGACAGTCGTCTGTGTTTCCTTGTTGGAAGGACACATATCTGATAATGTGTCCTTGAGGAAAGGAAACCTATGGACGCAATCGAGCAACTGATAGCCGACTTCCAGGAACGGCCGCTGCCCATCGTCAGCCCAAGGCTCACGGCTCTCCCGGATGCATCGAACATGGCTCGGGTCATCATAGGGATGCGTCGGTCGGGCAAGACCTACCTGCTATTCCAGGAAATGCAGCGGCTCATTGATGCAGGCATCGAAAAGAACCGGCTCCTGTACATCAACTTCGAAGACGATCGTTTGCAGCCGCTCGGACCCGATGTACTCGATCGAACGCTCGAGACCTTCTACCGATTGAATCCCGCCGCTCGCTCCGAGGATGCATACGTCTTCCTCGATGAGATCCAGGTGGTCGACGGCTGGTCGCGTTTCGCGCGCCGGGTCCTCGACACCGAATCAGCACGCCTCTACGTGTCGGGATCTTCGGCCAAGATGCTCTCAACTGAAGTTGCCACCGAGTTCCGCGGACGTGGCTACACGGTCGAACTGCTCCCGTTGAGCTTTGCAGAGACGCTGCTGTACTCCGATATCGAACTGCCAACTGGGAGGCCTGGATCCCGCATGCGATCGCAGCTGGAGGCGGCATTCGGGGAGTATCTTCGAGTCGGCGGGTTTCCCGACGCGCAGAAGCTGGTTGAGGCCGAGCGTATCCAGACGCTGCAGGACTACGTCCAGCTTGTGCTGCTGCGCGATATCATCGATCGGCATGAGGTCAAGAACGTCCGTGCGGTACGGTACTTCGCGCTCGCGCTCCTGCAATCATCCAGCTCGCTCACCTCGGTGAACAAGATCGCAAACGATCTGAAGTCCCGGGGCATCGCGGTGGGGAAGGACACCCTCTACGACCTTCTCGGCCACTTCATCGACGCGTTCCTGTTATTCACCATCCCTGTCTTTGACCGTTCGTTGCGTGTCCGAGAGGCGAATCCAAAGAAGGTGTACGCAATCGACCCGGGGCTGGCATTCGCCGTCTCGCCCGCGGGTGTCTCGAATCAGGGGGCGCGGTTGGAGAACTCCGTCTACCTTGAGCTGCGTCGACGCCAGCGGGGACCTCGAGACGGTGCCATCTCTTACTACTCCACGGCGGCAGGCACCGAAGTCGACTTCATCGTTGGTGACCCTGAGACCGGTCACGCGACTCAACTTCTGCAGGTCTGCGCGGACATGTCGAAGGCGAGCACCCGTGAGCGCGAGCTCCGCGCACTAGCAGACGCAATGGGAGAAACGGGGCTTCGCGAGTCGACCATCCTGACAATGCATGATTCCGAGGAGATCCCGGTGGAAAGCGGGGTCATCCATGTCGTGCCCGCCTGGGCCTGGATGTTGGGGGTCTAGCATGTCGCTAGGAACGACCGATTCCTCGAACGGATACTGCCTAGGGGATGCTTAACTCAGAATGGGGCCCGCGAGTCGCCCGAGTGACCATCTCGGGTCGTGGGGAAGCCGCAGCACCTCAGTAAGAGGTACAAGGCGATCCTTACGGTCAGGTTACGCGCTCCTGATGTCGGCTGTGGCGACGAGTCCGCCGACATGGGAGAATAGTATGGTTCGGTGCTGACGTGAATCGACCTGCGGCAACGAATGCGCTGCCGAATTGCTACGATGCGTAGAATTGGGCCATCACCGGATAGCTAGTTTGTAATGATGACCAGGCATTTGAGCAGGCAATTTCCGCGTTTCAAGCCCTCGTAGCTCAGGGGATAGAGCACAGGTTTCCTAAACCTGGTGTCGCAGGTTCGAATCCTGCCGGGGGCACCACAGAAAACAGCAGGTCAGCCGGGGTATCACACCCTGGCTGACCTGCTCTGTTTGGGGCAAATGACACAGGTCTCTGCTACTGAACGTAGAAGACCTGTGACAACCTGCCGCACTCAACCGTCATCACTACATCGCGATGACGCCTACTTCACCTTCACGTAGTCTGTGCTCCCGTAGGTCTTGGCGTTCTTGGAGTCAGCAGCGTGGTAGGCGACTAGCTTCCAGGATCCCTTCGAAGTGAGCTTCACCGACGCCTTGTACCGCGTCTTGCTCGAAGAGTAGTACGAGTACTTCGCGGTGAACGACTTCACGTAGTAATACTTGCCGTTGCTCCGCTTCTTGTAGGCCCGAATCTTGACCCTGTTGGAATCTCTCACCGAGTGCTTCGGGTAGATGAAGCCCTTGGCATAGTACGTCTTGTTGCGAGTGAGCGTCTTCCACGAGGTCGGTCGGGTGAGCCCCACCTTTGGCGACACTGACAGTTCGGCTGAGATGGATGCGTAGTAGGGCGCTGCCTCGGCGAACCGAACCCGGTAGGTCTGTTTGGTCTTCAGCCCGCTAACGACTATGACGGCATTTCCTGCAGAGTCGGTCTGCACCGTACCGAGCGAGATCCAACCAGGTCCGTTCCAGCGTTCGAACACAGCCGCCTGTCCTTCCAGCCCTGTACCGCCAGCCACAACCAGGTGGGCAGTCAGCGTCGCCGAGCCGCCGTAGGTCGGTGCGCTGGATGGACCGGAAAGAGAGACGGACGTCACCACGGGAATGGCCGTCCATCTCGCGTAGAGCACCTTGTTGCCAGTGTCAGATGCAGAGATAGCAGTCACTCGGGCGCCGGCAAACGACGCACTCTCGTACCATCCCTCGAAGATATATCCAGCGCGAATCGGTGTCGGAAGAACCGCCCCGGCACCATTACTGTAGGTCGTGGGCGCACCAGCCGGATTCGACCCGCCGTTCACGACGTACGTGATGGTGTAAGCAGTCGGAGGATTAGGCACGAAAGCAGCCGCGATGGTGCGATCGTAGGTCACATTCGTAAACGTATAGCTGCTCACCGCGCCGACAGAGATACCGTCAACCCGGCACGCCACGGGATGTCATCGTTCCCTGAAGTCCTCACCCAAGTCGCTGCGCTGTGGGACACGCGACGCGACGAACTCTTGAGTGCAGGTGCCGCACTCGCAGAGGCGCTGAAGGCACAGACGAACTTGAACCTGGAGGCCGGAGGGCGACTCCCCGACGTCGGGGCTCTCGAGGCGGCCGCGCGAGGGCTGTCGGGGGCGTTCGACCACGCCAACGGCGGCTGGGGCGGGGCTCCCAAGTTCCCGCAGCCCGCAGTCGTCGAGTTCCTCCTGCGACGGCACCACGCGACCGGTGACGAGGCCACCCTGCGGATGGCGACGACCACGCTCGACGCCATGATGCGCGGTGGCATCTACGACCAGCTGGGCGGCGGCTTCCACCGTTACGCCACCGACGAGATCTGGCTCGTGCCGCACTTCGAGAAGATGCTCTACGACAATGCCCAGCTCGCGCGGGTGTACCTGCATGGTTGGCAGGTCACCGGCAACGAGGCGTACCGTCGAATCGTCGAGGAGACGCTCGACTACCTGCGCCGCGAGATGCTCGATCCGGCGGGCGGCTTCTACTCGGCGCAAGATGCGGACTCCGAAGGCGAAGAGGGCCGCTTCTTCGTCTGGACGCCCGAGGAGATCCGCAGTGCGCTCGAGGGCACCTCTGAGAACCCTGCCAGCGACGCGACTCTCTTCTCGGCGGCGTATGGGGTATCCGATACCGGCAACTTCGAAGGCTCGAACATCCTGTTCGCCGCCCGCGCGGGCTCCGAGATCGCCGAGGAACAGGGGCTGGACCCCGTCGATGTCGAGGTTCGCCTCGCGCGCGCCCGAGAAGCGCTTCTGAGCATACGCGCCCAACGCGTGAAGCCCGGACTCGACGACAAGGTGCTTGCTGCCTGGAACGGCCTTGCCCTTGCGGCGTTCGCGGAGGCCGCCCGCGCCCTAGATCGCGATGACTACCGCGAGATCGCCGAGCGAAACGCCAGCTTCCTGCTTGCGCAGATGCGCGACCCCAGGGGCCGACTACTGCGAACGTGGAAGGACGGGCACGCCAAACTCAACGGGTATCTGGAAGACTACGCGGATGTCGCCGATGGGCTGCTTGAGCTCTACCAGACGACGTTCGATCCGCGCTGGTTCGATGAGGCGCGAGCGCTCGCCGACACTATTCTCGACCAGTTCTCAGATCCCGCCGGCGGGTTCTTCGACACGAGCGACGACCACGAGTCGCTGATCGTGCGGCCCAAGGGGCTGCAGGACTGTGCCGCCCCCTCGGGAGGCGCTATGGCGGCGAACGTGCTGATCAGAATCGCGCACTACACGGGCGCGGCCGAGTACGAGCGGGCAGCGGAAGCAGCGATCAGCCGGGTGCGCATCGCGATGGAGCAGGCTCCTCTGGGCTTCTCGGCGTGGCTCTCCGCACTCGATCTGCTGCACGGGCCACCCCGGGAGCTGGCTGTGGTGGGCGGTGACCCGAGCGACTTGCTGCGGGTCGCCCGGGCCACATACCAACCCCATCTGCTCGTCGCCTCCGGCGAGACGGCGACAGTCGCCCTGCTCGAGGGCCGCGAGGCCATCGGCGGTCAGGCCACCGCATACCTGTGTCAGCGATTCACGTGTGAGCGTCCCGTGACGACACCCGCTGAGTTGGCCGCCCTTCTCGGCTAAGGGGACCGGCTGATCACTGCACGAGGAGCCGCCCTTCCACCATCCCCATCGCACAGGTGAAGCGATAGGTACCGGCTTTGAGTTTGCCCAGGCTGAAGGTGACGTCTCCGCGCGAATTATCCTTGCTGATTCCCAGCGAAGGCATCAGAAAGCCCGCCGCGCAGCCCTCCCCTTGAGCCACTGTCAATGATATCGGCGATCCCGAGGACGCCTGCAACACGGAGGGTTCGTATCCGGTGTCCCCGATGTCGATCGTGAACTTCTGTGGAGCCGTCGCTTCCGCCTTTGGCTCTGTCTCGGCTCCGGTGTCGGGGGCCTCTGCGCCCTTGTCGGCGACCTCAGGGGACGCTTCCGTGGCCGGCAGATTGCCCGGGGCCGCACTCGTCTCCTCGGCAAGCGGCTCGATAGCGTCTGGGGCGACGGCCGCCTGCACGGGCGCTGCCGTAGGTCTGGCGGTAGCTGACTCGGAATCAGCCGGACTCCCGAACACCGCCACCCCACCCACCAGAAGAACGATCACCACTGCGGCAACACCGACGACCGCCCTCCCCATTCTGCGTCGCCGCTCGTGACGCGCTTCCGCCTGTTGCATGGTCCGTTGCACCTGGGCGATGCCCGGCTCTTGCGTACCGGTCTCGAAACGCTCTACCCGTGTCATAGGCCTACTCATTTCGCGGTGAAGGTCACTTGTTGCGTGACTGGTGGCCCGAATGGCTTCGTGTCGTTTTGCACGAGCTCCGCAACAAGGGTGTGCTCGCCGGGAGCAACACCTTCGAACACATAATCGGGCGACGTACTCATCTTGAATGGCTCGTCATCGAGGGTGAAATGGACGTGCCCCTCGCCCGGAACGATCGTGTTGCTCGGAATCACGAACTTGAGACCGGTGGTCTTGACGGAGATGGCCACGTCGCCTGCTGCCACCTCGCCGCCGTCAGTGGGGGCAACCAGTTCCAGAGTCGGTGCGGCGGCCGAGTCGGACCCCGCGGGCGGCTGATTCCGTCCGGTTTCGGCCGTGGTGCATCCGGCAAGGACGACAGCACCGACAACAAGCGCAAACGCTCCAAAGATCAAAGTGGTGGTACGGCGAAGACTCATCATGTGTTCCTTCCAATGTGGACAGCACGAATCGGCGGCCGCTCCGCAGTGAGGATGCGCATCCTCTACCTGGGAGCGACCGCCGGGGGTGACTACTTCACGGTGACGACCGTGGCCAACTCCTTGTTGTTCACAAAGAACGGACGGTCGGGGCTTCCTAGCTTGTCTTCCATATAGAACTCGAACTCGTCGGCCTCGCCCTTGTCAGCGTGGACGGCGACGATGACCTTCTCGGAGGTGACGCCCTTCAGCGGCACCTTCACGTCGAGACTCTCACCCTTCGAGACGCGCTTGACGCCCACCCTCTCACCGGGCATGCCGTTGTCGTCGAGATGCACTACGACCCAGGCGCCCGTGGGTGCCAACACTCGCTTGACCACAAGCGTGTCAACGCCGATCTGGTCGGCGACGTCGATCTGGCCGAACTCTTCGCCGGTCACGTAGCCCCAGACTTTCGGGAGTTCCATGCTGGCCGGCTTCTCCTTGGCATTCGCCGAGGACGGTCCGTACAACGCGTAGACGCCGATGGCGACCGCGGCTGCAAACACCAGCGATCCTGCTGCGCCCGCGATTACTTTGGTTGGTGTGTTCATCTTGGAGACCTCTCATTTCGGTTGAAGATGCGTGTCCGATCAAAACGATGTACGCCCGGCGGAATCACTACCGGGTGAGCGCGGTGATTACTGCCTCGAATTCCGCTGCCGTGAGTTTTAGATAGCCGGCGTCCAACATGGCCCGGACGACCGCTTCAGCGGACTCACGGTCCAGACCGCTCCCGGAAACCTCCGAGGTTGAGTGGCACTGACTTCCAGAGCATTTCTGAACCAGAATGCCAGGCCCTGGCGTGCTGGCACTCGGTGATTTCCTAGCAGGCGTGTTCCTTGGCTTCGCCGGGGCATCGGCCGTCCTTGTCGTTGCGGCGACCGCCTGGGTAGCGACCGATGACACCGGCAGACCCGGGCTCGCATCGGTGTTCGCGGATCGATCACCACGTGCCATCGCAACCGTCAGGCCCCCTACCAGGAGCAGCAGAGCGAGCAGTGCCGCCGAGGTTGCGAGCAGAACCGCGCGTCGTCGTTCTGTATGAAGCCGAAGCTCCCGTTCGATACTTCGAGCCATTCGGGCTGCCCCGTCATCGTGCGTGCGATCCGGGTGCCGTTCGGTTGCGGATGGCATGTGGTGTGTCACCTTCTTCACGTGTTCAATCGGAGGGGCAGAGTTACGCGGCCTTCGAAGGGGCGTTGCGCAGGCTGGGCTTGAAGCGGCGCAGCGTGAGCGAGGACAGGACGACGCTGACGCTGGAGAGCGCCATCGCGGCACCTGCGAGCTCCGGACGGAGCAGGCCAAGTGCGGCGACCGGGATACCGAGCGTGTTGTAGCCGAGCGCCCAGAAGAAGTTCTGGTGGATCTTGCGCATGGTGCGCTTGGAGAGTTCGATGGCGGTAACGACATCGCGCAGGTCGTTCTTCATAAGCACGATGCCACCGGTCTCCATGGCGACGTCCGTTCCGCCACCCATGGCGATACCCACGTCGGCCTTGGCGAGCGCCGGCGTGTCGTTGATGCCGTCTCCGACCATCGCCGTGATAAGGCCCTTGGCCTGCAACTTCGCGACCTCTTCGGCCTTGTTCTCGGGGAGAACCTCGGCGAGCACGTGATCAGGAGCGATGCCTGCCTGCAAAGCGATGGCCTCGGCGGTGCGGCGGTTGTCACCGGTGATCATGAAGACCTCGACGCCCATCTTGGTGAGGCGAGCGACGGCTTCCTTGCTGTTGTCCTTGAGCGTGTCGGCCACGGCGATGAGGCCGGCGGCTACACCATCGATGGCGGTGAGCATGACGGTCTTGCCCTCGCCTTCCAGCTGCTCGATCCGTGCCGAGTAAGCGGAGACGTCGACACTCTCGCGGGTCATGAGCCTGCGGTTACCGAGGGCTACTCGGCGGCCTTCGACGATGCCTTCGACGCCGTGGCCGGGGATGGCCTCGAAGCCGGTGACGTCACCGAGCATCAGGCTGTTCTGGTTGGCGTAGTTGACGATCGCCTCGGCCAGCGGGTGCTCGGAGGACTTCTCCAGCGCTGCAGCGAGGCGGTAGAACTCCGTGCGGTCGAAGCCGGTGAAGGCCTCGAACTCGGTCACGATGGGCTTGCCGTGCGTGAGCGTGCCGGTCTTGTCGAACACGATCGCCTTGATCTTGTAGGCGGTCTCGAGCGCGTCACCGGACTTGATGAGGATGCCGTTCTCGGCGCCCTTACCGGTGCCGACCATGATGGCCGTGGGAGTGGCGAGACCCAGCGCGCAGGGGCACGCGATGACGATTACGGAGGTCGCTGCGAGCAGCGCCTTCACGAACGGGGTGACAGATGCGTAGAACGCGGGATCGACGAAAGCCGGAACCGCGAAGATCCACACGAGGAACGTGATGAACGAAGCTGCGACAACGGCGGGGACGAAGACAGCGGAGATGCTGTCAGCGAAACGCTGGATGGGGGCCTTGGAGCCTTGCGCGTCTTCGACCAGGCGCACGATCTGCGCGAGAGCCGTGTCGGCGCCTACCTTGGTGGCGCGGAACTTGAAGCTGCCCAGCTTGTTCATGGTCGCGCCGATGACGTGATCGCCCACGTTCTTCTCGACGGGGATCGACTCGCCGGTGAGCATCGACTCGTCAACCGCCGAGGAACCCTCGATGAGCAGTCCGTCGACCGGAACCTTCTCGCCCGGGCGGACGATGATGACGTCACCTGCGACGACTTCCTCGACCGGAATGTCGATCTCGAGTCCACCACGCACGACGCGTGCGGTCTTGGCGGCCAGACCCATGAGCTTCTTGATGGCGTCCGAGGTCTTGCCCTTCGCGCTCGCCTCAAGCAACTTGCCGAGCAGTACGAACGTGATCAGCAGCGCAGCGGTCTCGTAAAAGACCGGCTGCGACTCGAGCGCGGGAACGAATGTCGCGGCGAGGCTGTAGAAGTATGCGGCGGACGTACCGATGGCTATCAGCGTGTCCATATTGCCCGTGCGGCGCTTCAGCGCATGCCAGAACCCGCGGTAGAACTGCGCGCCGGCGTAGAACTGGACCGGCGTGGCAAACGCGAATGCGAGGTACTTGGCGACCATCATCGGGTCCCACGCACCACCGATGGTGTTACCCAGGAAGTTGGCTACCCACAACGGAATGGTAGTCATGAACGGCGGAATCATGGAGACGAGGAGCGCGGGAATCGACATCGTGAGTGCGAATATGAAGAGGCCGCGCTCGTGCTTGAGCGCCTTGGCCTGCGCGATCGCCTGAACGTCGACCTTGTCGGCCGCACCCGGGATCTTGTCGACCTTGATGACTGCTTCGTAGCCCGCGCCCTTCACGGCATTGATGAGCTCGTCGACGCCGACGACCGTCGGGTCGAAGTCGACCGTGCCGGAGTTGTTGGCGAGGTTAACGGTCGCGTTCGAGACACCCGGCACCTTGCCCAGGGACTTCTCGATGACTGTCGCGCACGACGAGCACGTCATGCCGATAAGCCCGAGTGACACGTGACCCGCAATCGCCTTGCCTGCCGACGGAGCCGCAAGCTCAGTGGCGGTATAGCCGGCCGACTTCACGACCGCTTCGATTCCAGCGATGTCGATCACGCTGGGGTCAAAGGTGACAGCGAGCTTCTCGGTGGCGAGGTTCACGACCGCCGAGACAACACCCGACGTCTTGCCAAGCACCTTCTCGATGACTGCGGCGCACGAGGAGCACGTCATGCCGCTGACCGCGAACGTGGCACTCTGGGTGGCCGACGGAATCGCCGCAGCGGGCTCAGGCGCGATGACCGCGGAGGTCGTCACGGCTGCTGAGGGGGTCGGGCACGTTTCAGCTGACGCGTCGACGCTCAACCCGAGCATCGCCTCAGTTGCGGACAGATCGATGACCGGCACCAGCGGTCCGTTGTCACCGAGTCCAACCGGTACGAACCCGGAGGCGACGATCGCCTCTGTCAATGCTTCTACGGAGACATCCGGCTCCGCGAACACAGTGAGCGTGCCCTGCTCCGCGTCTGCGAATGAGGCCGAGATGCCCGGGACTCTGTTTATGTGCTTGAGCAGCAACTGCTCGCACGAAGCGCAGTCCATACCTTGGACTCCGATCCGGTAGACCTGTTTTGTGGTTGTGGTGTTCATTTCACTCCCCTATTCCGCGATGAGCGTGCCATGGACCATGTCCATGCCGCATCGGAAACCGTAGGTGCCGGGCTCGAGCGCGGGCAACTTCACGACTGCGCCGCCATTCTCGAGATCGGCCTCGATACCCAAGCCGTCGAAGACCACTCGGCTCAGGCAGCCGTGCCCCTCTGAAAACTCGAGCTCAGCGGGCACTCCGGCGACGATGATGATCGTGTCGGGGTCGTAGCCGTCGGTGACGATGACGTGAACGCGTTGCACGGATTCCACCGCCGCGCGGAAGGGCTCTCTCGGTGGCTCGATGAGGCCGAGAGCATCCGCCTCTGCGAGGCTCAACGGCGATGGGTCGAAGATGCGCTCGAGGTCGGCGATCTTAACGGCACTCGGATCGAGACCGGACGAGACCGCGGCGCGCACGAGCGCGTCGTGTAGGTCGCGGTCGACGGTGGTGACCGCCAACAGCTTGCCGTCTTGTCCTACCGTCACTGCCTCGACGCCATCGATCTCGAGGACGTTCAAGGTCGTCAGCGCGGCGACAGATCGGCAACCGAAGCCGCTCGTATCTATCCGGTAGACCTCTTTCAATGTGAGATGACTCATTCGGAATCCTCCTCCTCGTTCTACTCGACGACGATCTGTCCGGTTACCATGTTCATACCGCAGGCGAAACCGTACGTGCCCGGCTGCAGGCCATCGAGCTTCACGGTCTTGGGGCCGGACGAGAGGTCCTCGGAGAACCCGAGGTCACCCGACTGGACCACTCCGGTGCAGCCGCTGCTCTGGCCAAACGTGATCTCAGCCGGCACACCGGCCTTCAGCTTGATGACATTGGGGTTGTAGCTGCCCGTCGAGAGATCGACGTCGATCTTCTGGACGGCGCCGGAGACCGTGGCCGAGCCCTCTACCGGAGCTCCGCCGCCACCGCCGCCGCAGCACCCGCCGCCGGCACCGGCACCGCCAGCACCAGCACCGTCGGTCGCACGAAGCAAGTTGCCCGCAGCGGCCGCGAGGCCGCCGGGCGAGACGTTGGCGCTGTTCGCTGAGGCGAACTGAAAAGCGCCGAAAAACGCGGCGACAACCAGAAGCGCGATAAAGACGTAGCGCGTGGTGTTGCGACCCTCAGGTGCCCTCTCGGCGGGTGTCGGGCGGACACCGTCCGCGGTCTTCTCGGTCACGGTGTGACCCTGTGCGGCCTTCGCACTCGGCTTGTGGTCTGAGTTCTTCGTGGTCATATCTGTTGCCTTTCTGGAGGGGTGGCGACTACGCCAGGACTTCGGCTTCGTAGCCGGCGGCACGGATCTCGGCGGCGATCTTCTCGGCGCTCACTGCTGTCGGGTCAAACGTCACGGTGGTCAGGCCGTCGGCATGTGACGCCCGAACGGAATCGATACCCGGCAGATCGGACACGTTCATCTCAATGAGCATCGAGCAGGACGGGCAGTGCATTCCGCTTGTCTTGAGCTGGATGGTGTTCATGTCGGTGAATCCTTTCGAATGAGGGACGAACAAGGTTGGAGGAGTAAGCTCAGCCGCCCAGACCACCGCCAATCGCCATGCCGAGGATCCCGGCGAAGCCCGCGAGGCTGGCCAGGGTGATCATCTGCTTGGGAGTGAATCCGACCGGCTTGCCGGGAGCGGCCTTGGCCGAGCGGCTGCTGGCCATGGCGGGGGTCGCCTCAGGCGCGGGCTTCAGACCGCGAGCGAGGTAGATGATGCCACCCGAAGCGGCAAGCGTCAGGAGAAGCCACGGCAGCGGAGATGGGGAGCCCGTCGGGGCGGGGGCACCACCGACCGCCAGCTGACCGGCCATCATTCCCATGCCGCACGTCATCGTGTACTGGCCCGCCGTCGTTGCCGGGAGATCCACGGTGGTCACCGCGTTGGGTTTGAGATTGACGGTGATGCCCAGCTGCGGGAATGAGAGTTGATCCGAGCAGGCGTTCGCTTCTTTGCGATTGACTACGAGACGGACCGGCTTGCCAGCGGGGATCTGAAGCGTCTCGGGCGAGAACTTCACGTTCTCGATGGTCAGCGGGACTTCCACTACGCCATCCGCGCCAACCTTGAAGTCACCGGTTGCTGCGGCAGGCGTGGCGGGAGTACCGAGCACGGCCTGCTTCACCGTGTTGAACGTGATCGGCGAGCCAAGTCGCATGGCCGCGCGGTTGACGTAAACGCCACCGAAGACGATCACGACGATGGCGAGCACGGACATGAGCCTGTGCTTGAGCGTGGCGGGCAGCAAGCTCGATGCGGTGCCGAACACCAGCATGAGTGGGGCGGTGCCCAGCCCGAACGCCAGCATCGCGATGCCCCCGCCCAGAACGCTACCTGTGCCCGCAGCCGCGAGCTGCGCAGCCATGAGCGGTGCGCACGGCATGAGACCCGTGAGAAGGCCGAAAACAGTCGGCGTGGCCAGCGAGCTCTCGCCAGCGGCCGCGTCTGCGTTCGCCTTGCGACGGGTCTTAGACAGCGCCGTCATGAGGAACCTCGGCGGACGCGGAGTAAGCCTCGCGGCCCACGGGAACTTGCCGGTCATCCCGAGGCCCATGATGATCATGAAGGCGCCGGCGAGCAGCATGATGTACGGGCGCAAGCCGTCGATGTTGAATGCGGAACCGATCGCACCGAGCACTAGGCCGACCAGCACGTAGCTCGTGATCTTGGCACCCTGATAGGCGACGTTCGGAATGAGCTTGCGGTGCCACGGACCGTCCTCTTCGCCTTTGACAGCGTAGGTGACGACCATGGGGCCGCACATTGACACGCAGTGGATGCTCGTGACGAGCCCCAGCGTGAACATGGATACAAAAAGTGCTAGCACGGTAGTCTCTCCTCGTGAAAGGGGGGTCAGGCCGCGTACCAGGGGTACGCGTCAAGCCATCCGGGGCGCACGAAGGCGCTACCACGGACGGTCACGAGGAGAATCTAGATGATGAGGCGGACCCCGCGTGGATCTTCAGGCGGAGCGGGCGGGTCCTCGGCCACGGCGCGCACGAAGCGCAGCTGGCGCGGCGGAGTGACTACCATGAGGGCCACACCGATAAGCATAGTCAGAGAGAGCAACAGTGATTGGGAGCCCGCGGGAACCACTCCGGACGGACCACCGCTGATCATCGTGCCGAGATCGCAAGCCGCGCTGAACCCGGCATCCATGGGATGGCCTGCAGTGGCCAAGGGCATGTCACACTCAAGTGCCTGACACAGCGGAAGGACGACAGCGATCATCGTCAAAACCACTACGACGGCCAGCGCGACCTTGCGGATGTCGATGCGAGCGGACACTTGTTCCTTCCTGAGCCGACTGAGCTGAACGTCACTACGCAACTATCATGCCTATTCGTTGCCATGCGCTGTACCTTTTACCGCACCTTCCGGATGCGCGAGAACGGTACGCGGCTATGAGATGACTACCTGTCCGGTGACCATGTTCATGCCGCACGCGAAGCCGTAGGTCCCGGGCTGCAAGCCTTGGAGCTTCACGGTCTTCGGGCCACCGGAGAGGTCTTCTTGGAATCCCAGATCCTGGGACTGCACGACTGCCGTGCAGCCTTGGCCTTCGCCGAACGTGATCTCTGCCGGCACACCGGCTTTGAGGCGAATCACATCGGGACTGTACTTGAACCCCACTTGGACGCTGATCTTCTGCACACCGTTCTCGATTCGAGCCACTCCGGGCGTGCTCACGGCGGCGCCAGCCTCAGCTGATGCGGCGGGCGCGGGCACCACCGCTGCGCCTCTCCCCGCATGCGCGACGGAATATGCGCCGACGAACGCGCCGGCGATGATCATCGCCGCGATCACGTACTGTCTCGGCTCGAGTTTGTTGGGTCGGTCCGCGGCGCGCTTCGATGAACTGGCGCTGACTTGCTGCTTATGGGCATTCGCTCCGGAGTGATTCTTCTTCGCCGACGTCGAATGTCCGGTCTTGTGTTTGGTCATGTTGTCTCCCTGATACTCCCTGGGTCCGCATCTCGCCTCCGCTTACCTGAGCCTGCACCGATATACGCAATGCGCGTGCCACATATCGGCGGCTCGACCATTCACGTCCTCGCCCATAGTGCGCTCGCTTCTCGGCGAGTCTCTGTCCCGGTTCAATACGGTTTGGGAACATGCTTACCATCACCCAACATGGAGATAGTTTCCGTAAATAAGCAGGTGCCAAGCAGTTCTTTGCCGCTTAGAATAGTCGCGAGGGAGCGCCCCCGTTTGGGTGGCGCGCAAACGAACAGGTGGGAGGGACTATGGCCGACACTGCCGACGTGCGAACCTCTGGGGATCGCGCTACGAAGGTATTCATGCTGTCCGCGATAGGATGGCTGCTCTTCGGTGTCACCTTGGGTCTGACCCAGGCGCTCCAATTCATCGCTCCCGACTTCCTCGCCGGTATCTCGTGGCTGGTATTTCCTCGGCTTCGGCAGGCCCACGTCAACAGTGTGGCCTTCGGCTGGCTCTCGATGGCGATGGTGGGCGGCTGGTACTACATCGTCCCGCGCCTCACGCGAACCAAGCTCTACTCGGAGACTCTGGCAGTCGTGTCGGCGTGGCTGTGGAACCTCGTCCTCTCCATCGGCGTCGTGGGGCTCGTCTTAGGCTGGACGCAGGCGCGCGAATACGCGGAGCTGGCGTGGCCGATCGACATCGGCATCCTGCTCATGCTCCTGGTGACCGCCTTCAACATCTTCATGACCATCGCCCGCCGAGAGGAGAAGGACCTCTACGTCTCTCTTTGGTACGTCATGGGCACACTGATCTGGTTCCCTATAGTGTTCGCGATCGGCAACGTCGTCTGGGCACCTCCCACGGGTGCCCTCATGGGTCTCAACGATGCGATCTGGGGCTGGTTCTACGGCCACAACATTCTGGGCCTGTGGTTCACAACCGGAGCAATCCCAATCCTGTACTACATCATCCCCAAAGAGGTGCGGCGCCCGCTGTACGCTTACAGGCTCGCGCTTGTCGCCTTTTGGTTCCTCGCCTTCTTCTACACAGCGGTCGGCACCCATCACATTCTCCAGGCACCCGTACCCGAGTGGCTCAAGACCGTCTCGGTGATCACGTCTATCGGCCTTCTGATCCCTGTCTCGGCGTTCGTCGTGAACATCTTCATGACCGTTCGTGGAACGTGGCGGGTCGCCTTCACCTCGTTGCCGCTGCGCTTCGCGCTCACGGGCGCGTTTTGGTACCTGGCGGTGAGTTTTCAGGGCTCGCTGCAGGCGTTGCGAGGCTTCAACCAATACGTCCACTTCACCAACTGGAGCGTGGCGCATGCGCACCTCGCGCTCTTGGGGTTCGTCGCCTACTCGATGTGGGCGGGCTACTACTACATGTTTCCGCGAATCACCGGCAATGCTCTGTATTCCGAGCGACTTGGGTGGACGCATTGGTGGCTGACCACCATCGGCTTCCTGGCGTTCTTCTTGGTGCTGACGGCGGCGGGCTTGGTTCAGGCGTCAGGGTTCTCGCGCGGCATCCCCATCATCTCGATCCTCCCCGGCATCGAACCGCTCTTCATTGGACGCGCGGTTGCCGGAACCATCATCTTCTTCGCCCAATACCTGTTCGCCTACAACATTGTCCGCACCCTCAGGGGTAGCGTGGTCACAAGCGAGGTTCCCACCACGTCCGCCGAGACGCCCGTGGCTCCCGCCACCGCGCCGACAGCGTAGAAAGGGCTGCACAATGCGCATGACGCCCCGTGTCATCATCATCGGCGGACTCGCCGTCGTTCTCTCTGTGGTCGCGGTCGTGGTTTTCCTTCCGGTTGCGGTCTTCAAGCCCGCCCCCACGATCACGACCAACCCGTACACCGCACTCGAGAGGGAGGGCCTCGCGCTCTACAAGGCCAACGGATGCATGTACTGTCACAGCCAGTTCACCCGCCCGCACGATCACAACCCGTCTCGCGCTAGCCGCGCCGGCGACTACGTTTACGACCAGCCTCACCAGTTGGGAACGCTTCGTACCGGTCCTGACCTGGCGAACATCGGTTTCAAGCGGGGTGACCGTTGGGAGATGGACCACCTGCGCGACCCCCGGAAGTTCACTCCCAACTCCATCATGCCCGCCTTCAGCTACCTCACCGAAGATCAGCTGGTTGCGATCACCGCCTACCTCAACAGAATGGGCAACAAGCGAAACGCCTCGACGGACCTCATGGTTCCCGCTGAGTACGACGAACTGACGCAGCCGCTCACGCTCGACATCAAGACGTGGGATGCCGGCCGCGAGATCTACGCTGAGCGCTGCATCAGCTGCCACGGGTGTTCCGGCAAAGGGGACGGCCCGTACGCCATGATCAACAATGCACGGCCCGCCGACCTGCGCCAGCCGCGCTTCAAGAACCTCCAGCCCAACTTCTTCTTCTGGCGTCTGCGTGAGGGCGTGCCCGGCTCGGTCATGCCGCAGTGGGAGCAGACACTGTCTGAGCTGGAGACCTGGCAGGTGACCGCGTTCATCCAAGGTGCCTACATGGACATGGTCCCGCACTTCACCGATGAGGGCGACATGCCCGTCGCGTACCGCGACGCGAAACAGCCGGCCGACGAGTCTGTCGACACCCTCGTGGCCGGCAAGGCGATCTTCATCATGAACTGCTCGTTTTGCCACGGCTACGGCGGCGCGGGCGACGGCCCGGACGCGTTGGGTCTGCAGCCGGCGGCGCCAAGCTTCCTCGATACCGCGACCTATGCGGACTGGACGCCGCAGGACTACTACTGGCGGATAAGCGAGTCCATCCCCATGCGGGCGATGCCCCAGTGGAAGTACCTGTTCGACGAGGACCAGCGCTGGGCGGTCTCCAACTACGTCCGCCAGATCCTGCTCTTCCCCGCACCCGACGCCGAGCCGACC
>JBBREQ010000044.1:0-17843 GCA_038202795.1 Coriobacteriia bacterium | reverse complement strand
CGAGGCGTAGATGCTCTCAACTCGGCATATCATCGACGTTCAAGACATGTCGGTCGACGACATCCATCTGATTCTGGACACAGCTCAGTCGTTCAAAGAGGTCAACGAGCGTCGTATCAAGAAGCTTCCCACGCTGCGCGGACGCACGGTTGTGAACCTCTTTCTCGAGCCGTCGACGCGCACACGCACAAGCTTCGAGTTGGCCGCCAAACGCCTCTCGGCCGACGGCATCAACTTCGCCGGTTCCGCGTCGGCCACCGTGAAGGGAGAGTCGCTCGCTGACACCGCGGCCACCCTCTCGGCTATGGCCTGCGACCTGGTGGTCATCCGGCACAAGTACGCCGGCGCGCCCAGAATTCTGACTCAGCAGATGGACGCCCATATCGTCAATGGCGGCGACGGGATGCACCAGCACCCCACGCAGGCACTGCTCGATCTGTTCACGATGCGCGAGAAGCTGGGCAAGCTCGAGGGTCTCACGGTGGGCATCGTGGGTGACATCGCGCACAGCCGCGTTGCCGGCTCGCTCATTCCCGCGCTCCGCATGGTGGGCGCCACACCGGTCATCATCGGCCCTCCCACGCTGATGCCCGCACGGCCGGACGTCCTAGGTGCCGAAGTCGCCACTTCCTTCGAAGAAGCCCTTCCTTCCCTCGACGTGGCATACATGCTCCGCATCCAGATGGAGCGTGCAGAGGGAATGCCGTTTCCCAGCACCCGCGAGTACTCGCGACTCTACGGCCTCAACGCGCGCAGACTCGCGATGATGCCCGCGCACGCTATCGTGATGCACCCCGGGCCCATGAACCGCGGCGTTGAGATCACCGCCGATGTCGCCGACGGCGACCGCTCGTTCGTACTCGACCAGGTCAACTCGGGCGTCGCAGTCCGTATGGCCGTGATGTACCTGCTCTTGGGAGGTGAGGCGAGTGGCGCTTCTTCTTAAAGGCGGCCGCGTGGTCGACCCCGCCGTTGGACTTGACGAGATCGCCGACGTCGTCATTCGCGATGGAGTCATCGTTGAGATCGGCCCAGACCTGAGCATCCCCAAAGGAATCACCGTCGAATGTGCCGAGAAGATCGTCGTTCCCGGACTCATCGACATCCACACGCATCTTCGTGAGCCTGGTTTCGAGTACAAGGAGGACATCCGCAGCGGCACCCGTGCGGCCGCCCACGGTGGCTTCACCGCCGTGTGCCCCATGCCCAACACCAGGCCGCTGTGTGATGAGGGCTCTGCGGTCCGCTTCCTCATCGAACGCGCTGCAGCCGTGAGTAAACTACGCCTCCACCCGATCGGGGCCATCACCCAAGACAGCAAGGGCACCGCTCTTGCCGAGATGGGCGACATGCTCGCAGAAGGCGCTGTGGGATTCAGCGACGACGGGCACGGCCTTCAAGACGCTGGGATGATGCGTTTGGCGATGGACTACGCCAAGCAGTTCAACACGCCCATCGTGAGTCACTGCGAGGTGGAGTCACTCGCCGGCAAGGGAGTCGTCAATGAAGGCGCGGTTTCGACCCGTTTGGGCCTTGTCGGATGGCCCAACGCTGCCGAGGAGATCCAGGTTCAGCGTGATATCGCGCTGGCTGAGCTCACCGGCTGCAAGGTGCACTTCGCACACCTGTCGACCGCGGGAAGCATCGAGCTGGTACGCGCGGCAAAGGAGCGTGGCCTCTCAATCACCTGTGAAGTGACACCGCATCATCTGTTCCTCGATGAGGACGCCATCTCCGCAGACTACGACACGGCGTTGAAGATGAACCCTCCGCTGCGTAGTGCGACAGACCGCCAAGCGCTGGTCGCCGGTCTGCTCGATGGCACCATCGACGCGATCGCCACAGATCATGCGCCGCACGCCGCCCACGAGAAGGCACTCGAGTTCGAGCTGGCGCCCTTCGGTTCCACGGGCCTTGAAACCGCCCTGCCTCTCGTCATGACGCATCTGGTGTCGCGTGACGACTTCTCGGTAGGTGACCTGGTCAACGTCATGGCACACGGACCGCGCGCTTGCCTGGGCATCGCGCCGGTGCGCCTTGAGGCCGGAGCCGTGGCCGACATCACGGTGATCGATCCGGAAGCCCGCGTCGAGATCACGCGAGGCTTTTTTGAGAGCAAGTCGTCAAACTCGGCCTTTCTGGGCACTACACTATTGGGCAAGGCCTCCGAAGTCATCGTAGGCGGCCAGTTCGCCCTGCGCAACGGAAAGGTGGTTGACTAGTTGGCCGGTCGCCTGCCAGCCACGCTCGCGTTCGAAGACGGACTCATCCTGCGTGGGTGGTCCTGCGGCGCTGCGGGCGAGACATCCGGTGAGCTGTGTTTCAACACGTCGATGAGCGGCTATCAGGAAGTGCTGAGTGACCCCAGCTACGCCGGGCAGATCGTCACCATGACCTCACCGCACATAGGGAACTACGGCACCAACGGCGCCGATATGGAATCGCGCGGGGTATTCGCCCAGGGTTTCGTTGTTCGCGAGATGTGCGAGATCCCTTCGAGCTGGCGCTCAGAAGAGTCCCTGCCCGACTTCCTCGTCCGGCACGGAGTCGTTGCCATCGAGGGAGTTGACACTCGTCGAGTCGTGCGGCACCTGCGCGAACGCGGCGCGATGCGTGCCGTGCTTTCCACGCTCGACCACGACGAGAACTCTCTTGTGGCCAAGGCCCGTTCCTACCCGGGCCTGCTGGGGCGCGACCTCGTTTCTGAGGTCGCTGTCGGATCCTCATACGCCTGGGGCGACGTCGTCCCCGGGAGCTGTCGGCCCATCGACACGGGCGTACTTCCTGTCACGCCCGCGTTCCACGTCGTCGCCATGGACTCAGGCATCAAGTACAACATTTTGCGCAATCTGGCCGAGGCCGGTTGTTCGATCACGGTCGTACCACCCACGACATCGGCCCGTGATGTGCTCGCACTCAAACCCGACGGGGTCTTTCTTGCCAACGGACCGGGTGATCCCCAGGGGGTCGGGTATCTCTACTCGACGTTGCGTGACCTGCTGGGCGTCAAGCCGGTATTCGGCATCTGCCTTGGCCATCAGATGCTGTCGCTCGCGGTAGGAGCCGACACCTTCAAGCTCAAGTACGGCCACCGTGGTGGCAACCAACCGGTCAAGAATCTGCTGACCGGGCGTGTCGAGATCACCAGCCAGAACCACGGCTTCTGCGTGGACTTCGCGAGCATCGGGCCTCTTGACGTCGCACGCAGCGGGGGAGTGGATCTGCCCGCAGACGACCTGGGTGCCTGGGTCCAAGCCAACGTGGCGCCCGTCGTCATGTCCGAACGGTTCGGTCCCGTCCAGCTCACGCACGTCAACCTCAACGATATGACGAGTGAGGGCATCAGGCTGCTGGAGACACCGGCCTTCTCGGTCCAGTACCACCCCGAAGCAGCGCCGGGCCCGCACGATGCGCACTACCTGTTCGGCACGTTCATCTCGATGATGCGTGAGTACTCTGAGTAAGCCGCACGCTGGGACGGCTCAGCGAGAAACGGAGTTCTGCGATGGCGATCAACTCGATGCTCGTTCCGGTCAGTATGGACGGTCGCGACCAGGAGGTTCTCAAGTTCGTATGCGGACTCGAGGCCCAATCCGTGCGACGTGTGATAGTGGTGACCGCGGTCGAGTCACAAGGTGTCGAAGCACCGGTGCTGGCGATGGAACTCGACCGTGCACGCGAGCGACTGGCGGCGATGTGTGCGCCCTTCTCGGAATGCGGAATCGATCTTGAGTGTCGCGTGATCACCGGCGACCCTCAAAACGCCATCTTGGCACTCGCTCAGCAGTCCCACATCGACGTGATCTGCTGCGGCACCGAGGGTAAGTCCGTGGTCGATTACCTGTTCTCGGGCTCGATCTCGGTCGACCTGTTCTCATCGGGCCAGATTCGCACGATGACGGCACGTTACGAACTCTTGGAGTCGGTCGACGACCCCGGGCAGCTCGCGCGCGACTTCGGCCAGCGTCTGGTGATTCCCACCGACTTCTCGGCATCTGCCACCCGCGCGTTCCTCTCGGCGTTCGATCGTCCCCGGTGTGCGATGTGCGAGCTTCACGCGCTGCACGTGCTCAAGCGGCGCAACTCGAGCGCGCGCCGCGATGCCGAGGTCCTCCTCGAGGGATTGCAGATGATCGGTCGTGATCACGATGTCGATGTCAAGATCGCCATTCGTGAAGGCGACCCCGCTCGGGTCATCCTCGACTATCTTGACGAAGTCCACGCCACGGGTGTCATCACCGGCCAGCACGGCACGGGCCGTATCCGTCAGGTCATGCTCGGTGGCGTATCGGTGAAACTGCTCCGAGAGGCTCCGTGCCCCGTGGTCGTTCAGCCCTGATCACCTCACCGTCCACCTGCTTCAAAGGAGCCAGATGCCCCGCCGCACCGACATCAAGAAGATCCTCGTCATCGGCTCCGGGCCGATCATCATCGGCCAGGCGTGCGAGTTCGACTACTCGGGCGCTCAGGCGTGCAAGGTGCTCGAAGACGACGGCTACGAGGTCGTGCTGATCAACAGCAACCCCGCCACGATCATGACCGACCCGGGGCTGGCCAGCCGTACCTACGTCGAGCCCATAACGCCGCAGTTCGTCGAGAAGATCATAGCCGCCGAGAGGCCCCAGGCGCTCCTGCCCACCCTGGGCGGTCAGACAGGGCTCAACTGCGCGGTGGCGTGCGCGGAGGCCGGCATCCTCGACAAGTACGGCGTCGAGCTCATCGGCGCGAAGCTCGACGTGATCAAAAAGGGGGAGGACCGCAAGCTCTTCGCTGAAGCGATGGAACGCATCGGACTCGACGTACCCCGCAGCGGCTACGCCTACAACTTCGAGGATGCCGAGAAGCTTGTGGGAGAGCTCGGCTATCCCGTTGTGGTGCGCCCCTCGTACACCATGGGTGGAGCGGGTGGCGGTATCGCCTACAACGCCGAAGAGTTGCGCGACATCGTCTTACAGGGCGTCGCACTCTCGCCCTCGAGCGAGGTTCTGGTCGAAGAGAGTGTCATTGGCTGGAAAGAGTTCGAGATGGAGGTCATGCGCGATGTCAACGACAACGCCGTGATCGTCTGCTCCATCGAGAACTTCGACGCGATGGGAATCCACACGGGTGACTCGATCACCGTCGCTCCCGCTCAGACCCTGACCGACCGTGAGTATCAGACCATGCGTGACGCTTCGATCGCCATCCTGCGTGAGATCGGAGTCGAGACCGGTGGCAGCAACGTTCAGTTCGCGATGAACCCTGCCAACGGCCGCATGACCGTCATCGAGATGAATCCACGCGTCAGCCGCTCGTCGGCGCTGGCCTCGAAGGCGACCGGGTTCCCCATAGCCAAGATCGCGGCGAAGCTTGCAGTGGGCTACACGCTCGACGAGATCACCAACGACATCACGCGCGAAACCCCCGCGTGCTTCGAGCCCAGCATCGACTACACCGTGGTCAAGGTCCCGCGCTTCGCCTTCGAGAAGTTCAAGGGTACTGACGAGACGCTGACCACGCGTATGAAGTCGGTAGGCGAGGTCATGGCCATCGGCCGCACATTCGAAGAAGCACTGGGCAAGGCGATGCGCTCGCTCGAGAACGGTCGTGAGGGGCTGGGCAGCGACGGTAAGGACAGCTTCGAGGAGCACAAGTTCGACGAGTTCCTCGCAGTGCCCAACGAGTCGCGGATCTTCTACCTCGCCGAAGCGCTGCGTCGCGGGCGCTCGGTTGAGGAGCTCAATCAGATCACCCACATCGACCCGTGGTTTCTGGGGCGGATCAGCAAGACCATCGCCGTCGAGAACACCCTTCGGGGCCGCACGCTCGATGATGTGTCCGCAGACGAGCTCAGGAGCGCGAAGCGCGCGGGCCTCTCCGACCCGCAGATAGCGTTTCTCACCGGCTCGACCGAGGCGAGCGTGCGCGCGGTGCGCAAAGCCTTGGGAGTCAAGCCGACGTTCAAGTCCGTTGATACCTGCGCCGCCGAGTTCGCCGCCTACACGCCGTACTTCTACAAGACTTATGAAGACGAAGACGAGTTCACTCCCGCCGAGAAGCCCCGCGCCATCATCCTGGGCGCCGGCCCCAACCGCATCGGCCAAGGCATCGAGTTCGACTACTGCTGTGTTCATGCTGCCTACGCCCTGCATGACGCGGGCTATGAGACCGTGATGGTCAACTGCAACCCCGAGACGGTCTCGACCGACTACGACACCAGCGATCGCCTGTACTTCGAGCCGCTCACGTTCGAAGACGTGATGGACATCGTCGACAAGGAAGACCCTGCCGGGTGCGTGGTCACCTTCGGAGGCCAGACGCCGCTGAAGCTGGCGCGCGCGCTCGAGGCTGCCGGAGTGCCGATCATGGGCACCAGACCCGAGGCCATCGATCTTGCCGAGGACCGAAGGCGCTTCTCGGCGATCCTTGACGAGCTGGGCATTCTCTACCCGGAGGCCGGCACGGCATCCAGCTTCACCGAGGCGCTCGAAGTCGCGCGCAGAATCGGCTTTCCCCTGCTCGTACGGCCCAGTTACGTGCTGGGCGGACGCGGGATGGTCATCGCCTACGACGAGCGTTATCTCGAGACGTACATGGCCGAAGCCACGCGCATCTCACCCGACCACCCTGTCCTGCTCGACAGGTTTCTCGAAGGTGCGATAGAGGTGGACGTCGATGCTGTGTGTGACGGTGAGACCGTCTACATCGGTGGCGTCATGGAACACATCGAGGAGGCGGGGATCCATTCCGGCGACTCTGCGTGCTGCATCCCACCGTACTCGCTCGGTCTCGAGACGGTCGAACGTATCCGGGCGCAGGCGCGCGCACTTGCCCTGCGCCTCGAGGTCCAGGGACTCATGAACGTTCAGTTCGCCGTCAAAGATCAGGTCATCTACGTGCTCGAGGTCAACCCGCGTGCGAGCCGGACCGTACCATTCGTGAGCAAGGCCACCGGCGTAGCGCTTGCGAAGGTGGCTGCACGTGTCATGGCAGGTCGGAAGCTTTCGGATATGGGACTTCCGGTCGAGGATCGGGACCTGGGACGGTTCTGCGTGAAAGAGGCGGTCATGCCCTTCGGCCGCTTCCCGGGTGCCGATAGCGTGCTCGGCCCTGAGATGAAGTCCACCGGCGAGGTCATGGGAGTCGCGAGCGATTTTCCCGCGGCCTACGCCAAATCACAGCTTGCCATCGACTATTCGCTCCCCACCAGCGGAACCGCCTTCGTTTCCGTGTGTGAACGCGACAAGCGTCAGGTCGTGTCGCTTGCCAAGCATCTGCAGATCCTGGGCTTCCGGATCATGTCGACACGCGGCACGGCACGCACACTGCGAGCCGCAGGCATACCGGTCACCGAGGTCATGAAGAAGCACGAGGGGCGCCCCAACGTGATCGATGAGCTCGCAAACGGCAACGTTCAGCTGGTCATCAACACGCCGTTCGGACAGGAGACGCGCTCGGACGGCTATCACATCCGCTCGGCGGCGATTCGGCACAGCATTCCCAATATCACCACGATGCAGGCGGCGGTCGCTGTGGTACAGGCCATCGAGGCCGTGAAAGAGGACCGCCTGGAGGTCCACGCGCTGCAGGATCTTGAGGAACAGATGCGAAACGGCACTGGAGACGCCCGGTGACGACACCAGAGCGCCCATTCATCGAGCGCGTCGACGTTCTGACCAATACGCGTATCGCCCCGGGTGTGGGCTTGATGGTCCTGCACGCGCCCCGCTGTGCGCGCGCTGTTCAGCCCGGCCAGTTCGTCCACCTGCGGCTTGGCGCGGGCACTGACACCATCTTGCGCAGGCCCTTCTCGATACACCGAGCGTACCAAGACACGATAGAGATCCTCTATCAGGTCCTTGGCGCCGGCACACTGCGCCTCGCCGAGAAGAGGCCGGGTGACGATTCGATGGACCTCGTGGGACCCCTGGGACATGGTTGGCAGGTCCCAACCAATACGGCACACGCGCTGCTCGTTGGCGGAGGGCTGGGTGCGGCACCGCTGGGCATGCTCGCGGAGCACCTAGCCGCGTCCGGTGTCGCCGTAGTGGTCGCACAAGGCGCACCCACTGCCGAGCGTCTGGTCGCCCGAGAGCTCTTCGAGCGCGTCGCGCGGCGCGTGGACGTAGCCACCGATGACGGCAGCGCCGGGGAGCTTGGGTTCGTCACCTCAGTGACCGCGCGTCTTCTGGATGCCGAACGATTCGACGTGGTCTACCTCTGCGGACCCGAAGTCATGGAGCGCGCGGTCATCGCGCAGTGCGTGCAGCACTCCGTGCCGTGCCAGGTGTCGCTCGAACGCCTCATGGCGTGTGGTGTCGGTGCCTGCTTGAGCTGCGTCGTCTCAACGCGATCCGGCCTCAAGCGTGCATGCGTTGATGGTCCCGTCTTCGATGCCGAGGAGGTGCTCTTCGATGCGTCGGAGATCCCGCCGAAGCACTAGGCCACCCGTGCCGCTGGACTCCTCGCCCGTCGGGTGCGGCCCTGCACTCGAAATCGCGCCGCTCGACCCGCGCCCGCGTCGCATCCATAGCCGGGGGGTGCGGCCATGAGTGTCGACCTTCGCGTGGCACTAGGCTCACTCGATCTCGCCAACCCCGTGATGACAGCTTCCGGCACGTTCGCCTCCGGGCGTGAGTTCTCGGACTTCATCGATCTCAATCGGCTGGGCGCGATCGTGACCAAAGGTGTTTCGGCCCGTCCATGGCCCGGCAACGCGTCACCGCGCATCGCCGAGACCGCAAGCGGGATGCTGAACTCGATCGGGCTGCAGAACCCCGGCGTGGACGCGTTCGTCGCCACTGACCTCACGTGGCTGGCGCAGCATGCCCCGTGCGTGCCGGTGATCGTGAACGTCAGCGGTCATTCGGTCGCTGAGTACGTTGAAGTCATCGAGCGATTGGAGTCCGCGTCGGGGGTGGTCGGCTACGAACTCAATATCTCATGCCCCAACGTCGATACCGGCGGAATGGCGTTTGGCACCAGCTGTGCGGCCGCAGGCAACGTGGTTCGCGCCTGCCGACCGGCGACACAGCGCCCGCTCATCGTGAAGCTCAGTCCCAACGTCACCGACATCGCCGAGATCGCGCGAGCGGTTCAGGCCGAGGGCGCCGACGCGGTTTCGCTGATCAACACCTTGCTGGGAATGGCTGTCGACGCCCGGACCCGCAGGCCCAAGCTCTCGCGGGTCGTTGGCGGCCTATCCGGACCGGCGATCAAACCGGTCGCCTTGCGCATGGTCTGGCAGGTCGCCGCCGCGGTGAGCATCCCCGTCGTGGGGATGGGCGGCATCATGACGGCAGAGGACGCCATCGAGTTTCTGATCGCCGGGGCGACAGCTGTCGCGGTGGGAACCGGGAACTTTGTCGACCCGACGACGACGATCCGCGTGCTTGACGGTATCGAGGAGTGGTGCCGAAGTAGTGGGGTCGCCTCTGTTCGTGAACTCATTGGATCTCTGGAGGTGGGAGCGTGACGCTCGAGATTCAGGCTCGCGATCGATTGATCGTCGCCTTGGACTGCAGCGCGGCGGAGGCCATCGCACATGCCAACGCTCTGGCCGGCACGGTGCGCTGGCTCAAGGTGGGCATGACGCTCTTCTACCAAGAGGGTCCCGCGATCGTGCGCACGCTTCAAGACAGAGGATTCGACATCTTTTTGGATCTCAAGCTGCACGACATCCCGCATCAGGTGAACGGCGCCGCGCGAGCTGCTGCGCGGTTGGGTGTGCAGATGCTCACCGTGCACGCGTCAGGCGGGCCGGACATGATGCAAGCGGCATGCGAAGGCTCGTATGCCGGCGCGGATGAAGCCGGCGTTCAACCGCCGAGCATCCTTGCGATCACTGTCCTCACCAGCATGAGTGATGCGGCCCTTGCCTTAGTTGGCATCCAGCGCAGCGCCGCCCAGCAGGTTGAGTTGCTCGCCTCGCTTGCAATCGAAGCAGGCGTGGACGGCATTGTCTGCTCACCGCTGGAAACAGGCGCCGTTCGCGCGGTCGTGGGCGCAGACCGCCTGGTCGTGACTCCCGGTGTAAGGCCCGTGTGGGCCGAGAAGGGCGACCAGAGCCGCATCACCACTCCCCTGGATGCTTTGTCGAGCGGAGCAAGCCATCTGGTCGTGGGAAGACCGATCACGGGCGCCGACGTTCCCGCTGACGCCGCAGCGCTGATCATCTCCGAAATGGAAGCAGGAACCCGATGACCTCACCTTTCGACGACGCGGCCATAATCGCTGCGCTCACAGACGCCGATGCCCTCAGGACCGGTCACTTCGTCCTGACCAGCGGCCGTCACAGCGGTTCGTACGTCCAGTGCGCACGGGTTCTCGAGGACCCCGCGCTGACTACTCGGCTCGCTCGGGAGGCCGTTAACCGACTGCCTGCTCACCTGCACGTTGATGTGGTGGCAGCGCCGGCGGTAGGTGGTCTCATCATAGGATTCGCGGTTGCCCAGGCCCTGGGGGTCAGGTTCATCTTCAGTGAGCGCGAACAGGGCGCGATGGTGTTCCGCCGGTCTTTTGAGGTGCCTGCCGGTACGCGTGTTCTGGTGGTGGAAGACGTGGTCACCACGGGCGGGAGTGTTGCGGAGGTCATCTCGTTGGTCGAAGCCGCAGGCGGCTCCGTTGTTGGCGTCGTCTCACTGATCGACCGTGGCGGGGACAAGGCCTTCTCGGCTCAGTTCTGGCCTCTCCTTCAGCTTGAGGTCGAGTCCTGGGAGGCCGATTCCTGCGCCCTATGTGCGCAAGGTGTCGCCGTCTATTCACCGGGATCCCGACGTATCGGGTGAAAGGTGTTTTACATCTCCGCAGGTCATGGGTACGATACAGGGGTCCGAAAGGACAGTGCGCCGTCTCTAGGAGGGGGCCGGCGCAGCGCATCGCGCGCCCACTCGGAAGACGAGGAGTAACAATGGCACTTCCCATCTTGTCACCGGAAGATCGTGCTAAGGCCCTTGAGAAGGCTGCGGCCGTTCGCCAGAAGCGCGCTGAGTACCGCGCCAAGATCAAGTCCGGCTCAATGAGCTTCGCCGATGTCATGAAGAAGTCCGACGATCCCGTCATCGCCCGCATGAAGGTCACCACGCTTCTTGAATCGCTTCCGGGATATGGCAAGGCCAAGGCCGCGAAGCTCATGGAGGAACTTGAGATCTCCCCCAGTCGTCGCGTACAGGGTCTTGGAGCGCGCCAGCGCGAGCAGCTCATGGAACGCCTCGGCTAGGTGCTTGAGCACTCCGAACTTGCATCCCCAACGCATCCACGCAAGGGGCATCTCTTCATAGTCTCCGGGCCTTCGGGCGCCGGGAAAGGCACGTTGGTCGAGGAACTCTGTCGCCTTGTTCCTGATGTGTGGCTTTCTGTCTCTGTCACGACGCGGCCTCCGCGACCCGACGAGATCGAGGGTGTACACTACCAGTTCATCTCGCCCGAGCGCTTCGATGAACTCGCTGCAGTGGGCGGGTTACTCGAGTGGGCGGAGGTGCACGGCAACCGATACGGCACGCCACGTGCTGAGGTTGAGGCGCGTGTCGCACGGGGCTATCAGGTGATACTTGAGATAGATCCTCAGGGTGCGTTCCAAATTCGCGATCTTCTGCCCAATACGGTGCTCGTGTTCATCGTGCCTCCTTCGATGGATGAGCTGGTGCGGCGCCTCAAGGGGCGCGGCAGCGAGACCGAAGAGCAGGTCGCTGTCAGGATGCGCACCGCAGAGCGCGAGATGGCGCTTGTGGGAAAGTACGACCATGTGGTAGTAAACGACGACGTTTCGCGCGCTACGCGGGAACTCGTCGCAGTGATCGCCCGGTACGCCGACGACGAGGAGTCGTAACAGATATGTCAGTCATCAAGCCCGAGATAGACGACCTGCTGTCCAAGGTCGATTCCAAGTACACGCTGTGCATCGTGTCTGCCAAGCGCGCCCGGCAGATAAACGGGATGATTCACGGCGTTCGCGACCAGGCGCTGCTCACGATGCCCACGAGCGAGATCGCCAAGCTCACCAGCACCAAACCGCTGTCGCTCGCGCTCGAGGAGATTGCCAACGGCGACGTGGCCTACGAGCGGGTCAAGGACAGCTACAAGTAGCCGGGAGAGCGCGATGACGCAGCGCGTCTGCCTCGTCGGCTATCACGAGATCGGCCTCAAGGGCCGCAATCGCTCTGGATTCGAGCGCCGCCTCAGGGACAACCTGATCGTGGCGCTCGTTGGCTTGCCTGTGGAGAAGGCGCAACTGCGTCCTTCTCGGCTGGAGGTGCCCGTCACTGACGCCTCCGCCCTCGAGCAAGTCGCGCATGCCATCGCGCGCGTGCCGGGCGTCGCAACCGTGTCGCTCGCCCACAAGACCACGCAGAATCCTGAGGCCATGGAGGCCGCGGCACTTCAGGCGCTCGACGAGGCCGGTCCGTGGGACACGTTCGCCGTTCGAGCCGTCCGCTCGAACACCGATCACCCCGAGACCAGTATGGATATCAATCGCCGCATAGGCGCGTTTCTGCTTGCCAACGCCGGCGGCAGAGTCGATCTCGGTGAACCCGACGTCACGGTGGGAATCATGGTGAGCCAGGCCAGCGCCTATACGTTCACGCGCAAGATCAACGGCGTGGGTGGGCTGCCGGTCGGCACCGCTGGAAAGATCATCTCGCTGCTCTCGGCGGGCATCGATTCTCCGGTGGCCAGCTGGCGCATGATGCGGCGAGGAGCGACGATCGTAGGCGTGCACTTCTCCGGAAGGCCGCAGACCGGCGATCAGAGTGAGCGCTTGGTAGGCGAGATCGGAGAGGTCCTGAGCCGTTCCGGCGGACTGGGCCGTATCTACCTCGTGGCATTTGGAGACCTTCAGAAGGAGATATCGCTGCTGACCCCTCCTGACCTGCGGGTGATCCTGTATCGCCGCCTCATGATCAAGGTCGCCGAGAGGATCGCTGCGGTTGAGCGCGCCAAAGCGCTTGTGACCGGAGAGTCCTTGGGCCAGGTCGCTTCTCAGACACTCGAGAACATCGCGGCCGTCGATGAGGCCGCGACTCTGCCCGTGCTCCGTCCGCTGGTTGGCAGCGACAAGCAAGAGATCATCGCCGAGGCCAAGACCATAGGCACCTACGAGCTGTCGATCGTGCAGCACGACGACTGCTGCACGCTGTTCATGCCGCGCACGCCTGAGACACACGCCAAGCTGCCCGCAGTTCTGGCGGCATGGGGTCTCCTCGACATCGACCGCATGGTCCACGATGCCCTGACGACACTCTCGTGGCGCGATTTCCCGGGCACCTCCTACCGCTCACCCAGGCCGTGGCACACGCCGGTGGGGGAGGCAGGCTGGGATGTCGCGCGGTGTGTGCCCCCGAGCGCACGCACCGACACACCCGCGTCATCATGACGCGCTTGAGGATACTTGCGCTGGAGCCGTACTACGGAGGCAGCCACCGAGCAGTCCTCGACCTCTTGTCCCAGCACGTGGCAGCGGACTGGATGCTGCTGACCTTGCCGGCCCGCAAGTGGAAGTGGCGCATGCGCGGCGCTGCCATCACGATGGCGCAGCAGGCACGCGTTCATGCTGCTCAGGCAGGCGACGGTGCTCCCTGGGATCTGATCTTCGCTTCGACCTTCCTCAACCTGGCCGAGTTTCGCGGCCTGTGCGGACACCGGATCGCTGCAGTCCCGGCTGTGGTCTACTTCCATGAGAACCAGCTGAGCTACCCCAACCGTCACAGCGCAGAGTGGGACCTGCAGTTCCCGCTGACCAACATCACCTCTGCGCTCAGTGCGCAAGCCTGTGTGTTCAACACGCGCTGGAATCGGGATCAGTTCCTCGAGCTGATTCCCGGCTTCATCCGGCAGTTCCCCGACCATCACCCAAAGGGGCTGGCCGAGAAGATCGCTGCTACGTCCCGTGTCATCGCCCCGCCCTTCGATCCCACGCCCTTCGACGTGGCGCTCCCAACCCGTGGTTCTCGCTGTCGGATCGTCTGGCCACACCGCTGGGAGCACGACAAGAACCCCGAGCAGTTCTTCGCCGCGGTCATGCAGCTTGCCAAAGAGGGTCTCGACTTCGAAGTGGCCGTTGCGGGACAGAGCTTTCGCGAGACCGATGAGCTGATGCGTACGGCCGCCCAGACCCTGGGAACGCGACTCGTGCACTGCGACCAACCCTCCACACGCGGCGAGTACGCACAGCTGCTCGCTTCGTCAGACGTCGCCGTCTCGACCGCACTCAACGAGTTCTTCGGTCTGGCCATGGTAGAGGCATGCTACGCGGGTTGCTCTCCCGTGGTACCCGACCGGTTGGCCTATCCCGAGCTCTACGAGCCCCGCTTCCGCTATTCAGACACCCAACAGCTGGCAGGCCTGCTGAGGACCCACATTCAGGACAGACCGTCACCCGGATCGGCTCGAGCTTTGTCAGAGCGCTACACCATCGCTTCACTTGCCCAGAAGTATTCGGAGCTGTTCGCACAGATGACGGTCTGACACTCGGGCGATATCATCGCTTCGGTTGCCACCTGGGGAGGGAGCGCTGTGAGCGGGCCGGCGCGGCGCTCGAGTCGCTATTCGCACCCAGCCCGCTTCGCTGCAAAAGCATCGAAGTCCAGATGGTCACGCTCGATGGCCAAGACAGCCGTGAAGACCTCTCGGATCCGCACGTTGGTCGCGCGCGAGACAACCTGAGCGTAGAACTCTGCGGCGCTACTCTCACGACGAGCCGACTCTGCGATCGCCGCGCACCAGTCTCCTGCGTCGCCCTCCGGGGTAGTGAGGTCGTCGGGCTTGGCCACATCAAGTAGTTTGCAGAACAGCGAACAGTGCTCGGCCTCGATACGGGCCAGCCGTTTGTAGGCACTCGCGAGGGTCTCATCGCCCTCAAGAGCGGCAATCGCCAGGTAGTAGCGCGCGTTCGACCGCTCGAGTGCGACCGCTACCTCGAGATCCTCGCGTTCGACCTCAGTGAGCTGCAAACGGTTCTCCGCCGCCGAGTACCCATCACCCTCGACCATGTAGGACTCATCAGCACCGCAGAATGGGCAGCGGTTAGGAACTCCGGTACCCACATAGGTCTCTCCGCATATGCGGCAACGGAACATCTTCACGGCGGTGCCTCCCTAACGTGTGCTCGACTACCTGCCGAGAAGCCCGGCGAGAGCCCTACCGAATGCTTCGGCGGCCTCCGGTCCATTCGCTGTGACGACTCTACCATCCACAACAACCGGTCCGACCTCCCACACTGCTCCATGCGCGATGAGGTCATCGCGCTGCGAGGGAAACGCGGTCGCCCGCACGCCCTCGAGTAGTCCCGCGTGCGCGAGCGTGGATGGTGCGATGCAGATCGCACTCAGCACCGCCCCCCTGTCACGTGTCTGACGTGCAAGCGCATGGGCATCAGGATCGTCGAAGAACACCGATGCGCCGCCGCCGCCGATGAACGCCACGCAGTCCCAAGGCTGCGTCAGTGCGTCGCGTACAGAGAGCTCAGCGGTAACAGCCGTTCCCAGCTTGCCCGTGCAGACACCGGGTTCCTTGCTCGCTGTGACCACCTGGAAACCCTGAGATTCCAGTACACGCTTGGGCTCGGAGTACTCTTCGTCCCTGAATACACTGGGTGCGATGACCAGCAGTGCTGTTTTCATGAAGTACTCCTCGACCGGTTGACCTGCTCTTCGATAGATTCTACCCTCACCGAGGTTCCTATCGGTCGCCGGCACGGCCAGCGGGGTCACCTACGCACAACCTGGAGGTTACAGTGCCTGACCAGACCGACCCTAGTACGGACCAGTTCCCTGACGGCGCACTTCCCGCGGACTTCGCCCGCTTACCTGAGGCCACATGGCTGCGAGTACTCACAAGCCGTTGGTTCTTCAAGACGCTTTTTCTGGTGTTCTTCGTGTTCTCGGTCGTCCAGCTCCTGAGATTCGAGCGGTGGGCGCGCGGTCTGGGCCCCTACGCCCACCGTCCCGAGTCGGTCGCAGGAATCCTCCCAATCGGCCATTTCACCAGCTTCTTCGCATGGATACGTGGTGGGGGATGGGACCAGATCCTGCCCGCCGGGCTCGTGATCATTCTGATGGCGCTTGGGGTGTCGCTTGCGTTCAAACGTGGGTTCTGTGGCTGGATCTGTCCTGTGGGGACAATCTGGGAAGCCTTTTCGGCACTGGGGCGCAAGCTCATGGGACGCAACATCCGCGTTCCACGCTGGCTCGACCTGGTAGGCCGGGGCTTTCGTTACCTGCTCGCCGCACTGTTCATGTTCGCGCTGATGGTTGTGCCCATTCGCGAAGCGATCGCCTTCCGGGAACTTCCGTATATGTGGATCGCTGACCTGAAGATCATCCACCTCATGGCCCAGCCGACATGGATCGCGCTCGCTGGCCTTGCTGCGGTTCTGTCCATCCTGTTCGGGCCGGTGTGGTGCCGCTATCTGTGCCCACTTGGTGGTCTGTACTCGGTTGTGGGCATGGCTTCGCCGTGCGCTGTGGAGCGCAACGAAGAGACCTGTATTCACTGCTCACGTTGCTCGAGCGTCTGCCATGCGTTCGTCGAGCCCGAGAAGAGCAAACGCGTCTGGGAACCGGAGTGCGACGGCTGTATGGACTGCGTCAAGGTCTGCCCCGTGGACGGATGCCTCGAGGCCAAGGCGTTCTCGAGAGTCCGTGTTGAGCCTTGGGTGTGGCCGCTTCTGGTGGTGGGGCTGTGGCTCATCGTCTTCGGCTTCGCGAAGGTCACGGGTAACTGGGACTCCAAGATTCCCAACGACGTGTACAGGCAGGTCATTGGATCCGGCCTCATAGAAGAGCGAACGCGCGGGTTCCTCGAGTAGCACCTCTGTGCTCAAAAACGCATAGGTCGCGGCATCTGCTATCGTGTACACAAAGCTGTGTACAGCTATGGTCGCCCGCATGCGCCTGATCGAAGGGATCTTCCATCATGCTTGACGTCACCTGCGTAGCCGACGGTGTTGACGCCCGCCTGGCGGAGTTCGTTTCCCGCCGCGAAGCACTTCAAGCCGCCGACCGGTACTTCTACCTGCAGCCCACCATCGGGGTCACCAACAACCGGGTGACGATGAAGGATGGGCGCGACATGGTGATGCTGGCTTCCTACAGCTACCTGGGCCTTATCGGTCATCCTGCGATTGATGCCGCTGCATCCGCTGCGATTGAGCAGTACGGAACGGGTGCCGGCGGAGTCCGCCTGCTCACCGGCACCACGGATCTGCATGAGAGGCTGGAGGCGCGTATCGCTCAGTTCAGCGGACGTGAGGACGCATGCGTGTACTCCTCCGGCTACGTCACCAACATTGCCATCATCACGGGGCTCACGGGCCCCGGTGACCTAGTGCTGATGGACAAGCTAGACCACGCCTCAATCGTCGATGGGTGTCTGCTCTCAGGCGCCAAATGGCGCACCTACCGCCACAACGATATGGATCATCTGGAGTCTCTGCTTCGTAAGAGCGCGGGTCAGTACGGCACGATGCTGGTCATCGCAGACTCGGTGTTCTCGATGGACGGCGATGTGATGGATCTCCCCAGCACCAAAGCGTTGTGCGAACGCTACGGTGCGCGCCTGATGGTCGATGAGGCTCACTCGATCGGATCGCTGGGCGCGACCGGACATGGCATCGAGGAGCACTTCGACATGGCGGGCTCGATCGATCTCAAGATGGGAACACTGAGCAAATCCATTCCTAGTGTCGGCGGATACTTGGCTGGCTCGCGTGATCTGGTCGACTACCAGCGTCACATGTCGCGTCCGTTCATCTTCTCGGCAGCTCTGCCACCGGCCCAGACGGCTGCAGCGTTGGCGGCCTTCGATGTGATGGAAGCCGAGCCGTGGCGCGTCACGCAGCTCCACGCAGTTCAGGACCGCTACACCCA
>JBBREQ010000043.1:0-18337 GCA_038202795.1 Coriobacteriia bacterium | reverse complement strand
GAGGCGCTCGTCGAAACTCTCGTCGCCGCGGCCGCCCTCCTTATAGCGCCAGTGAGCGGCAACCCCGTACTCGGCGGTACGGTGCATGTCTTCGGTGCGCATCTGTATCTCGAGCGGTCGACCGGAGGGCCCGATGACCGTAGTGTGCAGCGACTGGTACATGTTGAACTTGGGCATTGCGACGTAGTCCTTGAACCGACCCGGCACCGGCTTCCAGATGCTGTGAACGGTGCCCAAGGCGCCGTAGACATCCTTCACCGAGTCGACCACCACGCGCAACGCTATCAAGTCGTGAATCTCGCTGAAGTCCTTGTCCTGACCCGACATCTTCTGATAGATGCTGTAGAGATGCTTGGGGCGCCCGGCTATCTCGGCATCGATTCCCACGTTGGCGAGTTCCGCGCGCAGCTGCTCGATGACTTGGTTCGCGTACTCCTCGCGCTGCTGTCGGCTCTCCGACACCATGCGGGAGACCTGATGGAACTTCGCCGGCTCCAGATAGAAGAACGCGAGGTCCTCGAGCTCCCACTTGACTTGCGAGATACCAAGACGGTGCGCAAGCGGTGCATAGATCTCGATGGTCTCGCGCGCCTTATCGAGCTGCCGGTCGTGGGGAAGTGCCGACAACGTCCGCATGTTGTGCAGGCGATCGGCGAGCTTGATCAGTATGACCCGGATGTCTTTCGCCATCGCTATGAGCATCTTGCGCAGGTTGTTGCTCTGCTGCTCGGAGAGTGACTCGAACTCGATTTGCCCCAATTTCGTGACACCGTCAACAAGTTCGGCCACCTCAGGTCCAAAGCGCTCCCGCACCTCGTCAAGGCTCACATCGGAGTCCTCGACGACGTCGTGAAGGAGCGCCGCCTTGAGTGTCGCGGTGTCGAGGTGAAGTTCCGCCAGGATGAGCGCCACTTCGAGGGGGTGGTTGACGAACGGCTCGCCGCTCTTGCGCATCTGGCCTTCGTGCGCCGCCAATGCGAACTGGTATGCCGCGTCGAGATTCGTCAGGTCCGCATCGGGGTTGTACGCGCGGATCTGGGCTTCAATCTGTTCGAGTGTTGCCGGCACGTCAGCCCTTCGTCGTAGCCTTCAGGAGCGTGTGGGAAGAATAGGACGGTTGAAGCGTGCGAGCAACTCATCGGGCAGCGCGCCCATGACCCAAGCGCGAAACACCCCGAACTCCTCCACCTCATCGAGACCCTCGGCGTAGCGAACGCTGGCCGTCAGTTCGAGCTTCTCGGAGGATGGTAAAAACGTGAGACGCCGGTATGCGCCATGACCCTCCCCCGTCACAAGCCCCAGGTCACGAAAGATCCCCAGCGCCGAGGAGACTCCGCGATCGTCCAGCCGACAGGCGCGCGACGACGCCGCGCACTTCTCGGCAAGCTCCGCATTGGTGATTTCGAAGGCAGCACCCTCGCGCTGCGCGATATCGCGCAAGACGCGATAGAGAGTCGCCAGGTCATCACGTTCGGGCGCGAGTGAGGACAAGATCGTCTCGTTGATGCGGGCGTCTTTGTCACCGAACAGCACATGGATGCGCGCTAACGCTCCATCGCGTCCTGAGCGGCCCGCCATCTGGTTGAACTCCACGACATTGAACGGCAGATGGTACAGAACCACGTGACGGATGTCGGGGATATTGACCCCTTCACCAAACGCACTGGTCGCCACGACGACCTGGACCTCCCCGGACCGAAACGCCGTTTCGACTGCGTGACGCACGGAACGAGAGAGCCCGCCGTTGTAAAACGCGGTCTTCCATGCGATCTGGGGGACGCGTTTGCGCAGCATGCGCGCGAGTCGCACCGAGGCGTCCCGGGAGTTCACGTACACGACCATCTTCTCGCGCCGAGACGCCAGCGCCACCAGATACGCGTCTTTGTCTGAGACCGAACGCTGGTCCTCGATGGCCAGATTGTCGCGGACCGTCGGGTCCAGAACAACGGTCGTGATCCGGAGCAGCGAGCGGATCTGGTCGGCGATCTCATCTGAGGCCGTGGCCGTGACCGCTAGGATCGTCGGGCCGCCGAGCGCTGCGACGGCATCGCCAAGGTGCGCGTAGGCGGGTCGGTGCCCTGCCCGCGCCAGGCCGACGTGGTGAGCCTCGTCGACGACCACGAAGCGCACGCGACCGGCCTGGGCGAAGCGCGCGACATGGAAGTGCAGGAACTCCGGCGTGGTCAAGACGACGTCGAGCCGGCCCTCGGCGAGCTCAGCAAACGCCTCATCCCTCTGGGACTGGCTGGTCTCGCCGGTGACCGTGCGTACCGAGACCCCCACCGCCGAGAAGAACTCAGCCAGGTGAAATGCCTGGTCCGCAACGAGTGCGCGTAGCGGGAAGACGAAGATGCTCGCTGCTGCTTCGCCCAGCGCGATCCGAGCGGCGTGCAGATGGAAGATGAGCGACTTGCCGCGCCCGGTGGCCATCACGGTGAGCGTGTTCTCTCCTCTGCCCAGCGCCGCGAGAGCGTCAGACTGCGCAGGGTGAAGCGAGCCCTCGCCGATGAAGACCGACACCAGCTCCGCGTGGAGTTCGTCGGGAGCAAGCCCTGCAAGCCTCACACGACGCTCGGCCAGCACCTCACGGTCGTCGATCAGCATCCCCGCCGCGTCGCGCCGCGTCACAAGAACGTTCACGCCTCGGGACTGACCGGCTTGCCCGCCGGTGACCTCGCTCACCTCGACGTCATAGTCGACTCCGGCATCCATGGCCGGAGCGAGCACCGCCGCCAAACGGCGGTTGAGGTAGCCGACATGTGCGCCGTGCGGATCGAACACCGCGCACGCGTTAGGGTCGTGTGGGTTGTCGGCCTGCCGCTCGAAACGTAGAGGCGCCCCCGGCTGCAATCGCTCCAGGACCGCCTGCCTGCCCTCGAAGGTCACTCCCGCAAGCTTGGTGTGGAAGGACGGCGCGTCCTCGATGCCCGCGTACTCCTCTCGGGCGAGCAGCTCATCGGCTCTCGCGAACAGATCACTCAGGAGTTCCGCTGTGTCGCCCCCCGGGCTCTCGCTGCGGCAGATGTGAGTATCACGCACGTTCATCTGCGCCCGCGAGCGACCGCGCCACACATCGACGTCGAGTTCGAAAGCGATGTCCACCGGCCCGTCATGCCCGGACAGCTTCTCGATGTTCTGACAGCGAAATGAGATCGCAGAGACAGAGAATGCCCCATCGTAGGCAGTGAACTTGAGATGACTCCTGTCGCGACCAACCCGGTCTCGGCTGTTCATGAACACGGAGCGCACCGCCAGCATCGGTCGTGGATTGCTGTGGCCGAACGGCGCGAGCAAGTTCAGCTCCGTCCCAAGCTCCACGCTCACATCGTCCAGCATCACCTCAGCATCGACGACGAGCTCCGATGCGAACTGTGACTCCGGGAGCGTGCCCAGATGCACGAGCAGGTCATGCTCGAAGGTCTCGAGGTCCTCAGCGGCCAGGGTCAGTCCGACCGCGGCCGCATGCCCCCCGAACCGCTGTATGGTCGCCGCGCTCGCCTCTGTGGCCTTGAACAGATCGACGGTACCCACGCTGCGCGCCGAGCCTTTCGCCACTCCATCCTCGATGGAGAACAGGAAAGCCGGCACGCCATAGCTTCTGGCCATCCGCGATGCGACGATTCCTTTCACGCCGTCATGCCATCCTTCGCCAGCCAGCACCAGGGCTCGCTGACCGTGGTAACTGCGCATCGCCAAAGCGGCCGCGGCCTCGGAAAGGTCAGCCTCCGTGGCCTGTCGAACCCGGTTGAGTTCGTCGAGCGAACGCGCGAGATCCTCCGCGCGTGCGGGGTCATCGGTCAGAAGAAGATCGAGCGCGAGGGCAGGATCGGCCATGCGGCCCGCAGCATTGAGACGGGGGGCCAGTCCAAACGCGACGTTGTCCGACGAGAATGTCGCCGTCGATACGTTCGCCACGGCACACAGGGCACAGACTGCCACCCTGGGATGGCGTTGCGTCGCCGCAATGCCATGTGCCACCAGCGCCCGGTTCTCTCCCCGCAGGGGCACGATATCGGCAACTGTGCCCAGCATCGCAAGATCGGTCAGCGCCTCCCACTCATCGCCCTGACCGAGAAGAGCCCCGACCGCGTGGACCAACTTCAGGGCTACCCCCGCACCGGCGAGATCGCGCGAAGGGCAGTGGGCAGAGAGCTTAGGGTTGACCACGGGAATCGATTCCGGAATTCCGTCGCCCGGCTCGTGGTGATCGGTCACCACCACATCCACGCCGAGACCAAGGAGCATCGTCACCTCGTCTTTGGCCGAGATGCCGCAGTCGACGGTGACCACGAGGCTCGGTCCCAACGTCAGCAGCCGCTCGATCGCCTTGGGGGAGAGGCCGTATCCCTCCCTGAACCGATGTGGCACGACCGCCTCGACGTCGGCGCCAAGTGCTCTGAGCCCGCGCGCGGCCACTGCGGCAGCGCTGACGCCATCGAGGTCGAAGTCGCCGAAGATCACGATCCTCTCGGCACTCGACACGGCCGCGGCGACACGCTTGGCGCCCTCGAGCATTCCGGGGATGAGCAAAGGGTCGTTCCAGTCGCGCGCAAGCGAGGGCTCGAGAAACCGGCCCACCTCGTCAGGCTGCGTGATACCTCGCGCCGCGAGCACCTGCGCGACCACGCGCGAGAGGCCGGAGCCGCTCTGCAAAGCTGCGACTACGGCCTCATCGACGGGCCAAGAAGACCACGGTGCCTGTGTGCCGCCTTCCACCATGACCCCATCCTAGCGGACGGGGCCGACACCGTTGGTGCCGACCCCGTCGGGTTCTCTTGTGTGAAGCGTCAGGCGCTTGCGTACTTCTTGCGCAGGGCCGCGTACTTGGGCTCGGTCTCTTTCCACATGGCGTAGAGCGGCGATGCGACTCCGATTGAGGAGTATGCACCGATCGTCAGGCCGATGGTCAGAGCAAGCGCGAAGTCCTGAAGCGTCTCACCCCCGAAGAACAACATCACGACAACGGGCAACAGCGACGTGATCGTGGTGTTCAGCGACCGCACGAACACCTCGTTGATCGACTCGTTCGCCATGCTCATGAAGGACTGCTTCACAAGGTGCTGTGAGTTCTCCTTGATGCGGTGGAACACCACGACCGTGTCGTAGAGCGAGTACCCCAGAATCGTGAGTAGTGCTGCAATCGTGTTGGGCGTGACCTCGGCGCCCAGTAGAGAGTAGATGCCCAGGGTGATTACTATGTCATGGATCAGTGCGACCACCGCCGTGACCGACATCTTGTATTCGAAACGCACCGAGATGTAGAGCAGGATCGCGGCGATCGACAGCGCGAGCGCCAAGAGAGCGCGATCGGTTATGTTCTGCCCCCAGCCCGCACCAATGGTCGTGACCTGGTACGACCCCGAAGGGAGTTTCAAGACAGCAGCGGCCGCAGTGACCTGCTTGTTGGCCGTGTTCGGGTCCTCGACCTCGGATCGGACGATGAAGCCCTTCTCGCCACGTGCCTCAGTAGTCTGGATGACCACAGGGCCAGAACCAGCGTCCTTGAGCGCGTCACTGAGCTGCTTGGATGTGACGTCCCCGGAGTTGTTGATGGTGACAGACGTGCCTCCTTGGAACTCCACACCAAATGTGAGCCCCTTGATGGCCAGCGTGCCGATTGAGAGCACCAGGAGCACCACAGAGATGCCGAACATGATGTTGCGATGACCCATGAAGTCGATGTTGAACCTAGCCACGCGCAGCACCCCCTTTCTGTGTCGCGCCCGAGGGTGCAGTACCACGCTCGCTCGGTACTCCCCAAAACACCGGCGCCTTGGGGATGACGGACTCCGCCAGCAGCATCAGTGAAGGGCGCTTGAACAGGAGCATCATCACGATGTCACAGGTGATACCTATCATCAGCGTGAGGGCGAATCCTCGAACCGGTCCGATTGCGACCAGGAAGAGAGCCCCGGCGGAAACAAGCGTCACCAAGTCAGCGTCGATACTGGTCAGCATGCCGTGACGTGATCCCGAGTTGGCAGCCGAACGAATGGTTTTGCCCATACGGACCTCCTCCTTGAACCGCTCAAGGATGAGGATGGAGGAGTCAGCCGCAAGTCCGATCGTGAGCACGATGCCCGCGATTCCCGGCAGTGTCAGTGAGAAGATGCCGAACTGCGACATCGTCGCGAGGATACCCATGAAGAGCGAGGCGAAGACGACAAGTGCGCCCACCGTGAGCATGCCCAGCCCTCGGTAGAAGACGAGCACGTACAGCGCCACGAACGCCAGCCCGACCAGCGCCGCGAGCACGCCTCGGACCAGTGAATCCTGGCCGAGCGTCGGCCCCACTACCCGAGACTCCGAGAACTTCAGCGTCACGGGAAGTGCGCCCGTCTCAAGCACGGTCTTAAGCTGCTTCGCGGTCGCTGCTGTGAAGCTCCCCGAGATCGCCGTCTGCCCATCGGTGATGGGCTCGTTCACGCGCGGGGCGGACTGTACCGAACCGTCGAGCACGATTGCGACCAACTGGCCCACATGCGTGGTCGTGTACTCGCCCCACGTCTTAGCACCGGTGGTGTCCATGGTCAGGTTCACTTCGATCTGTCCCGTGCTCGGGTTCTGGGACACGGCCGCGGTCTTGACGACCTCGCCGGTCATGAACGGCTCGTAGGTGCCCTCCTTGAGCTGGACAGCGTCCTCACCGTTGGTGATTGCCATAACCGTGACCGAGTCAGTGATCGACGCGACGTCAACGAACTCGAGCTGGCCGGTGCTACCCAGCACGTCAAGCGCCTCTTGGGCGTTCTTGATCCCCGGGATCTGCACCAGAAGCGAGTCGTTGCCCTGTCGGGCGATCGACGCCTCGCGCACGCCCAAGCCATCGACCCGACGCTTCACAATGAGGTCCGCCCGATCCATGACCGATGCGGTGACCGGTGTCTTGGTCGACTCCTCGGCGGTCAAGATGACCGAGAGTCCGCCTTGCAGGTCGAGACCCTGGGTGATCTTGGTCTGGGGTGGCCACAGGACCACCCAGGAAGATAGCGTGAGCAACAACGCTATCGCGAGCAGCAGTATGTTCTTCTGTTTCTGGTCCATGCCCCTGCCTTCCGTACCTTGCGGTGTCTCAGCTTCCGAGGAAGCCTGTTTCCGTTTGTCTGGAGCGTGCGTCCGTCCTCACCGGGCATGCCGGCGGCCTTTCGCATTCTCCGTATCGTACTCCTGGGCACGACTCACGCCCGTGGGCGATTATGCACGCTACGCGCTCACCTGTCGCGGTCGTAGGCCCGACAGATGAACCGAGCCGACTCAGCTCTGGCCCTGCGTCCCTTATTCGGGACTGCCATCGCTCTGAGATTCGGTTGCCGCAGACTCAACCACACGACTGATTCCTGCCTTCGAGATCTCGAGTTCGGAGCCATCAAGTACTCGGACGCGTACCCGATCGCCAACCTCCACCACCGTAGCGTAGATGCCGCCGATAGTGACGATCGGCATGCCCGGCGCCAGCTCAGCAAGCATGTCCCGCTGCGCTTTGGCGCGACGCTGCTGTGGACGGATCAGCAGGAAGTAGAAGATGGCCACCATCGCCGCGATGAAGACCAGGTTCCCCATCTGTGCATTCATCCAGACCCCACTTCACCAGACCCGCGCGGTTCGCGGGTGCACAGCCGACGGATTATCTTACCTGTACGGCGCGTTTCACGGAAGCGCTCGAGCCACATCGCGCCTGCGGCATCAGAAATCGTCAGCGGCTGGCGAGCTGCGCCACACTGAGAGGAGCTCCCCAAACGTACCGGCTTCGACGGCCTCGCGTGCCTGACGTGCGAGATCCAGCAGGTAGTGAAGGTTGTGCACGCTCAGAAGAATCGACCCGAGCATCTCCTTCGTATTGACCAGATGACGCAGGTAGGCCCGTGAATACTGCTGACAGGTCGAACAACTACAGGCTGGATCGAGTGGCCCGAAGTCGCCTGTGAACCGCGCGTTGCGCAGATTCAGACGTCCTTCGCTGGAAAACGCCGTGCCCATCCGAGCCGTCCGCGTAGGCAAGACGCAGTCAAACAGATCGACACCGGCCCCGATCGCCTCCAGCATGGTGGTTGGGTTGCCCACACCCATGAGGTAGCGCGGCCGCTCGGACGGCAACGCAGCGCAGACCGCCCCCAGCGTCTCCAGCATCAGCTCATGCGGCTCACCCACCGAGTAGCCCCCGATCCCGTAGCCGAGAAACCCGATCTCGCTCAGACGTTGTACGCTCTCAAGCCGCAGATCGAGGTGAACCCCACCTTGCACAATACCGAAGAGCGCCTGGTCTTCTCGGCGGTGTGAGCGCTTGCAGCGCACGGCCCACTCGGCGCTGCGCCTGACCGCAGTCGCCACGAGATCGCGCTCCGCCGGATAGGGCGGGCATTGGTCCAGCTGCATGATGATGTCTGCGCCCAGCTCCTGCTGTATGCGCATGTTGTCTTCGGGGGTCCAGAAGTGCCAGGTGCCGTCCACGATCGAGCGGAACCTGACACCCTCGTCGCTGAGCTTCAGGGTGTCTGCGAGGCTGAATATCTGGAAACCGCCTGAGTCGGTGAGAATGACTCGATCCCAGTTCATGAAGCGGTGCAGCCCGCCTGCTTGGGCGATCACCTCGGATCCCGGACGCAAGAAGAGGTGATAGGTGTTCGCCAAGACCACCTGCGCATCGATTACCTGCAGTTGGTCGACCGTGACGCCCTTGACCGTGGCCCGCGTACCCACGGGCATGAACAAGGGGGTGTCGACCGGCCCGTGCGGGGTCTGCAACCGACCCCGTCGCGCCGAAGTGGTCGAGTCCGTTGCCAGGAGTTCGAATTCGAATGAGTCCATGCGGGGATTCTACCCGAGGCGGACGGGGCACGCCGAAGCGCTAGACTGATGTCACGTGAACTGCTCGCCGGGCACAGCCGTCTAACGGAGAAGAATGGACTACTTGAAAGCCGACGACTCCTCGCTGATCGCCCTTGCGCGCGGGGGGGATATCGCAGCGTTCGAGGCGCTCGTGCGTCGGCACACGCGCGCCGTATACGCCCATGCCCTGCGGTTCTTCGGTGATTCACAGGCGGCTGAAGACGCGACTCAGGAGGTGTTCGTCAAGGTGTTTCGCTCTCTGGACTCCTTTGACGAGCGCTCACGGTTTTCCACCTGGCTCTACCGGGTCACACGAAACGCGTGCCTCGACGAAGTACGCGCAGGGCGGAGGCGACCCGTCCCCGTGGACCCGCTCGACCACCAGCCTGCTGGAGAGGACCTTGCCGAAGGGGCCGCGCTCGCCGTGACGGTGGAACTGGCCATGCGTGCGCTCGCTCCCGAGGACCGCGATGCGCTCTCTGCGGTCTCGGTGTTCGGGCTGACCTACCTCGAGGCCGGTGAGGCCTTGGGAGTGCCGGCCGGCACGGTCAAGTCCCGGGTGTTTCGAGCCCGGCGCACCCTAGCGGCCGCACTTAACGCGACGGGACGAGGTGCCTGATGGACTGCCTCGAAGCGCAGAGAATCGTCTCCGAGAAGCTCGACCGGGCTGAAATCGATGGCCTTATGCTCGAGTCAGCCAAGGAGCATTGTCGAACCTGTCCCGATTGCGGCGGTTACGTCCGCGCACTCCTTGCTGTGTCCAAGACCACCCCCCAGCCGCCCGACGAACTCCACGATCGCATCATGGCCGCTGTTCGGCGCGCATCTGTGGCGGCCGTTGCCGACCCCGTCGCTTCCCTGCACACTGAGACGTCGCAAGAGACGCTGCCGCAGACACGTACTCTTGGAGTGGCACTGCAGCGGCTCAAGCGCGCGTTCAACGACCCTCGCAACGAACGGACCATCATCGCGTGGACCGTGGCGGCCTCGGTGGTGATCATGGTGTCGAGCATCGGCACGATAATGGGCGTGCGGATGATCTTGGCCCCCAGTCCGGTACCGACGTTCGTGGCACAGTCGTCGTCGCCAGGCAGAGTCGACTCGGCGGTGCCTCGGGAATCGAAGTCCGAGCCTGAGAGCTCCAGCGCCGGCGTCACAGATCAGGGCGCCGCCTCTGTAGCAGGTGTGTCACTCATCACCGTCTCGGGCACGGTATACCGCGCAGCCGGACTGGCAGCGGGTGTTGACTCGGCCACCCTGCTACCGGCGGGCACAACGGTCACCGCGCTCGACGGCCAGAATCAGCCCAGAAGCCGAGATGTCACGAAGCTCAGTGACCCTGCACGTGTCTATCTCACCGATGATGCGGGCGCGCTCTTGGGCTTCGACCGAGTCTCGCGAACGTACCAGGGGCGCGTGTACGCGCTCACGAGCAGCGAGATACTGTCATACGGCCAGTGGCCTGCGCTGCCGAACTCCGTCGAGCGCCCCCAATCAGTGGACGGATCTCCCGCGTACCGAAAGTTGGGCACCGACTCATTGGGTATCCCTGTCTATGGACTCCACGGGTCGACCTCACAAGGCATCCTGATCGCACCAGGCAGCTCCAGTAGTGACCCTGCAGCGGGCAACCCCGACTGGACCTTGTGGACGCCGGTCGCGCAGTGATCCCTAAAGGATCAGCATTGCGTCGCCGAAACTCAGGAACCGATACCGACGCTCCATAGCCTCAGCGTACGTTCGCATCACGACGCCGCGACCCGCAAACGCGCTCACCATCATCAGCAGTGTCGAACACGGCACATGGAAGTTGGTGACCATCGCGTCAGTTGCGCAGAACCGATACCCGGGAAGAATGAACAGGCTTGTCGACCCCTCAACAGCCTCGATTCGTCCCGTCTCGGCGTCGCACGCACTCTCAAGAGCGCGCACCGATGTGGTCCCAACGGCGATGACACGCCCGCCGCGCTCGCGCGTTGTCTCGACCGCCTCGGCCGCGTAGGCCGATACGCGGAAATGCTCCGTGTGGATATGGTGCTCGCTAGGGTCCGTCTCAGACACGGGCCTGAATGTGTCGAGGCCCACGTCGAGTTCCACCGTCTCAACGCGCGCGCCCGCATCACGGCAGCGCTCCAGCAGCTCGGGCGTGAAATGCAGCCCCGCCGTGGGCGCAGCAGCGCTCCGTTCGTCTTTGGAGAACACCGTCTGGTAGGAGTCCGGGTTGGCAAGCGGCTCGGTGATGTAGGGCGGGAGCGGCATCTCGCCGATGCGGTGGATGATGTCGAGGAATGCTCCCGTCTTGGGAGAGAACTGGATAAGTCGTCCGCCGCCCTCATCGAGCGTATCAACAATAAGCCCGGTCATCGCCCCGTCGCCAAATACCAACCGCGTGCCCGGCTTCAAGCGACGGCCCGGCTTGACCAGGCACTCCCACGCGTTGTCGTAGCGTTCCCGGAGCAGCAGGACCTCAGCTGCCCCGCCTGTCTCGTCTTTGACGCCGTTGAGCCGGGCGGGCAGTACTCGTGTCTCGTTGACCACGAGCAGGTCACCCTCGCGCAGGTACTCGGGAAGTTCAGAGAAGATGCGGTGGTCCACCTGCCCGCTGGAGCGGTCGAGAACCAACAGCTTGCAGCTGTCGCGGGGTTCGGCCGGGCGCTGCGCGATCAGGCCGCTCGGGAGGTCGTAGTCGAAGTCCGAGGTTCGCATGTGCGAAAGGTCCTTTCACGTGGTTTCCGAGCGAAGTGTACCCCAGCTCCCCGCGACTCCCCCATGCGGTGCTACCATACGCAGGTCATGAGACACGGATACTCAGCTGCGGATCTGCATGTGCATACAACCGCCTCCGACGGGACAGCCAATCCCGAGGAGTTGCTGGAGTTCGCCTCCGAGGCCACCAACCTCTCGGTGCTGGCCATCTGCGATCACAATACCAACGAAGGCGCCCTTGAGGCTGCTTCGATGGCGCACCGCTACCGGATCGACGTGATCGTGGGCCAGGAGGTCGAGAGCACCGATGGCCACATCCTGGGGCTCTGGACCCCTGACCTGATCTCCCCGGGCCTCGACGCTCATGAGACGGTGAAGCGCATTCATGCCCAGGGCGGAATCGCGATCGCCGCACATCCATTCGCGCCGCGCTGGTGGCACAAACACGGCCTCTGCCGAGGAGAACGCGACGTCTACGACTGTGCTGACTACGACGGCGTGGAAGTGGCGAACTCGACTCCCCTTCTGTTCCTCGCGAACTTCCGCGCTCGTGCCTACCACCGTGCCAACGACGCGCGTCTCGCCGCAACCGGCGGCAGTGACGCACACATGCTTTCGGTCGTGGGCACGAGCCGCACGATCTTTCCCGGAAGCACCCAACAGGACCTGCGCACAGCTCTCGAGGCCCGCACCACCAAAGGATGGGGCCCCAGTTTCCAGCCGCTGCGCTTCTTCCGCTACGCGAAACGGGTGCCCGAGATCAAGATGCGCGATGCCCAACGCAAAGAGCGCGAAGTCGACAGGGAACGGGCCACCGGCGGACCCTAGTCCTTCCTCAGTGCCTCTTTCGCTGCCCTTCGCACGGCTCGCTGCTCGCGCGCCTCAAGCTCGCTCATCAGGCACCCGCAGTAGTTCTGGCGGTACATCCCCAGTTCGCGCGAGCGTCGTGTCGCGTCCGGGTAGCGCTCGCGAAAATCGCGCTCAAGATACGAGATCCCAGCCTCCTCGCACACAAGTCGGCCTTCGCGTGTGATGGAGCCCGCGTCCTGATACGGGCTCACGGTGAGCGTGGTGGCGACGGCGTCGAATCCGTTCTCGGCGGCCCACCGCGCCACCTCGCCCAAACGTAGACGGTAGCAAGCACGACACCGCTCTGTAGGGGTGCGGACAGTCGGTGCTGCCGCCTCGATCCAAGACGCCGGGTCGTAGCCGCGCACTTCGACTTCGATGTTGCGGGCGCCCGCATAGTCGAGCAGCGTGTCGCGACGGCGCTCATACTCTTCGACGGGGTGGATGTTGGGGTTGTAGAAGACCACGACGACCTGAGCGAACTCTTCTCTCAGCGAGTCGTACGGCTCGAGCAGACAGGGTCCGCAACACGCGTGCAGTGCGACCTTGAGTTCATCGGTCCGATCAGCCATGACGACTGGCCCCGCGCACGGCCACCACCAGCGCAGCGATCACGAGAAGTGCTGCCACTGCGATCCCAATGAGAATCCTTCGCGGGCCCCCTGCGCCGTCAGCACCGTCAGCCGGCGCCTGCCTCACGCGGTAGGAGACGCTGACCCGGGTCGTCTCACCGGGTTTGAGCTGCCTTGCCGGCAGAGGATAGACCGCCTCGCCCGACGCTCCGACCTGGGGCTCGCCCGTTGCGGCCGGATCGACCCCGACGTCGTGTGCACCCGGAGGAACACGCACCGAGAATCCGGATTCGCCGGAAGGCACGGACTGCACGAAGTCGAACTGCTCCGACACAAGGGCAGTACCGGTCGAGATCTCCCTGCCGGCAAGATCGATCTGTGCCCGCCTGAACTCCTCGACCTCGAACTCGGCATACTTACCGCCGTTGCCGGTGCGCAGCACATAGGGCCGCTCCCGATCCTTGGATGGGTCCCCGCTGGAGATCTCACCCGCCCATGTGACCGTCATGCCTGGCGGAACCGGGATTCTGACCGTCGCGGGCAACCGAACGGTTTCAGGGAGCTGAAGTGCGGCCAGCACGATCGCCTGTCCCGGCGAAGGCGCCATCAGGATCCGGTAGTCCACACTCCCTGTCACCTGCCTAGCGGCCGCCCCGCTCGCGGGAAGAGGTGCGAGCAGCGCGAGCAGCAACAGAGCAGCTACATACAGTGGACGTGACCAGTTCATCGGCCTTACCTTGTTGGCGGGATTCGGTCTGCGCCGATACGACGCGCTCAGCATTATCGCAGACTCAGATGCACGCGTGGCGTTCAGCCCCGCTTGACCGCGGCGAGCAGCCGCTTGAACTCAGGCGTGCCAGCCGTTCCAATGAGCTCGTATGCGGCCGACTCCGACACCGTCACCACAACGCCCGCCCGACGCAGGCGCGCCAGAGCGGAGTCATGCGCCCTCTCGTCACGCGAGCAACAGGCGTCTGAGACCACGTGGATGTCGTAGCTCTGGCCCAGCCCGGCCAGAGCAGTCTGCGCGACGCAGATGTGAGACTCCATCCCACACAGGATCAGCTGACGACGAGCCGTCGCCTCGAGTGCCTGAACGAACTCAGGCTCCGAAAAACAGTCGAAGGCGAGCTTGTCCAGGCGCGCGATACCCGATCCTTGTCGCGCGGCATTCTCGAGGGCGGATTCAGTAGTGCCGCAGAGCTCACCCAATCCCTTGGGGTACTGCCGAGTCACGATTATGGGCATACCCAGGATGGAGCCCACTTCGATGAGGAACGCGATTCGCTCGAGCACGCGGTCGCGTAGGTCCATGGCCGCAGCCAGACGGTCTTGGACATCGATGACCACGAGCACGGCGCTCTCTCGCGCGGCGGTGGAAGTGCTCACAGGACGGACCTCCGAATCGCTTCGGTCAATGCGGGGTGAATGCAAGTACCATCCCCGATTCTAGCGTCTGTCGGAGGGGGTATATACCTCTTTGCCGGCAGACGGCCCCAGACAGCCCGCCACTGACACGGAGGTACCCCCATGAGCGACGCCCCTATTCTCGCAGGAGTGAACAGCGTGACCGATCTCGATTCCGCGAGTGATTTCGAGAAGAAGCACGTACCCTACATCGAGTGCACGCGCGAAGGCGACAAGCTCCGCATCACGGTCTCGGTAGGGCACTGGGTGGCTCACCCCAATCAGCCCGACCACTTCATCGAGTGGATAGAGATCCACGCAGCCGGAGCGCCGGTGGTTCGCTTCGACGCCTCCGCGGTGGCCGTGGATCCCACTGTCTCGTGCGTGCTCAACGTCGACCCCGGCACGGCACTCGCGGCAATGGAGAGCTGCAACCTTCACGGAGTGTGGATCGCAACGGCCGTAGCGCCGTAGCCACGACAGGCAGTGGTTATGCGCCTCAGTTCGCGTGAGTCGGGCCGAGCAGCGAGCGGACCGCGCTCGCCTGCTCGCGCCTGACACTCGCCGCAATCATCTCACCTGAACTCTGCAGCACCTCTGCTTCGAGCTCTATCGCCTCGGCCATCAGTCCGATGACTCGGTCGTCAAGGCTGCTGAGCTCCAGGAGCGACACGAGGCTTTGGGGCGAAAGCCGCGAGGCCACTGTCGGGTCCATATCCAGGGCGAGACCGATCGCCTGGTCAGCAAGCGCGTAGGGCTCCTCGGCACCTCCCGAGCGCATCTTCTCGGTAGCGCGCCGTATCAGCCCGCCCATCTGCTCGATGAGCCGCAACACATAGTCCGACTGATACTGCATTCAGCTCACGCCCCGTCGATCGCGTCGGTCTTTCGCCTCTTGCCTGAGCGTTCCCACTCACCGGGCAGGGGACACGTGTTGGGGCCCGTCACCAGCGCTGTGCACTCGCGCCGGATACCCTCGAGTGTCCCGTTGAAGACGAAGTGATGAAGGGGCAGCACAGCATACCAGTACAGCCGCCCCCAGATCCCCTTCGCATCGAACAGGGCCGTCTGCCGCACGAGCGTCCCGTCGGCGTCCGGTGACAGCTCGTACTGAAGCCATCCTTCGCCGGGAGCCTTCATCTCGGCGTGCAGCCTCAGCAGCGACGGCGCGACGACGCGCTCAACCCTCCACCACTCCAGATAATCACCTTCTACCAACGCGTACTGGTCACGCCTCCCCCGCCGGCGCCCCGGGCCACCCAGTACCAGGTCAACGAAACCGCGGATATCCCACAGGGTGTCAAAGGCATACCATCCCCTCTCCGCGCCGATGCACGCTATCGGATCGAAGGCGGCCTCGGGTGGGCACTGCGTGCGGATCACGCGCGAATCGATGTAGCGCCCTTCTCGGTACGTGTGCATCGGCTCAGTATGCCCCGCGAACTCCTCATCCCACCGAAGCGCCGAGAAGACACGCTCCTCATCAACAAACGCGCGCCGCATCGCTTCTGTCGCGCCCATTGCTTTGATGTACGGGAAGTCACGCGCCGCAGCGTCGTTGGTGACCACAGTGGGAAACTTCAGGGACTCGGCCAGCTGGCGGCCCACCGTCGCCTCCTTGGGTGTGAACAAGTACAACCACCATCCCGAGAGCCCTGGCGAGAGCACGGGTAGAGGAATCACCAACCGCTTGAGACCACGCGCGCTCGCGTACAGGCGCAGCAGGTCACCGTAGCTGACGATCTCCGACCCGCCGATCTCGTAGATCTGCCGCGTGGCTCCGGCCACAAGCGGTACGGTCGCTGCCTCGACGAGGTAGGAGACGACGTCTGCCACAGCAATGGGCTGAGCGGCCATCCTCACCCAACGGGGAGTGGTCATCAGGGGGATCTTCTCGGTGAGGTTACGGATCATCTCGAAACTCGTCGAGCCGCTCCCTATGACGATCGAGGCGCGAAACTCGATGACCGGCACTCCCGTGCTTGCGAGCGCCACACCCACCTCGTGCCTGCTCGCCAAGTGCTCTGACAGCTCGCCGGCATCGCCACCCAGACCGCCCAGATACACGATCCGCGACACGCCTGCATCTCGCGCGGCTGCGGCGAAGATGTCCGCTGCTGCACGATCGCGTCGCGCGTAGTCGGCTCCCGCGCCCAGCGTGTGAACGAGGTAGTAGGCCACCTCGACGCCGGACAGTGACCGCGCGACCGCCGCGGGGTCGAGCGCATCTGCCGAGACGATCTGTGACGCGGTCCTCCGGACCACCGAGGAGAGCCTCGCGGGCGTGCGGGCGGCAACGCGGACCGAGAAACCGGCACGCGCGAGCGGCTCGACCATGTGCGAGCCGATGTAGCCCGTGGCACCTGTCACAAGGACCGTGCGTGAGTCAGCCATCATGGGCCGGTCGACGACCATCGGGCACCCCCGCGTGAGGCAACCTGTCATCTGGTTGGTACCCGAAGCGCAGACGGGGCGTACGGACTCACCCGACTTCGTCGTGATTCACTCCGCACGCAGCTCCTCTGCGGCGAGTCCCTCCGTGCCGAGCACCTCGCGCAAGCGGTCGTGCCGCCTCTGTTCCACGCGCTCGACGCGGGCGGTTCCGCTCGGTCGGCTGCGCGTCGTACCCAGAGCCAGCGCATTCACGCTGCCGGTCGGCGACTCCAAGACCACGATACGTGGCATCGCCCCGAGGCCCGCAGCGATCTGCATGTCGTTGAGGGCCGAGAAGAGTGGCCAGTCCACGAAACCAGGGCGCGGGTTCATCGGCGAAAACCAGGCTGAGCAGCGTTCCGGGAACCGCCACCAACGCCAGATCGAGCAGAATGGCCGAACCGATAACGAACAGCGCGACGAACACCGTCAGCTTGGTGCGGTTCTGGTCCACGCGAACCCACAGTGCCGATACGCGCAGCCTACTCTGGCCCACACTCAACCGCTTGGCCTTCGTCGAGGGTCTTGAAGCCGTCGCCCTGGATCTCGCTGAAATGTACGAAGAGATCCACTCCGCCCTCCTGCTCGATGAAGCTATAGCCCTTGTCCGGGTTGAACCACTTGACGGTGCCAGTAGCCATGCAAACCCCGCTTTCCGCCCCTGCAAGACCTCGCCGAGGCTCGTCCAGTACCCGCGGCTCAGCCTGCCAGGACCGCTGCCATGACGGCGACGGTCCCTGCCGCGCCCACCGCACTGACTATAATCTTGGCCCGACGGCTGAACAACGGCGAGCGCCAGAGCAGCCAGTACGCCAGCGGAAAGAACAGCACGTACGAGAGGAGGATCCCCAACCAGACCACCGGTAGATCGACTTCTTGGGACACTCCGGCGTTGAGATCCGGTTCGAACGAGTCGGTCTTGCGAAGGTCGAATCCCATTTCGCCGAGAAATCCTTTGGGCTGATTGGGCGGCAGACTCTGCAACTCACCACGTGAGAGGGCCTCGTCGAGACTCGTCGAAGAGTCCCGCTGACCTCCCGCGCTCGTCCCGTTACTCACTTGGTGTTCTCCTCGTCAGTCTCAGGCTCCCGCCCGCACCGAGCGGATGCTTCAGAACAGGCCCTTCTGATCCAGCGCGCTCGGCGGTTGGACACCCAGGTGCTCATAGGCCCGCTGTGTCGCTTGGCGCCCTTTGGGCGTCCGCACGAGCAGCCCTAGTTGGAGCAGATACGGCTCGTAGACGTCTTCGAGCGTCTCAGCCTCTTCACTGGTCGCGCTTGCCAGCGTGTTGAGGCCCACCGGTCTGCCTCTGAAGGTCTGGGCGAGCGTCGTCAGTATACGCAGGTCCATCGCGTCGAGCCCCAGATGGTCGACTTCGAAGAACGCCAGCGCCTCGGCCGCGATGTCTTCGTCGATTCTGCCTGAATGACGTACCTGCGCATAGTCCCTCACGCGCTTGAGGAGCCTGTTGGCCAAACGCGGCGTCCCGCGGCTGCGGCGAGCGATCTCGGCAGCACCCTCATCATCTATGGCCACATCGAGAA
>JBBREQ010000042.1:0-19110 GCA_038202795.1 Coriobacteriia bacterium | reverse complement strand
CGTGACACCAGCGTCGTGTTAGCGCTCGTCCATCGGGATGTACGTCTGAACCGGTGAGACGCTTTTGTAAGCAGGGCGGATGATCTTTCCGCCGTTGGCGAGCTCCTCAAGACGGTGCGCACTCCAACCCACGATGCGGGAGATGGCGAACAGCGGCGTGTAGAGCTCTGCCGGGATGTCGAGCATGCGGTAGACGAAACCGGAATAGAAATCCACGTTCGCACTCACGCCTTTGAACGTCCGGCGCTGCGCCGAGACGATAAGAGGCGCAAGCCGCTCCACCCTGGCGTGAAGGGCGTACTCCTCCGCATAGCCCTTTTCCTCCGCCAGCCTCTCGGCGTACCCGCGCAGCGCAACCGCGCGAGGATCGGAAACCGAGTAGACCGCATGGCCCATTCCGTACACCAGGCCCGACTTATCGAACGCCTTTTTGTTGAGCACTCGGTGCAGGTAGTCCGCAATCTGCTCCTCGTCGGTCCAGTCGCTGACGTCGCTCCTGAGGTCGTCAAACATCTCCACGACTTTGAGGTTCGCGCCACCGTGCCGCGGACCTCTGAGCGAGCCGAGCGAAGCAGCCATCGCGGAGTACGTGTCCGTGCCGGTGGATGACACCACATGCGCAGTGAACGAGGAATTGTTGCCCCCGCCGTGCTCCGCATGCAGCACGAGCATCATGTCGAGAACCAACGCCTCGAGATCGGTGAAGCTGCTGTCGGGCCGGAGCATATGCAAGAAGTTCTCGGCAGTGGAGAGCGTGGGCTCGGGCCGATGGATGACAAGGCTCTTGCCGTGGAACTCGTCGAGATATGCCTGGTAGGCGTAGACGGCGAGCATGGGGAACTTGGCTATCAGATGCAGGCTCTGTCGCAGCACGTTGCGCGTCGAGGTGTCATCGGATTGCGTGTCGAGTGTGTAGAGCCCCAGCACGCCGCGCATCATGGCGTTCATGATGTCGCGGCTGGGCATGCGCAGAATCCCGTCGTGCAGAAACGAGCGCGGCATCTTGCGCATGCCGGCGAGATACTCCTCGAACTCGCTCAACTCCGACCGGCTGGGCAGCGTGCCAAACAGGAGCAAGTAGGCCGTCTCCTCGAACCCATGCTGCCCCTCTGCCACGAACCCGTCAACGAGGTCTGTGATCTCGATGCCCCGGTAGAACAGCTGGCCGGGAGCGGGAACCAGCTGATCACCCTCCGGCCGAGTCCCTACAACGTCACCGATACGCGTGAGTCCCGCGAGCACACCCCTGCCGGTCTGATCCCGCAGACCGCGCTTGACGTCGTATTCGATGTAGAGCCCGGGGTCGACCGGACACTGCTTCTCAGCGACGGAGGCCCACCTGTCGAGAGAGGCATCCCGGTCGTTTGGCACACCTAACAGGTTCAGAGTCGAAGTGGCGTTTTCGTTCTGCGCCATGGGGTTTCTCTCTTCCATGAAGGTCCGGACCCGGAGTCACTCGGTGGACGCTGTCTGTGTTCGTGTACCCCCTAGGCTACCCGAACAAGCCCCTAAATGGGCGAATCGGGCCGACATGACATGAGGCGCGGCGTCGAAGGCGCAGCCTCTACTCGCCCTTCAGCAAGCGTGCGTTTACGACATAGCGCTTGGGGGCAGAGCCCACGTAGTTGAAGGGATAGCAGGTCGACAGTGTCAAGACACCGTGCTCGGTGGGCACGATGACGGTTCTATCGTTCTTACCGACGATTCGGATGCGGTCGACCTTGTAGGTGAAGGAGCCTCGCGCCGTCTGAACGACGACCTTGTCGCCCTTCTCCAACCCACCAAGCCGCGAGAAGTACGTATCCCTATGCGCGGAAACGACGCAATTGTCCTTCTGCCCCGGCATGACGCTCTTGGTGAAGTGCCCCACGCCCTTTTTCAAGTCACTGTCACGTGTTCCCTCGATAATCGGCATCATCTGGCCCAGTGTCGGCAGCGACAGAATCCCCAGGGTCTCGCCCTTCTTGGGGCTCTTCTTGTAGACGATCCGGCGGACATTGGTCTTGGCCCGGTCCGACGATCCAGCCGATTGGCTGGCCGGCGTCGAGCCAGTGGCCACCAGCGAGCCGGTGGGCGTGGTTTCTCGGGCGGCAAGCTTCGGAGAATAGGCCAAGTCCGAGCCGGATGAAGACAGGGGGGGCGTCGCGATGTTGAGGGCGGCTAGCCCCATCAACCCGATGCCTACGGCCATGCACGCCACGAACGCAGCGCGCATCCGCTTCCTGCGCACGTGGTTCACTCGGGAACGCCGACACTCTGGCGGACGCTCTGCGGCTACCTGCGACTCGTCAGCGAATGGTACCCGATCATCCATGCGTCTTCTTGGTCGCCCGCCACCATCCAAAGGCCCCCACCATCGTCAAGGCGAAACCCGCGATGAGCAGGCTGTACCATGGCGTTGCGGTGTCAGGCAGTTCCGCCCCTTCAACGGTCGATACCTCGACAGTTGCGGAAGTGGTGTCGCTAACGGTTGTACCGCCTCCTGTGCCACTGGCAGTCGCCGTGTTCGTCGTGGTTGCCTCGAGATTGTCCTCGGCCGTGTAGACCCATACCTCGCTCGGTTGCAGCAATCCGTCGTTGTTGGTGTCCCCTGAGACAAAGGCGACGTCACTGATCTTGTCGTCAGCGACCGATACGTTGGCCAGGTCGACCGTACCGGGGTTGCTGACGAGATAGGTGTAGGTGACCGAGTCCGGCCCTTCGGTGAGGGCGGCCGGTGACGCTGTCTTTGTCACGTGGATTCCAGGGCCGATCACGCAAATGCTGTTGATGATGGTGTTGGTGTCCAAGGTGACAGCGCCGTTGCGCGCCAGCAGCTGGCCTCGGATGCTCGCGCCGGTCTGCGCCGATATCGATGTCAGCGCGAAGATGTGCCCCACAAAATCCGAGTTCGTTCCTAGGGTCGCTGAGCTCCCGACCTTCCAGAAGATGCGACACGGACGGGCATCGCTGATCAGACTCACGGTGCTGTCTGATGCCGTGACAAGCGTGGAATCCGTGAGGAATATGAATGCTTCATCGGGGTTGCCCTGGCCATTGAGCGTAAGCGTTCCCGTTATCTGGAACGTGCCGCTGGTTGAGGCATAGACGCCCGGGGTCAAGGTGGTGCCGCCCAGCTCGGTGGGAATGATCGTGACCGGAGTTCTTCCGGCGGCATCGTCGTACGCTGTCACGAGGGCGTCTTTGGCCTGGCTAGCGACGGTGTCTGCCAGGTGCACCTCCCCGCTTCGTGTCACCTGGGCCAGGCCCGGGAATGACGTCCCCGGATACAGGCCGAGATCCCCGCCCGCACTGCCGCTGACCGTGGTTGGCCCGGTGTTGGTGATCGTCGTACCTGCCAAGACCGCGAACGTCGAGGTCGACCCAAGATTCACCGTGGGGACTGCCATACACACCGTAGGCACAGCCACCGCGGTCACCAGCAGCACCATCACGAACAGTAGAAATCGCGTCTTCTGGAGCATTTCATCGTCCCCGTCCACTCGTTTGAACGACTACTTGGTAACGGCGCCAAGGGGCGGAACCACCGTTGACTATACCCCCCTGTGTGATTGTTCGCTGAGTTGGGGGCGCTCGCGCCTATGAAGCGCGGCGACGGGAGCGACGCACCAGACGGACTGTCACGAACATCACGGCGGCTATGATTGCGGCTATGATGCCCGGCACGAGCCCCGGCGTCATGTAGGTGAGTGTGACCGCGTGCTTGCCCGCACGTACCGGCACGCCGGTATAGGTGGTGTTGATTCTGAGCGTTTCGACGGGCTCGCCATCGACCGTGGCGGTCCATCCCGACGAGTACGGGATGCTCAGAAAGAGCACTCCGTCCTTGGCCGAATTGACTGTGCCCATCACCCTGTTGGTGCCGAGCTTAATCCCCGTCATCGCGTTGGCTTTGAGCTTGGCGACCCGCCTGGGGTACTCGGCCATCGGCAACGCCCAGACCTTGAGCGAGTCGACGGTCGTCGTCCCGGTCAGACTCCGCTCGATCGTCACGCGGTTCGTGCCATCGGGGTGGTAGCCCAGGTTCACGAGCTGAGAATCGTGCCAGTAGAGCGCCGACTCCTTATTCCACAAAACGTTGGTCTTCGAGGTGCGGTCGGTCGAAAACTTGGTCCCGATAGCGGAGGGCTGCCGCCAAGAGCGATCTCGATCCATCAGAGCGATCTCGTTGATTTTGGAGGGGTCGTCACCGATCTCTATGGCTGGTCGTTCGCCAGGCGGCTCGACGGTATCCTCGATTCCGCGCAGCTCGATGTATATCTCGGAATCAGGCACCCGCTCGACGGCAAGATCGATACGGTTCTCCCCCAGGGTGCGAACGATGGTATTTGACCGTCGGTCGAAGGTTGCCCCCGTGATGGACTCGACGGTGTAGGCGAGGTCGATGGCATCGCGCGTCGGCTTGACACGGGGCAGACCGGCTAGCGCACGGTCGTCAACCACGGCACCCTGCAGCATCGCGCCCGGCTTGTCGACCGGGTCGAGCGGGTCGTACTCCGAGCGGTCAATGACTTCCGTGTACACGAACCCGAGGGGCAAGGCGTTTGCGTTGCGGAAGGCGACCGCTTCCGCTCGCGTCTTGTCGCGCTCAAAGCCATACGGGACGAATTCCGTCTCGTCTTCATTGGTGATGTAGTACTTGGTGCCGGCGAGCGTCGTGGGCATGACCCTGTCGTCGAAGCCGTCGAAGGCGAACGATGACCAACCTGTCGAGTTGTCGATCTCGCCCTTGTAGTCGGTCAGGTGGCCATCCATGATCGAGTAGTAGAAGGAAGTCCCCCGGTACTTGTTCACCAGCGCGGTGTTGTAATACGACCACGTGCTCGCTCTCTTCGTTGTGTGCGTGTTGTCGACCCGGTAGGAACCCGCCTGCGGCAGCGACTCGATGAGCTTGGTCTGGTTGGTTCTGTAGAGGCCTCGCACCTCACCTGCATCGACGTATTCGTGCAGAGCCGTGGTGTATCGGATGTCGAGCATGAACATAGCGTTCATGACCACGTTTCCCACGAGCAGGCCAATGATCACCCACCTCGTAGCGGGCGCCCTCCACCGCTCCGGCAACCACCTGGGCCCACGACTTCGCTGCCCCCAGGCGCTCGCCCCATCATGCAAGCTCTCGATAGCGAAGACCGCGATGGTGAGTGCGCCAAACACCATCGGCGCCACCACGGTCGCAATCAGAGGCGGGCTCATGACCAGCACGAGCGCCACATAGCCGCCATAGCCAGCGCACATCGCGAGAATCTCTTTGCGGGTGAACGGCCGGTCCTCCGAGAGCAGCAGCGCTGCCAGCGCAGCGACGAAGATGCCCCACGCAAACGACCAGCGGTTACTCGGGTAGTTGAACCCGTTGAAGATCGAGCCGAACACCGGCAATGCCACAAAGAATGCGCACGCCACGACCATGAACTTGAGTGCTCCATGGGCCTTGCGGGCGACGAAGGACGCCGAAACGAGCACGAGTCCCACGTACGCATAGCCCAGCCACACCGAGGTCTCACCCAGCACGCTTGAGAACAACGCTGGGATGATCGAGCGATACACCAACAGCGGGTAGAACAGCGTGATCGGGTAGTCGGCCTGCCCGCGAGTGCTGTTGAGAATCGCCCACATGGTGGGCAGCAGAATCGGAGCGGCGAGTGCCACGCCCACGCTGTAGTAGCCAGCGAAGCGCAGGAACTGCCAGGCAATGCCGCGCCATCTCGTGGTCTTCTCGGCGGTCTGGAAGTAGCGAGCCACGGCGTAGAGCACAGTGATCAGCGTGAGCATGTAGAAGAAGTAGAAGTTGCCGACGGCCGCTACGAACACGAAGACGGCCAACGTCCACGACCGACGATGCTGCAGCACGTTCTCCACGCCGATGAGCAGCAGCGGCAGGAACACCGTCGCGTTGAAGAACATCGGGTGGTGCAGGCCGGTGAACGTCAGATACGTCGCAAAAACGAAGATGACCGAGCCTGCCGCACTCGGCAGCGCTTTTGCCCCCATCCGCCTGAAGTAGAGCATCGAGGTCAGCGTCGCCGCGACGGTACGCACCATGTACATCAGAGCGAAGGCTGACTCCATGTGGCGCATTGGGAACGCAAAGCTGATCAGGGTGAACGGATCGCCCACCACGTAGAACGAGAGCGTGGAGATGATGTCGGCACCGAGTCCGATGTACCACGACCACAGGGGGATGCCCTCTGCGGGGTTATACGCCACCCCGCGCAGCCAGTCATTGAGGAAGTACAGCGCCGGGTAGTGCTGCGCCACGCCGTCGGTCATCCACACGAGTGACTTGCCATACAGTGGCAGGTAGCGCAGAACGACTGCCATCAGCACTGTGGCGACCACAGCGGTGATCCCGATGTCGATCAAAACACCGCGTGCCGAGACGCGCGGCTCCGGCTGGTCGGATTCCGGTTCGGTGCGGTCTATCAAGCCACGACCGCCGCTTCGTAGTATGCGGGAACGATCACAGCGATGTGCACGCGAGCCCCCAGGGAGTAGTCCGATATGGCTTCGCCAGTATGCCAGAACCGTAAGTCCCGAGCAGCCACGCAGCCGCAGCCTCGGTGTGCGCCTGACGGGCTGGTGGCACTTCGGTAGTCTCTACTGAGATCAGCGCGCTGGGGAATCGGAACAGGCCAGACACCGTGAGGCATCTGACCTGCTAAGTTCTTGGTCGCGGGGACAGGATTTGAACCTGTGACCTTCGGGTTATGAGCCCGACGAGCTACCAGACTGCTCCACCCCGCACTATGCAATTCCCGCTCAAGGCGGACGCACAAGGTAACATACCCCCTTTTCCGATGCAAACGCTGTGCCTAGCGTCCGCGATCCCCGTCCGGCCATCCCCAAAGGGCGGCGGCTCGCGGTCCCAGACCCTCCGCTCGTTCAGAGGCTCTTGCTCCGCCAGCGTGCGATCAGTCCAAAATCCCCCCAGGGTACATCGCTCAGCGCCCGGGGCGTCACCAGCCAGCGCATCGTCCCCCCGGTCCGCCCGAAACGACTCTTCAGGCGCATCATCTCCTGCGGAAACAGCGGCGTCAGGCGTCCGGCACGCGAGAGCATCGGTTCATCAGGGGCCGCTCCTTCGAGAACCGTCAGGAACAGCTCGGCCATGTCGACGCCGAAACGCCTGCCCAACGGGAGCGTGCCCACAGGTCTCAAGTTGATCTCGAGCACGCGCACGTCACCGGTCCGTGGGTCCCGGAACAAGTCGAAGCTGACAAACCCATGCAGTCCGAACCGTTCGCCGCCACGCTGCGCAATGTCCAGCAACGTGTCATCGATGCTCCACGGTACGATGGATGCAGACGGTCCGCGCGGAAACACCAGGTGCCGCTTCTGTGCAGCGAATGCGCCAACCAGGCGACCGCGCTCGTAGAGACATGCCATGAGGGCAGAATCGCCCGTGAGGTACTCCTGAACCAGCACGGGAAGACCCAGATCGCGCGCCGCGTCTTCCGCCGCGCGGGCCGACTCAGCGACCCTCACGCTGCCGCCGCCGAAGCCGTATGCGCCCTTCACGACCACGATGCCCAAGTCCTCGGCGGCCTTGCGCACGGCATCCGGGCTTTCGGCCGCGAACGAGCGAGGGACCGGAATGCCGGCCGCGGCCGCCGCATGAGGAAACCGGGTCTTGTCGGTGAGCGCGGCGACGGTATTTCGCGGCGCAGGCAGCAGCGCCTCAACGCGGGGATCGTCGAGAACCAGCAGCGCCCGCAGCAACGGGTCGTCGCACAAGATCACCCGGCTGTAACCACTGGCAAGCTCCAGAGTCTTCTCGGCGATGGCAAGGTCTCCGCCCGAGACCGCAGTGGCCGTCTTAATGCGAGAGGAGTACATGACCGCCGCGTCAGCAGGGGCAATCACGTCAACGACGATTCCTGCCGATGAAAGGATAAGAGGCAGCCGAGCGGTGCCTATCCAATCTTGAGATGCGGCGAGCAGTACCTGCGCCATTCGGCCCCCGATATCGCGCGTCCGAGCGTGTGTGGATTGTCGAGTGGTGAAGAAAGGGTACCGCAACAGCCGAGGAGACCGCGTCGGCATCAGCTTTGCATATGCACAAGGGAGAACTGAATAGGGCACCACGAAGGTCGCCAAGGGTGCAGTTTCAGTGTAGAATTCGGTGTTGGACTGGTCTTTTGGTTCTGATCGGGGTAAGTCTCATGACAGGGCTCGCCAGTCCAACCGGCACGAAAGGCATGTATATGGGCTCCGGCTCGAGCGTAACGCGAATCGCGCGCATTGTTTCGTTCGCCCTTATGGCGGCGTTGTTCTGTGCTGTACCCGCATACGCCGCCCCCACTTCCACCGATTCCGCGATCGACGTCAACACCGACGCCGACACGCAGCAGTTCCGTGACGAACTCGCCAGCAAGCAGCAGCGCATCGACGAGTTCATGGCGCAGCTCGACGCCCTCGACCGCGAGCTCGAGGTGGCATCCGAGCAGTACAACGCCTCAGTCGACCGCCTAGCTGACATGCGCTCACGCGTTGACGCGGTCGAAGGCGATCTGACGAATGCCCGCAACGCCTATCTGGTCCAGTCGGAGATTCTGGATTCGCGCGCGGACTCGATATACCGAGAGGGTTCGTTGGCGGGTATCGAGATTCTGCTCGACTCCAAGTCCGTCTCGGATTTCATGAGCCGCGTCAAGTTCCTCAACACGCTGGGCGTACGGGACGCCGAGATAGCCGCCTCCCTCAACGGCCAGAAGCAACTGCTTGAGCAGCAGGCCGTCGAGCTGCGCAACTCCAAGGCGGTCGCCGAATCACTCGAATTCGAACTCAAGGCCCGCCAGATCGAGATCATGCTCCGCATCGCAGAGCGCGAAGCGCTGGTCACAGATGCGAAGGATGACCTGCGCGAGTTCCTGGACTCCGAAGCCGCTCGGCGCCAGAGCGACGAGGCCGCTATGCTGGCCGGCATCCTCTCGGGAGCCAGCGAGGCGGGTATCCAGGTCCAGCCCGGTGGACCCGTAGAGACCGCGCTTGCCTACCACGGCACTCCGTATCTGTGGGCGGGCGAGAAGCCCGGCGGGTTCGACTGTTCCGGTCTTCTATTGTACGTCTTCAACCAGCACGGTGTCACGCTGCCGCACTACTCGGGGTCGCAGTTCCAACTGGGCACGAAAGTGCCTGTTGCCGACCTGCAGCCCGGTGATGCCGTGTTCTTTGGCTCCCCTATCCACCACGTGGGCATGTACATGGGCGGCGGCTACTTCATCCACGCTCCCCGCACCGGGGACTTCGTGAAGATCAGCAAGCTCGCGGAGCGCAGCGACTACGCGGGGGGGCGCCGCTACGACTGGCAGCTCCGCATCGATCCTCCCACAGGCGCTCGGAAGAGCCTCACAGACGCCTTGGACGCTGTGGGTCAGTAGACCCGGCACCCTAGCACCGCCACAGCGCGCCCGCCCTACTCGGCGGGCGTTTGTCTGTCCCGGGGGGCGCCGATTCGCACCGCTCTGCTCACCAAGACAGAGAGCTCGGATTGAGTGGGGCGAGAGAGCGGTAAGATTCTGGTAAGAACCTCGTGTCATGCTGAATCGCTCGCACGATACTTGGATGAATTGACCCGTTGGGGGGACTCGTTGAAAGAAGTGATCGAAGCCGCCTTAGAGGCTGCGCGCCTCGCAGGAGCGGACTACGCCGACGCGCGCGTGGTGGATTCATCGAGAGAAGAGCTGGAGGTGGCGTCCGGGCGTGTCGAGGCGGTGGAGCGCTCCGACAGCTTCGGACTGGGAGTGCGTGTCCTCGCACAGGGCGCATGGGGCTTCTCGGCAAGCCGTGAGGTGACGGTTGCCGAGGCGGTTCGTGTCGCACGGCGAGCCGTTGGCATCGCGAAGGCGTCGGCCCTGGTATCGGGGGAGCCGGTGCGACTCTCGGCGCTCGAGGCGGCCCGCGGGACATGGGCAGGCCCCTGCGAGATCGACCCGTTCACCGTGCCGCTTGAAGACAAGCTCGCGCTGCTGACCGCAGCAGAAGAAGCTCTGCGCGCGGAACCCAAAGTCACGGTGACCAAGGCACACTGCGGGTTCTACCGCGAGCGCAAGTGGTTCGGCTCGAGCGAAGGTGCCTTCACCGAGCAGAGCTGGTTCGAGTCGGGCGCCGGCATCGTCGCACTGGCCATCGAGGACGGCGAAGTCGTCACACGCTCGTATCCCAACTCCCATGGTGGCGGCTGGAAACAGGCGGGGTACGAGTACGTGCGCGACCTCGACTTGGTGGGCAACGCCGCACGCGTGGCCGCGCAGGCAGCCGAGCTGCTCACCGCTCCCGAGTGCGAGAGCGGCACCGTGGACCTGATCATCGACGGCAGTCAGATGGGACTTCAAGTACACGAGTCCATCGGCCACCCCACCGAGCTCGACCGCGTCTTGGGCGAAGAGGCCGCATTTGCCGGCACCAGTTGGGTGAAAGCCCAGGATGTGGGAACGCTGGTGTATGGCTCGGAGCATGTCACGGTGACAGCGGATTCAACCGTGGACGGCTCGCTTGGCAGTTTCGGATGGGACGACGAGGGAGTGCCGGCCCAGCGCGATGAGATCGTGTCGCGCGGCATCCTGACCGGACTGCTCACCTCGCGCGAAACCGCGGGCACGATCGGCCGCACCAGCAACGGCTGCATGCGCGCTGATGGGTGGAACCGTATCCCACTGGTGCGCATGACGACCGTCTCGCTCGAACCGGGAACCTGGGATTTCGATGATCTGGTGGCCGACACCGGCGAGGGGCTCTACATCGAGACCAACAACTCCTGGTCGATCGATGACAAGCGATTGAACTTCCAGTTCGCCTGCGAGGTGGGCTGGGAGATCAAAGGCGGCAAACTGGGCCGCATGGTCAAGATGCCCAACTACACCGGCATGACACCTGAGTTCTGGGCGAGCTGCGACGCGGTGTGCTCGGCTGACCATTGGCAGGTATGGGGACTGAACAACTGCGGCAAGGGCGAGCCGATGCAGGTTGCCCATGTCGCTCACGGAGCGGCCCCCACACGGTTCCGTGGAGTCTCGGTTGGAGTTGGTCGCTGATGATGACACCAGAGGCCGCACGCGAACTAGCACGCAAGGTCGTCGCACTCACCCATGCCGACGAGGCCGAGGTCTTGGTAGCTGCCGAGTCGAGCGCACTGACCCGCTTCGCCAACAACCGCATCAACCAAAACGTCGCCGAGGACAATGCGCTCGTCAACGTGCGTGCAGTCATGGGGACCCGTATCGGAGTCGCCTCCACCAACCGGCTTGACGATGCGTCGCTCGCGGCATGCTGTGAGGCTGCAGTGGCGGCTGCGCGCATCGCGCCGGAGGACCCGTCGTTTCCCGGGTTGCCGTTGCCAGAACCCGTCATAGAAGCGGTACGGGCGAGCGCGTCCGTGCGCGAGTTCGATGCCGAGGCACGGGCACGAGCTGTCGCCGCTATCATCGAGCCATCGCGCGCGCGCGGCCTGACCGCTGCAGGCAAGGTGCGTGTCGGCACCCATGTCGTCGCCATAGCCAACAGCCACGGAATCGATGTCGGCATGGAGGTCACGGGGGTACAGGCCACCGTGCTCTCGATGGGGGCGACCGGAAGCGGTTGGGCGAGTTATCTAAGCCAAGGCACCGAGGAGTTCGATCCGGCGGCGATTGGCGAAGAGGCCGCAGATCTTGCCGTACGTTCGGCCAATCCCACCGACCTCGATCCCGGTACCTACCCGGTGGTCCTGGGGCCGGAAGCCGTTGCCGACATCATGGACTTCCTGGGCTTCATGGGCTTCTCGGCGAAGGCCTACGAGGAGGGCCGCTCCTTCCTGAGCAACGAGCTCGAATCGCAGGTGATGCGCGAGTGGGTCAACATCGTCGATGACGCCATCTCGCCGCACGCCATGGGGCTGACGTTCGATTACGAGGGCGTGCCCAAGATGCGGGTCTCGCTCATTGAGGAAGGCGTGGCGCTGCGCCCCGTCACGGACTCCTACTGGGCCCACAAATCGGGGTTCATCAACAGCGGGCACGCGCTGCCGGCACCCAACTCGTTTGGGCCGCTGCCGCTGAACCTCGAGATGATGCCGGGCGACGAGACCCTCGAGCAGCTGATCGGACGGGTGAAGTACGGCGTGTACGTGACGCGCTTCCACTACGTCAACGTCGAGGACCCGGTGCCGGTGACGCTCACGGGAATGACGCGCGACGGGACGTTCCTCATCGAGGACGGCAAGCTCACCCGTCCACTCAAGAACCTGCGCTTCACCCAAAGTGCCGTCGAAGCTCTCTACGAGTTGGAAGCGCTGACAACCGAGCGCAAGTTCGTGGGCACCGAGGAGGGCGCCACGCTGGTCCCGGGTGTGATGCTGTCGGCGTTCACGTTTACGGGGCAGACGACGTAGCACGGGCCCGTTGTCGCCTGTCGGCATGGCCATCCCATGCCTACCGGCGCAATCCCAACTCGATGAGGCGTGCGCCGATCTGCTCGAGCGCAAGCTCCTGCACGACCGCGCCCGCTGCCACCGCCGAACCCGGCATGCTGTACGACGCTGCGGTCGCTTCACTTTCGGCGATGGTATAGCCGCCGGCCTGTCGGATCGCGAGCATCCCGCTCGCTCCGTCGCTGCCCATGCCCGTGAGTAGCACCGCCAGTACCCGCGGGCCGAACGCCTTGGCTGCCGAGGAGAACAGGATGTCGATCGAGGGGACATGAAGTGAATCCGAGAAGTCCGGATCGAGACGAATGCGGTTTCCCACCGTCATCGGCCCCTTCTCTACCCGCATCTGCAGCCCCGCCGGACCGATGTAGGTGAAGCCGGGTTCGAGCACGGTGCGATGCTTGGCCTCGCGGACCCGAGACGCGCTGACATGGTTGAGCCGCTCGGCCCACATTCCGGTCATGCCTGCGGTGATGTGCTGACAGATCACGATGGGAACCGGGAAGCGGCCAGGCAGCTCACCCAGCACACACTCGACCGCCTTGGGGCCACCAAAGCTCGCGCCAATGACGACGACATCGAATGGGCCAGTGTGGGCGGGGACTCCGGGTGAGTTGAACGGCCTGAGATGATCGGGCACACCGGACATAGACCCCTCCCCTCCCCGAGAACGACGACTGCGGAACCACGACACCAGCACGAGACTGGGACTACTGGTCCTGCAGCATCTCCTTGACCTTCATGAGCCGGGTCCGTTCGCTGCGCTCGGACTCGTCGAGCTTCATGCGAATCTCCCGTATGCCGCCGTCCAGCTGGGGGATCAGCACGTACTCGAGCGCATTGACGCGTCGGCGCGTCGACTCGATCTCGGCGGCGAGCAGCTCGATCGCCTTCTCTCGCTCGGCGAGTTCCAGCATCCGCGCCGCAACCAGACCCAGCGTGTCGAGCGCGCCATCCAGCAGCGCCGGCGTGCTGGCGTAGCTGTAGCCCTGCGGTACCGGTATCTGCGCAGCCGAGAAGACTGGGACGCGCACGCTCATGACATTGCGCTGGCTGGCCTCGAACAGCTCGGCAGGCTCGCCAGCCAACAGCGCCTGCGCGACCACCGGCGCCCCGGCTTCAGCGCGCGCGATCGTAAGCAGGCCGTACGCGGAGAACAGCTCGGTCTCCACGCCGCCTCGCAGCTTGCGGTTCTCGGCGATGCGTCCCATGAACTCCTTGAGCAGCTCATCGAGCTTGTCCTTGAGAAGCTTGTGGCCGCGGCGGGCGGTCTCTGCACGACGTCGAAGCTTGAGCAGCTCCATTCGGTTGGGACTCACACGGATGCCGGCCACGTCAGCTCACCCCCGGACGGAACGCGTACCAGACCAAGCCCACGAGGAGCGCAACCAGCAATGCGATGTTGACGCCCCAGACGACCTTCGTCGCCGTGGTGGCATTCGCCGCGTAGGAGCGCGCGTAGCTCACCTGCACCCCCACGGCGACGAGCAGTAACGCCGCTATGACAAGCAGGGCGGGTCTCACACGCTCACTCCATGCCTTATGCCGCTTGTGTCGCCACGGCCGGCTGGCATGCCTGGGGTCATGTTCGCATCCACTTCGCCCGCGTGGTAGTCGAGGGGCTTCTCGGGCAGATAGCGGTCGACGTACTCGTCTTTGATGCGCTTGAGTTCTGTACGCGGCAACAACGCGAGCAACTCCCAGCCCAGTGCGAGCGTCTCCTCGACGCTGCGGTCCTCGTGCTTGCCCTGCTGGATGAAGAGCCGCTCGAAGGAGTCCGCAAAGGTGACGTAGGCCTGATCTGTGTCCGAGAGCGCAGCTTCGCCGAGGATGACCGCGAGTTCCTTGGCCTGGATTCCTCGGGCGTACGCGCCGAAGAGCTGGTTCGACAGGTCGGCGTGGTCCTCACGCGTCTTGCCCGGACCGATGCCCTTCTGCTTGAGGCGCGAGAGTGATGGCAGCACGGCAACAGGCGGGTAGACACCCGAGCGGTGCAGGTTGCGGTCGAGGATGATCTGGCCCTCGGTGATATAGCCGGTGAGGTCCGGGATCGGATGCGTCTTGTCGTCGTCGGGCATCGAGAGGATGGGCACCTGAGTGATCGAGCCCTTCTTGCCCTTGATGCGTCCAGCCCGCTCGTACAGCGAAGCGAGGTCGGTGTAGAGGTACCCCGGGAAACCGCGGCGGCCCGGCACCTCTTTGCGCGCGGCCGAGACCTCGCGCAGCGCCTCGCAGTAGTAGGTCATGTCGGTGTAGATGACCAGCACATGCATGTCGCACTCGAACGCCAGATACTCGGCAGCAGTGAGCGCCATGCGCGGCGTCGCGATCCGCTCGACAGCGGGGTCATCGGCGAGGTTGAGGAAGAGTACAGCGCGTTCGATGGCGGCGGTGGAACGCAGCTCGGTCATGAAGAAGTCAGCGTCTTCGAAGGTGATACCCATCGCCGCGAACACGACAGCGAACTCGCCCTCCATGCGTGAACCCACCTTGGCGGGATCGTCGCTTCTTTCCAGTACCGTCGCCTGGCGGGCGATCTGTGCGGCCAGCTCGTTGTGCGGTAGACCGCTCCCCGAGAAGATCGGCAGCTTCTGACCGCGCACCAGCGGGTTGAGGCCGTCGATCGAGCTGATGCCCGTCTGGATGAAGTCATCCGGATAGTCGCGGGACATGGGGTTGATAGCCTGCCCGTAGATGGGCACCCGCTTGTCGGGCATTATCTCCGGTCCACCGTCACGGGGGCGGCCCAGACCGTCGAACACGCGGCCGAGCATGTCGCGCGACACGCCGATCTCGAGACCGCGGCCCAGAAAGCGCACCTTGGTCTGGCTGGGGTTCGAACCGCGCGTGCCCTGAAACGCCTGGACCAGCGCTACGTCCCCATTGACCTCGAGCACGTTGCCGAACGACTGCGTCCCGTCGGGGAACTCGAGTTCCACCAGCTCACCGTATGTGACGCCTGAGACCTGCTCGACAAGCAGCAACGGCCCTACGATATCGCGTGTGGTCATGTACTCCCGTGTCATGTTACGCACTCACCTCCGCAGGCCTGGCAGCCGCCATTCCCTCGGCCACGAGCTGCGTGTCGATATCGGAAAGGATGCTGTCGTACTGGGCGATCTCCTCGATGCTCAGGTACTTGGCCCGCACGATGCGCTCGCGTACCGGCGCCATGAGAATCGCTTTGAGCGGCTCGCCTTGAGCCGCCAGCGCAACGGCCTTCTCATGGAAGTGGAGGATCACATGGAGCAGGCGGTTCTGCTCGTCGAGCGAGGAGAACTGGTCGTCGTCGCGAAACGCGTTCTGCTGCAAGAAGTCCTCTCTCAGCGACTTCGCGGTCTCCATGAGTACCTGCTCCTCGCCGGACAGTGCTTCGATCCCCACCAGGCGCACTATCTCGGCAAGCTCGCTCTCTCGCTGAAGGATGGCCATCGCGCGGTCGCGGCGCGCGCGGAACTGCTCGTCGACATTGGCGTTCCAGTACGGCTCGACCTTGTCGAGGAACAGCGAGTAGCTGGTCAGCCAGTCGATCGCCGGGAAGTGACGCTGGAACGCGAGCGTGTCCTGCAGCGCCCAGAAGACCTTGACCACGCGCAGGGTGTTCTGCACGACAGGCTCGGACAGGTCGCCTCCTGGAGGTGATACCGAGCCCACAACCGACACCGACCCGTACCTGCGCCCGTCGTCATTCAGCTCACACGTCGCCGATAACGGCACGCACTCGGCCTCCAGACGCCCCGAGGCACTCAACTTTGCCGGCGCGCTCGTAGAAAGCCGCGAGACGCGTACCCAGGTACGCCGGATACCCCTCCTCGCCGGGCATCTCCTCGAGGCGTCCGGATATCTCGCGCATCGCCTCGGCCCAGCGCGACGTCGAGTCAGCCTGCAAGACTACCTCGTAGCCCATGTCGCGGAAGTACTCGGCCATCGTGATCCCGGTGTAGACCGACGCCTCTCGCGCCGCAACGGGCATGTTCGAGGTATTGGCCACCAGCACGGTCCGCCTCATCAGCGGATAGCCCGAGTACGGGTCGGTGAGCTCAGGGAACTCCATGAGCACGTCGGTCATCTCGTTGCCGCGCTCACCGCAGCCGATGAAGACGACGATCTGGGCGTTACTCCACTTCGCGACCTGGTGCTGGGTGACTGTCTTGCCGGCCCCAAATGGTCCGGGGATACAGCCGGCTCCCCCCTTCACCAGAGGGAAGAACGTGTCGATGACGCGGGTCCCGGTGACCAAGGGTTCCGTGGCAGAGACCTTCCTGCCGAACGGCCGAGGTATACGCACCGGCCATGTCTGCATCATCAGCAGATCGATCTCACTACCATCAGGGGTGCGCAGCCGGCCCACAGGCTGCTCGACGGTGTAGGAGCCGCTGCTGATCGCGACGATTTCGCCATGGACATTGGGCGGCACCATGATGCGGTGCTCGATGACCTCGTTCTCCTGCACGGTCCCAACGATGTCACCCGGGGTGACTGCGGTCCCGATGCTCACCGTCGCCGAGAACTCCCACTGCTTGTCTCGATCCAGGCCCGGTGCATCGATACCGCGAGCGAGGAACGCGCCCGCGATGGCCTCGATCGCGTCGAGCGGCCGCTGAACTCCGTCATACACCGCTCCGAGCATTCCCGGGCCAAGCTCTACGGAGAGAGGCGCGCCGGTGGGAACCACCGGGTCGCCCGGCCCGATTCCCTCGGTCTCCTCATAGACCTGAATCGAAGCGCGGTCACTACGCATCTCGATGATCTCGCCCATGAGGCCCTCGGTGCCCACGCGCACGAGATCGAACATCTTCGCGTCGCCCAAGCCGTCGGCCACCACAAGCGGTCCTGCGACCTTGATAATCTTGCCCTGCGCCATTCCGTCTGTCCTTCTTCTCGGCCAGAGACCGACGCGTGCGCGCCGGCCCTCAGTCACTCCTCGTTCTGTATGGGCATCTTAGTGCCCAGCGCGCGCTCGATGGCGCGCTCCAGTTTTGTCCCGCCCACGCCGCCGGCACTGCCTGCGCCGGGAATCACCGTCACCGCGGGCAGCGCCCGGTCGGCGACCTCGGCGATTCGGCCTGCCAGCACCTCGTAGACCGGCTCGGTCACGAAGACCGCCTCGTAGCCACCGCCGATGACCTCCGGCCAGACATCGACCGAGTCCTCGGGGCTGCGTACCGGGAACACGGCGAAGCCGAGCGGCCGGAACCCCGCCACGCTCACCGCATCTCCTATGATCGCGATCCGCGACACGTACTCTCCTATCGAAACGAAGCGCGCATGCGCCTGTGCAACGCAGCTGAGTCGAGCCCGGCCAACTTGCCGAGCAGGGCCACTCGCAGAACCTGGACCTCTGATTCACGGGCGCGAACGTACTCGACGATATCGTCAGGTCCCGGCTCGGAGCGCTTCGCCCTCTTGATCGTGTCGACGATGACATTGTCGGCTATCACATCGAGATCATCGTTGCCCTCGGCAGAGGCGAGAGGGGCTCCCCGGAGCTTCAGACGACGATCCAGAGTCGCCAACAGCTCGGTGCGCGACAGCCTGTAGGCCGCGAGGAGATCACGGGTGCTCATCGAACCATCGGCGACCAGCATGTCGGCCAGCCGGGAAGCGGATATACCCGCGTGCTGTGCCCGCACCATGGTCTTGAGGTTCGCCACGTCCGAGAGGCGGATCGCGAGGTCTTTCAGGAAGCTGCTGCGCGCGGCGACGGCTATCGCATGAAGCTCGACATGAAACGCTCGGTCGACTGCCGCGTCGATGGCCATGAGGTCGAGCTCGGCCCGCGCATCCGTCGACTCAGGCGAAAGTACCTGAGCCAGGGCGCCAAACGGTTCGGGGAGCTTGTCAAGTGGGCCAGAGAACAGCTCACGGGATACGGTGCCGTGATCGACCAGCAGATCTTCCAGCCCCACACCCAGTGCGCCGGCTTTCAGCGCCGCTTTGAGGTTCGTGTAGTCATGCCGCACTCGAAAGAAGCGCTGGACGGGCAGCGGAAGTCCCGCCTCGCCCAAGAACGCGTAGGCCGAGTCGAGCGCGCGATTGAGCGCCTCATCGACCTCGGCGGGAGTGCGCGCCTGTTCCAGGAATCGCCCGTAGGGCGTGTCGGAAAGAATCCGCTTTTGCTCCTGAAAGCTGGGAGCGTCGACAAGCCGCTCCAAAGCGGAGCGGTCAAGCAGGCGGGCCGAGAGCACGCGGACCTTGCCTACGGCGAAGCCGTAACGCAGCCCGTCACGCGTATGCTGATACTCCTCGAGCAGCACGGACACCTGTGGACTCAGCGCCCCTCTCCGGAGAACAGTAGGGTGGCGACGTTCAGTTCGAGTTCGTCTCGGCGCGCGCCCACCACAGCGGCGGGCGTCACCTCCACGTGCGTGCGCGGACCCGTGATGAGAGCCCCACGAGGCACTGGGGCGGGCGCCTTGTCCCACTCGAGCGAGACACCCGGAGCTGCGGCACTAACCGACTCGCGGATCGCCTCCATGTGGCGCGCGTCAGAGGCAGCGAGTGCCACGACGTCGCCATCCCGGACCGACTCTGCGATCCCAGCTGCGAGGAAGCGCGAGTAGCGGTCATCGGGCAGCGCCTCCACGGCGTCCACTACGCCCGCGAGCGCGGTGTTCACCAGCTCGCGCTTGGCGCTGAGCGCCCGGTCTCTGGTCTCCAGCCTGGCGGAAGCCACCACGGTGGCCGCACGCGACGCCGCCATGCGTTTC
>JBBREQ010000041.1:0-19467 GCA_038202795.1 Coriobacteriia bacterium | reverse complement strand
GGGCGCGTCCGAGGCCGCGATCATGGTCCAGCCGGATCTCACAGCCCAAGAGCTGCACTACGTTGGGCTGCTACTCGATAGCCCGTGGCCGGTCGATATCGCCGGTCTGACCGACGGAGACGTCGACCTGACGATCCTCGTTCCGAGGCCAGGCGTCTTCGTCTTCCACAAATCGCTGGTGTTCAAGAATCGCCGAGACCGGCTCAAAACGGAGAAGGATCTCTACTACATCTTCTTCGTGCTCGACACCTTCCCGGAGTGGCGAGACGCGATCGCCGAAGAACTCGGGCGTCTCGCCGGGCAGAAGCCGGCATGGTTCAAGAAGAGCCTCAAGAACCTGAGCGCGATCTTCGACAGTGTGGAGTCTAGCGGTGTCGATGCGCTCCTCAACCAGACGCCGCCCACGGCCTTTCCCGGCCTTGGCGACGAACAGTTCAGGCAGTACGCCTTTTCGGTGATGTCAGGGTTGATCGAGACGATGGAATCGGCGGTCGGCGGCTAGACAACTTGTCGCCGCGAAGCATGAGGTCTCACGTCTCAAGTTCGTCAGGAAGCTCCCCCGTCAAGAGCACGCGCAGCAGCGATGATATCTCCTCGGCGCTGAACGCGGCGGGATCGAACTCGCCGCCATACCACACCTTCAGCGCCTCGTGCTCCGAGTGTCTGGGATCGGCCATCGCCTCGACGAACTCGGCGAAGCCTGAGACGCCTCCGCAGTCCTCGGGAGGGCAGGCACGCCCTCCGTCGGTGCATCGCGGATAGTCGACGCCGGGCGCTGGTTCTCCAGAAGACTCGAGCACGACGTCGTGCTCCCAGCCGTCGCCGAAGTCGTACTCGTAGATGAACTGATTCACACCGACGCCGACCAGGTCGCCAAGCACGATCTCCTCCTCGGGCAAGGTGTAGTCGAGATCGAAGTCGTCGCAGAGCACGCCATAGCGGCGTCCGTCGATCTCGAAAGCGTGCAGATGATAGTCGAACCACCCCATCGCGGTGACGAGGACCTCGTGGAGCCGGTCGAGCGTCAGCGACGAGGGCACCTCGAGCCTTCGCCACACAGGCGGCTCGGTGCCGCGCAACGTCACCGTGAGCGTGACAACCCGGCCGTCCGAGGGCACCGTCGCAGCGGTCGGTACGCCGAGCTCGAAGCGGATCGCGGCGTCGAACAAGGGGGCGACTCGCCATTGCGGTGGCCCGTCGGTCTCATCCTCGGGCTCGCGCGCGAGCAGCCCGAAGTCCCACAGCGGTTCCAGCAGGCGTCGTCGCACCACCGCGCGCAGGTTGTCGGGCCCTCCGGGCCAGGGCCGACCCTCCAGCCAGATAATGTCGTCCACGACCAAGTGCGAAGCGACTGCATCGGCCGTCACGCCCTTCTCGGCGAGCTGGCGAATCGTCCAGAGCGCGTGCACGCAGTAGTGCTGCATCTCACCGTCCTCCGGGCCGAAACTGACGAACGCCCAGTTCAGGCGGCCGAGATAGGAGCGCAGCAGCAGGTCGAACAGCTCTCCAGCGCGCTCCGGTACCAGGAGGCGCTTGCCGAGCTGAGTCGCGTGGAATGCGCCTTTGCGTCGGTTCACGAGCCCTGCGATCTCCATGAGGTGTCGCAGGATGAACAGGCGCGGCACATCCGTCTCGTCGAGCACATGGGTGTAGCGCCGGACCTGCTCAATGTAGCCCGGAGGCCACGTCATCTCCTCGGCCATGCGCTTCACGAACGCGCGGTTGAGGTTCTTCAGCTCACTCGTCGCCTTCGCGGGCTGCTCGGTGAGGGCCGCTAGCAGCATGCGCGCATTGACGAAAGTGCGGGACCCGGCCAAGGCTCCCAGCGGGAGAGAGGTGTCGGTGCGGAGGATTCCTTGGGAATCGAGCGGATCCGCGGCGAAGAGGCGCTGCTCGACCGCTGGGGGGATGGACGGCGACATGTGGTTCTCCTTGGCGGGCATGGCAGGATCCGGTCGTTCACATTCTATCGTGGAAGCGAGTCGGAACCGAGACGTCCCGACGCGGAAGGGAGAGGGCCGCCGCGCGAACTCGTCGCCGGCCAAGCGGCCCCGGGGAGTTGCGCTGGCGTCGCAGCTCGCGTTCTCCGATCCTGGGCGTAAGACGACGCCCCCGATTTGTCGCCCAAAGACATGGTGACTGTTGGTACTCGTTGGTAGCTATTGGGACTCACCGCAGCTCCGCCGTACCAACAAGTCCCAAGTAGTCCCAATAGTCACAAGCACAATCAGGATTCGAATTCCCTTGGGGGCACCAGAGATTGCGGAGACCCGCCTGTGCAAACAGGCGGGTCTACCTGTGTAGAATCGGTCTTGGGCCGTCGATGCGAGTGCCGAAAGCCGTGGAGAACTTGAATGCCTCCCCGAGGAGCCGAGCATGAGTCGTCGCTCGCTAGTCGTCCCCATCGCAGTCCGCAGTTTCAACTCCCTTGAGACGGCGCGACCGTTTCACAAACTGCCCCCCAATGGCAAAGGCGACGATTCCCATGATGGCAACCAAAGAGAGCGGTTGGGTAATAGCCAGGCGTGTGACGAGGCCAACAATGGCGATGGTGCCAAGGACCGCGCCCGAGGCTGGTAGCCACAAATGCTGCACGTGCTCACGATACGCCGCGGCGTTGACCGTCACGAAGGTGAACAAGAACACGAGGCTCGCGGCCTCCACCAGATTCGACAGGTTTCCGACCACCGCAAGACCGGCACCCGCGAGGCCGAGGACGATGAGAGAGCGGTCCGGCATCCGTCGAGCGTTGAGGTGACAGAAGAACGATGGGAGTTCGCCGTCGGCCGCGACCCGACGGGCCAAGCGCGCGGTGGCGAACAGCGTCGCGTTGATCGCCGAAGCGGTCGAGAAGACCGCCGCGATCGATACGAGGACGAGCCCCGCAGACCCCATTGCCGCCTGACCGGCCGCCGCGAGGGCGACCTCCTTCTTGGCAACCAACTGGTCCGCGCCGACGAGCGACGCGGCCCCCAACGTCACGAGGATGTATATGGCAATCACGGCGACGATTGCCGACAGGGTTGCGCGAGGCAATGTGCGGTCCGCATCACGAATATCGTCGTAGTCGTAGGTGAGTAGTTGAAACCCTTCATATGCCATGAAGATGGCTGCGGAGCCGATCAGTGCTCCGGAGAGCCCACCGGGGCTGGCTGCGGGGTATGCAATGTTCGCTGGGGTGAACTTCACGAGCCCCCACACAGCCAGCCCAAGCAGAACTGCCAGCTTGCCCCAGACAGTGACGATCTCCAGCCATGCCGCCTGCCCCACGCCGAGAAGGTTCACAGCGACCAACCCGACGATGAGCGTGGCGGCTGCAACCTTCGGGAGCCATGGTCCGGCCCCGACCACCGCGTTGAGGTAGTGTCCGAACGTGTATCCGTAGACAGAGATCGTGAGCGCGTATCCCATGATGAGCACCCACGAGAGGCCGCCAGCGAAATCGGCGAGTTTGGCCTGTCGCAAGAAGTCGAAGGCGCCGCCCCCGCTTTGGTACTTCGTCGACAATGAGGTGTAGCTGTAGCCGGTGCAGAACGCGATGATTCCGCCCAAGAGGAAACTCAGCCAGGCCAGACCTCCCGCGAGTGCGATGATGACGCCCAGCACCGTGAATATGCCGCCGCCGACCATGCCGCCCACTGCCATGGACCATGTGGCGTTGAAGCCCATCTTGCTTCTCTGATTCCGGCTCACAGCAATACCGCGGTGATCATGGAGCACCCTCCTGGTCCGACCGAAGTCCATCGTGCGAGCCATGAGGCGAATGGGGCGTTGCCAGTGCGGTTCCTGTCGACGGTCATGGGCATGAGCAGGCGCACACACCCGAGGCTCATCAGCCCCGTGGTGCACCTAAGTGGGCGTGGGTGGTTTCGTCGTGGCTGTCGTCGGCGTGAGGGTCCGGCTGCGAGCCGCCCATCATGCGCAGCATGTCCATTCCGCCCGTTGTGAAGAACCGCCACAAGAGCAGGGCGGCCAGCAGTAGGAACGCGACGCTGAGCACCGTGGTGTAGTTCCACGAGATCGAGGCTTCGCCGACCGTCGCGGCGCGCTGGCTGGGCGTGAGCCCCAGGGTGCCGCTCCAGAGCGCGAGCGACCCGTTCTTCGTCCTCCATGACCGATCCATTCCCCTGAGAGAGACCTGCAAGTGGCCCCGAAGAGTAACTTCCCAATTCCGAATGGGGGCTGTCGTCACCGATTACTCCTCGGACGGGAACATGCATTTCGTACAGCCTGGTGACCATGACAGGGGTGATGCTGTGCTCCCGCCCTCACGCGACGCACGCACGCTCGCCGCCTAGTGAACGCCAGCCTGCGTGTGAGGCAGGAATGACGCTCCCCGGCAGAGTCTTGCGCTCTCTGCCAGCCGGAATTGCGGGCGCCGGGAGGTCGTTCGTTGCGATGGCCATCGCATTCGTGATTGGGGTGGCAGAGAACCGTCGCGCCGTTCGAGATCATACGCTACGCTCGAGTGAACAGAGGTCGAGACGGTGATCGGCCCGTACTTGGCGGCGTTGATGTGAGTGGTCGGCAGCGGGAGCGATGGGGTTGTCTCGAAGCACCGTGCTGCGCATCATGTGCAATGCCACGATCTCAGACAAGGCCGCACTTTCCCGAGCGCAGGCGGTGCCATCCCCGCCGATGGCGCTGGCGTAAGCACCAATGAAATCGCCAGTCGCTCGAGTTACGTCGGCAGTTTCGTCTGAACCACGCCCACGCCTAGCAGGACTGTCGCCGCCACAATCGAGAGACCACCTGCAAGCACGAAGTAGAACGGCAGCCCAAGATACAACTCGCCCAGAATACCGAGGGGCATCAGTAGGCCGCCCAGTGCCAAGGCGGAGATCCACCGGGCTTGTGACTCGCGCACCGGGAGCTTTACCAACAGGAAGCCGATGACGATGTTGAGAACCGCGAACAGGTTGCCGTGGACGTGCGCCAGTCGCGCTTCAAAGTGCGGGCTGACTGCATAGCCTGCGATCCAGGCCTCTTTGCCTGGTGCGAAGTCGCGCAGGTAGATCAGGATGAACCCGTAGAGCATGAACCCGGCCATCACCCACAGTCCAACTGCGATGTTCCACTTTCCGATTGCGGATCTCATCAGACGCGCCCCTTGTCCCGGTCCGGTGTTCTACGTGTCCGCCAACTTGGGGCGCCACCTCGCCCTTGAGGTAGCCCGAGAGCCCGCCTCTACGCCACCACCCGCGCCGCCAAGAAGGCCAGCTGCGTTTCGGCCTCGATCCCACGTCTCGATCCCGACGGGACGATCACGATCGCTCCTGGTTGAACGGCGAAGCGCTCCTCGTCAACAGTCATCCAGCCCGTGCCTTCTAGGAAGTAGTACATCCCCAGCTCTGCCGGGTGGACTGGGATCTTCTGCCCTCCCGCGAGGCCACTGAGCACCACCTTGAGCTGGTCAGTCTCCTCCAGAACCTGCGGCTTGGGACCATCGGAGGAATAGATGATCTTCTCTTTCCAGTCCGGGTATATCGTCGCCATCTTAATCACCCCCTCGGTATTCGGCGCGAGAATGAGAGCCCACAACCGCACAATCGTCCGTGCCAGATAGATGCGCTTGCGGGGCTCACGCACCGGTCAATGGAGGCAGAGTCCTCGTAACCTGTCGTTACCCACTCTGCCCCTGCTTCGAACCCGCGTGACCCGGTGACTGCCGCGACTCGCTCGGATCACGCCGGCCCAGCCTTAGCTTACCGGCTGACCGCTTTCGCCTCAGCATCGAGCTCCCTGAGGTTCGTGGGGCACGGATGCGCTTTCAGAGCATGCGCGCCCCACACGAGGTTGTGCGCCATGTAGCGTGCGGTGCGGTTCGTGTAGAGATGCTTGTCGCCGCCAGCGGCCAGATAGCTCGGTCCCGGACCCGCGTCGCCGACCCAGTAGCAGTCGACGTTGGGCGGAACCATGCAGCCGAGGTGCGTCAGGTTGAACAGCGTGTTCGCGCAGCAGTCGTGCGCCCCGTCCTCGTTGCCCGTGACGATGACGCCGCCGACCTTGCCGTAGAGCGGATACTGCCCCGTCACCGGGTCGCCATCTGCATACGTGCCGTCAAGTCGCTCCATTACGAGCTGGGCGACCGAGGAACGCACCCCGAACCAGATCGGCATCGCTACGACGAGGATGTCACACGCTTTGATCGGCTCAAGGATCTTGGGCCACTCATCGCCCGGGCCCTCATCGGAGGAGACGCCGAACTTCACGTTGAAGTCTGCGATCCGGATCGTTTCCGACTCTACGTCCATCTCGGCGAGCAGTGCGGCGACCTTGTCGATGAGGGCCTGGGTGTTCGACACAGCCGGCGATGACTTCAGCGTGCAGTTCAGGAACAGTGCCTTCATAGTTTCGATCCTTTCAATTGGATGCAGGTCGTCCGGATTCGCGAAATGTTGAATAGAGTCTGCTCTTCTGGCTCGAGCTAGAGGCCAGTGGTCGCCGTCGCGCTGTCAAATAGGAGGCCGAGGACGGAGACCTCAATCGCTCCCTGGAAGATGTACCCAGTGTTGCCGGTGCATATGCCATCGGCAAGCCAGCGCTTCTCGCGCCCAGGATTTGGTGTCTGATTTGGTGCCCAAGTACATGGTGGCTGTTGGGACTCGTTGGTACCTATTGGGACTCGCCGCAGCTCCGCTGTACCAACGAGTCCCAACAGTCACAAGCACAAGCAGGATTCGAATTCACTCGGGGGCACCACAAACCGCAGGTCAGAGACCTGAGAATCCCTGTTGCGCGCTTGAAATCGGGCACCAAGTCGTGTCCTCCCGAGGGCCAAGTAGAGAACACAACCGCAGTTCAAAGGCGGTTTCTGCACCGTATTTCGCCGGCGGTGTCGTTTTCCAGTTGGGGTAGGTACTACAAATAGGGCCACTGAATGCGGGGCGATCAGGGCCTCGATCTGACCGGCGAACACCATCAAGGGAGTGATTCTTGTGTCCGACGCGGAACGGCAGGCATACAAGCAGAAGACCGAGGCGCAGCTCGATGAGATGAAGGCCAAGCTGGACGTTCTCAGAGCTCGTGCAGCAGGCGCGTCTGCGGACGCAAAGGTCGAGATGGCGAAGAAGGTCGACGACCTATCTGATGCATACGATTCGGCCAAGCAGCGTCTTGCCGAGATGGCGGATTCAGGCGAGGACATGTGGGACGAGGCCAAGGTACGCTTCGAGGGCGCATGGGATACTGCCCAGAAGAGGCTCTCGCAATTAGGCGACTAGCAGACTCCTGCGAGTGTCGGCTCGTACGCCGTTCGTCGATTCCGCATCGTTCCTTGCGGCGAATGCGATGAGCGTCGAAGGCGGGTCGCGATCACCGCGGTATCGGAAGGATAGCATCACTCTTCCTGGGGCTTTGGAGCTTGGCTCCGGCGTGATGATAGGTGCCGGCATTCTTGCCGTCACTGGTCAGATTGCGGAACTCGCGGGGCGGCTGTTCCCTGTCGTGTTCGTGTTGGCGGCGATCGTCGCCGGTTTCAGCGCGTACTCATATGTGAAGATGGCCCACGCGTTCCCGTCTGCGGGTGGTATCGCCATGTTCCTGGAGAAGTCGTACGGGATGGGCTGGCTCACGGCGGGGATGGCTCTGCTCATGTACCTGTCCATGGTCCTCAACCAGAGCCTTGTGGCGCGCACGTTCGGCACGTATGCGCTGCGGCCGTTCGGTGTCCCATCCGGTAGCCCACTTGTATCGGTGTTTGGCGTGGGACTTCTGCTTGCTGCGCTTGTGGTCAATCTCGTGGGGACCCGCCTCGTCCAGGGCATCTCGCTGGCGACGGCCGCGTTCAAGATCGGTGGCCTGGTCGTCTTCGTCGGCGGAATCCTCTGGTTCTCGGGGTGGGGGCCGACCGCTCTGTCCGGGTCGGGAGCGGAAGTCGATTCCGTCTCCGTGCTCGCTTCTGTGGCGCTCGGCGTGTTGGCGTACAAGGGATTCACCACGATCACGAATCAAGGCGAGGAGCTCGTTGATCCGCGCAAGAACGTGGGTCGCGCGATCATCATCTCCATCGTGCTCTGCGCGGTGCTCTACCTGCTCGTGGCGCTCGCCGTCAGCTCGCAGCTCTCCGTAGCCCAGATCGTCGATGCGCGCGACTACGCACTCGCGGAGGCCGCACGACCCTTCTTCGGCAATGCCGGTATGTGGTTCACCGTCGTCTTTGCCGTGGTCGCCACTGCGACAGGGGTTATGGTAAGTGTCTTCGCCGTGTCTCGTATGCTTGCGATGCTGACCGACATGAGGCTGGTGCCGCACAGCCACTTCGGTATGCCGGGGGATGTGCAGCAGCACACCGTCGTCTACACCGTGGCGATCGCGATCGTGCTCACCATCCTGGGCGACCTCTCGAGGATTGCCGCTCTCGGCGCCATCGTATACCTCGTCATGGACATCGGAGTGCACTGGGGGCTGATCTTCAGGGTGCGCGAGGAAACCGAGGCCCGACTTTGGATCCCCGCCGTCGCGATTGTTCTCGACATAGCGGTCTTGGCGGGACTCGTGTGGGTCAAGGTCGGTAGCGACTTGATTCTGATCGCCGTTGCGGTAGCCATCTTCATCGCGGTCTTTGGCGGAGAGTGGCTCTTCCTGAGGGGGGCGCAGCCTCCGCCCGAGTCCTAGATTCACGGGCTTCACCTTCGCGCGAATGTGTGGCTCCCAGGCCAGCACTGACCTGTACAGCGACGATTGCAGCGGCAGAACCGTTCGCCCTGCCGAACCGCTGGTGCTGTCTCCCATGCGTGTCACTGACGATCGATAGTTGGGGCCGAGGGTGCGTCGCGAGCGTGCTCTTTGCGTCCGAAACGGTTCATGACGATGGCGACTAGCTGCAGCAGGATAGCCGAGGTCGGCTACGGCTTGGAACTGTTGGATCCGACTCCGATTCCGGAGGCCGCATCCGCTCCCGGTTTTCCATCGCTCGCGAATGGGAAATACCGAAACGGGGTCCTGGGCGCAAAGGCTGCGCGTTCGCACGGGGCAAGTAGGAGGAGGTCATCTCGTAATGGGTTGGCTCAAGCGGGACAACAGCGCCGCGACAAACTACCTGTTATCTGCAGCGGTATGGCTCGTGATCGGTACCGTATTCGGACTTCTGCTCACAATCGAGTTCGTGTTCCCGGACTTCGCAAAGGGCGTCGCGCAGCTGGTGTTTCCACGCCTGCGTCAAGCGCACGTGAACACGGTGCTCTTCGCGTGGCTCTCAGGCGCGATGATGGGCACTTGGCTCTATATGGTGCCTCGGCTCACCGGACGCAAGATCTACAGCGAACTTCTCGGCAACTTTGGTGTCATCGCTTGGAATATGTCGGTGGCGATTGGAATCACCGCAATCCTGTACGGGCACACCCAGAGCCGTGAATACGCCGAGATGATCTGGGGCGTGGACGTCGCCGTCATGGTCGTGTTGCTCACTAACGCGTTCAACATCCTCACGACCATCCACCATCGCGTCGAGCCCAAGTTGTACGCGAGTCTGTGGTTCATCATCGCGACGGTCACGCTCTTTCCGATGGTGTACTTCATCGGCAACGTCATGTGGGTCGTTCCCGCCGGCGCTTTGGTGGGGATCAACGACGCGACCCTCAACTGGTTCTATGGTCATAACGTGTTGGGACTGTGGTTCACGCTTGGGCTCCTCGCAGTCATCTACTACATCGTCCCAAAGGAGACGGGGACGCCGCTCTATAGCCTCTCGCTCTCCCTCATCGCCTTCTGGGGGACTTTGGTCTTCTACACGGGGGTCGGTGCTCACCACCTGCTTTGGGCACCCATTCCCTACTGGCTGAAGACGGTGGCGGTCGCCGAGAGCATCGGAATGGTGATTCCAGTCGTGGCGACCCTGTTCAACATCATGTTGACCATGAGAGGGAATTGGTCACACGTGAGATCGAGCGTCCCCTTGCTGTATGTGCTCACCGGTTGGGCCGCCTACATTCTCGTTTCGTTTCAAGGCACCAACGAGGCGCTGCGAGGAGTCAACGAGATCACCCACTTCACACAATACGTACCGGGCCACGCCATGCTCGGTCTGATGTCTTTCTCGGCCTCGTGCTGTATTGCGGGGGCCTACTATGTTCTGCCGAGAGCCCTCGGCTGCTCGCTTTACAGCCGCAGGCTGGCGCGAGCTCAGTACGCGCTCTACGTGATCGGTACGGCAGCCTTCATCCTGAGCTTCGTAGTGAACGGCGGAATCCAGGGCATGGCGTGGGTCCACGGTGGTATGCCCGTGTGGACCGTCCTGCCCCTCCTCGGCACTTGGGGCGCGGTCCGAATCATGGGCGGCGCGCTCATCGTGACGAGCTTCGTGATGTTCGCCTACAACATTCTTGCCACAGCTGTTGTCCGGCACCCTTTCGAGCTGCCGGATCTGAAGGTACGCATCACCGAAATCCCAGCTTCGGCTGCGGCCGTGGCGGGGGAGTGATGGCCCGATGAAGATGTCGTTCAAGATCGTTCTGTGGGGTTCAATCGCTGTCGTTCTCTCGGTAATCACTGTCGCGGTCTTCACGCCGGCCTTGGTGTGGAAGCCGCCTACAACCATGATTGCGCACCTCTACACGCCCGAGCAGGAGTTCGGCCGGGCGCTGTACTACTCGAATGGTTGCAACTACTGCCACACGCAGTACGTTCGAGAGGTCGACAACGCAATGGGGCCCGTGTCCCAGGGCGGCGACTACGCCTATGATCAGCCGCTTATCCTTGGCTCGATCCGTACCGGTCCAGATCTCGCCTACCTCGGTCGCAAGCGCAGCCAGCAGTGGGAGATCGATCACCTCAAGGATCCCCGGCAGTACTCGCCGATGTCGGTGATGCCGAACTTCAACTTCCTGTCCGATAAGGATGCGCGAGCAATCTCGGAGTACTTGTTCTATCTCGGCGATCGCAATGCCGCCGAGTTCATGATTCAGACACCAGTCGCGTATCAGAATGTGCCGGTTCCGACTCAGCCACAGGTGCAGCAGTCGATCGATCCGAACGCTACGCCGCAGGGGTGGCCGACGTTCAAGCAATCCGGGCTGTACGAAGGCAAGCTCATCTACGCTTCGCATTGTCTGACATGTCACGGTTGTGCCGGAAACGGGCTCGGTACCTACGGGGGCACGCTCATCGTGACGCCAGCGAACTACAAGGCAGAGCCCTTCAACACGATGTCGAATGATGAGTTCTTCTGGCATGTCTCCGAGGGCGTCCAAGGCTCCGTCATGCCTCCGTGGAAGGAATCTCTGACTGAGAGCAAGCGCTGGAATGTCATCCGCTACATCCAGAATGTGTACTCACAACCTTTCGAGCGCGACCCGGACGAGGGCGATCCGCCGCCGGAGTACGACAAGAAGAATCCGCTCCCCGTCAGCGTGAACAGCATCGACGCCGGCAAGCGTATCTGGACGCGTGAGTGCATGGTCTGCCATGGCGATGCCGCTACAGGAGAGGGCATCTTCCGGGCTGGTATCGAGCCGGTTCCGCCCAACTTCGATAGTCCTGCGGACTACGACTCCTACATGGATGCTGACTACTACTGGCGGATCAGCGAGGGCGTGCCGTGGACCGCGATGCCCACATGGAAGGTCGTCTACACGGAGCAGGAGCGCTGGCAACTCGTCGGATACATACGAACGATGTTCACGCAGACCCTACCGGCCCCGCCCGCGCCCCCGGAGAACGAGCGTTTCGATGCGACGGATACCATGAAGAGCATGACGATGCCCGCGAGCACGAGCTACGACGCAGGTCGTCAGCAGTTCCTCATCATGTGCTCGCACTGTCACGGACTTGCCGGCGACGGCTCCGGCGCTGCCGGATCGTACCTCAACCCCAAGCCCGCGAACCTCACAACGGCGCTCGCCGGCACGGTTCTCGGTATCAAGGACCGCTACGACGGCAACACGCTCGGCAAGATCACCAACGGCATTCGCGGCACGGCGATGCCGACGTGGGGCGAGTTCCTCGACATCAACATGCGCTGGCGCGACGTGAAATACCTTAAGGATTCGTTCACGACCGGAATGCCCGCGGCCGCGAGCCAGTCTCACTACGGCAAAGGCGACGTGCCGATCGACTATGTTCGTACCGACCCGGGCATCTTCGAAGACGAGATCGCGAAGATCGATCCGAATGCCGGCAAGCAGATCTGGGCTGACTGGTGCGCGACGTGCCACAGCGAAAACGGCGGGGGCAACGGTCCCGGGACCATGAGCTTGGCAGGTGGCGGACCATCTGCCCTTCCCCGCAGCATGAGTCAAGCGTACATATTCTCTGCCGTGCGAGGTGGAATCCCCCACACGATGATGTACGGATTCCAGCCGCTGCTTACCGAGACTGAGATTTGGAACGTCACCGCGTACACGATCGAACTTACCGGCGGAACGTGGGGAGGGTGATGTGCCGATGAGCTTCGGACTGCAGATAGTAGCGGGATGGATGGGGTTCGTCGCGATCTTCGGTATAGCGCTTCTGGCGTGGGCGATCTACTCCGGGCAGCTCGATGATGCTGAAGCCGTGAAACGCATCCCTTTCAACGAAGGCGAACCCAAAGACTGGCCTGGCCGCCAGACGAGAGCTAAGGGGGCCTGAGACGTGCCTGACAACGTGCTGAGACTCGGTCCGGAGATATTCTCCGTGATTGCGGGGACTATCGTGCTTCTCGGCCTAGCTTTGTCATTCGCGTTCAAGTACAACGCGACTACCGACAAGGCCGGAGAGAAGGGCCATCGCCCCTCTGACGAGGTCAACGAAACCCAGATTGTGCGTCCCGACGGCTTCATCGACAGCTTCGCCGGTGTCATCTCGGAAGCCGGTGGCGGGATTCCCTTCATGGTGTCGATCATCATGCTCGTGGTGATCGTATGGTACTTCGTCTACCTGTTCCTCTATTGGAGCCCGGGTAGGTGATGGGAGATGCCGTACGTATATGAGATTTCCTTCGAAATACGTCCTGACCAGATGTCGCAAATCGAAATCGGCCAATCGCTTGAGAGGCTGGTCGGCTACATGAAGATCCGGCTTCCCGTACAGTCGGGATTCGTATTTGCCGATGCGTGGTACTCGGTGGATGACGCCGAGAAGACTCGGATCATCGCTCGGAGCGAATGGAGCGAATGGAGCGACGTCGAAGGACATCGAAAGTCGACGATCCTCGAGGACCATCTCTTCGAGGAATTCGAGCCGCATGTGAGCAGCGAAGACATCACGATCCGCACGTATGCCGAAGTCGGCAGCGGGCCGTTCTCGGCGCGCACGTGACCGATTGCACTGCTTGCGACTTCTGCGGGATGGAGATCACAGCCGTCCCTCTACGACGCACCGTCGGCGGTGTCGAGCATTGCTTCGATACCGAGGACTGTGCGCGACTGTACCAGCACGCTTTCGATGCGCACATGCTTGATGAGGTGCTTGCCGATGCGCTCGCTCGCCGTCGGAGTTTCGCCGAACGACTTGGGCTGCACGTCGCCACCGCTTTCTTCACACTTGATGGCATGTGGTGTGCCTCGTGCGCCAAGGTCGTCGAAAAGGTGCTCAGGCAGGGCAAGGGGGTAGTCGACGCGCAGATCAGCTTCGCGGCTGGGAAGGGGCGAATCGACTACGACCCTCGCCTAACCGACCTCGATGAGCTCATCCGTCGTATCGAGAAACTCGGCTACCTCCCCACGCTTGCGGGGACGGCCGAATCTGAGAAATCCAGCAGTATCGAGGAGCGTCTGCTCATTCAGGTGATCGTGGCGATCGCCTTTGGTATGCAGGTCATGTTGCTCTACATCGTGCGACTCTATCCGGCGTACTCGGCTGGTGACACGGCCTCTGGTCAGGTGCGCGTCTTGCAGTTGCTGGCACTCGTCCTCACTACGCCGGCGCTGTTCTTTGGTGGCTTCACCTTCTTGCGGGGCGCCATGCTGGAGCTGCGGTCCCGTCATCCGGGCATGGATACCCTCGTCGCGTTGGGGACGCTTTCAGCGTTCTCCTATAGCGTGTGGGCCACGGCCGTCGGAGGGCATTCCACGTACTTTGACTCCGTGTCGATGATCGTGCAATTCGTTATCTTCGGGCGCTATATCGAGATGGCAGGTGGCGCTCGCGCTCGCCGCGATGTGCGCGGGTTGATGGAGCTTCAGCCCGACCGAGCCTGGGTGCTCGGCCCTTCCGGCTCGCTCCTTGAGATGCCGGCGCGGCAGCTGACGCCCGGCCACCACATCGTCGTGAAACCCGGTGAACGCGTGCCGGTAGATGCAATCGTCCTCTCGGGCGATGGCCATGCCGACGAATCGCTGCTGACTGGTGAGTCGAGAACCGTGGTCAAGCACGAAGGCGATACCATCTGGGCCGGCACACTCGTCGTTGACGGCGCTCTGACAGCTCGCGTCGAGCATGATGTCGGCGCATCTAGGCTCGCGGGCATTCGCGGGCTCGTCGAGCACACGCTTGAGACCCGCGCGCCTGTCGAGCGCCTTGCCGATCGCGTCTCGCTCTGGCTGACGATTGGCGTCGTCAGCTTGGCATTGGTGACCGGGATCGGATGGGCACTTGCGGGTGCCTCGGCCGCGCACGCGTTTATCACCGCCGTGGCCGTGCTCGTCGTGGCATGCCCCTGCGCGCTTGGTCTCGCGACGCCACTCGCCATCAGCGTCGCCCTGGGAAGCGCCGCGCGCGAAGGCGTAATCGTGCGCAACGGCGCCGCGCTCGAGACCGCCGGACAGATGAGTGTCGTCGCGTTCGACAAGACGGGAACCATCACGCTCGGTCGCCTCGAGGTCACCGAGACGCTCGGGGAACCGCGGTCCACGCTACTCTCGTTCGCCTCGGCCGCCGAGCAGTTCTCCGAACATCCGCTTGCGCGAGCAATCGTGTCCGCAAGTGGGGCACCTCCTACAGCGCACTCGTTCACGTCGCAGGCGGGGCTCGGCGTGACTGCCGTGCTTGAGGGCAGCGGCGAGCGCGTGGCTGTCGGGCGGCTTGAGCTCATGGGGCAGGAGCCGACGGCCGAGATGTTGGCTTCGGCCACCGCGCGCGAAGCCAGCGGCGAGACGGTCGTATGGGTCGCCAAGGACGGCGTAGTCGCAGGCTTCATCGCACTGCGCGATGAGATCGATCCGACCGCCCATACGTCTGTGCGTGCGCTCGCGGCACGCGGTCTCGGGCCGGTGCTGCTTTCGGGTGATGGTGAGGCCACGACCCGCTCGGTCGCCGATGAGCTAGACATCGGGCATTACGAAGCGCGGCTCACCCCCGAAATGAAGACCGATGCGATTGGCAAGCTCCAGGCGACCGGTGAAAGGGTCGCGATGGTGGGTGACGGCATCAACGATGCTCCTTCTCTCGCCCGCGCCGATCTCTCCGTGACCGTAGCGGGTGGGTCTGACATCGCCGGACACACCTCGGACATCGTACTGAGCCGAGCGGACCTCGGACTCGTGCCTTGGTTCTTGGATGCCTCGACGCAGACACGACACATCATCCGTCAGAACCTCGGGTGGGCCATCGGTTACAACGCAATCGCGCTGCCGCTTGCGGCATTCGGGATGATCACGCCAGGCATTGCGGCTGCTGCGATGGCGGGCAGTAGCTTGCTGGTGGTGGGTAATTCATTGAGGCTGCGACGCTTGCTGCGTCGGATCTAAGGGGGCGCGGAGCCGCTTGCAGCCAGCTCGGCCCTAACACTAGGCGAAGACGAAGGGCTTGTCGCCCGGCGGGATATGCGGAGAAACGGAGGCGGAACAGATGACCAAGGTGAGCTACGACCTCGAGAACTACAACCGTTGCCTGTGCGGTGGCTGTCCGGTTAACCGACAGAGCGCATGTACGCACGGCCAAGAGGAGGCGTTGGGAGCGGTCTTCGAGGCTCTGGAGAAGGGTGGGCCGTTGCCGGAGCCCAAAGTGATGCCGGGGATCTACTGCTCCGTGGGCAAGTCGGTCTGCGACGACATGAGTGAGGATCATTCCTGCCTGTGCCCGGGTTGCTCGATCCACTTGAAGCAGGCCCTCGGCAACACGTACTACTGCACGCGCGGTAGCGCTGAGGAGGTGGGCTGACATGAAAGAAGTGAAGCTCAACATCGACAACTCGACGAAGTGCCTCTGCCCGGTCTGCCCGGTTCAGGCTGACAGTGAGTGCACGGCCGTGAAGAGACCGGGCTGGGAGAAGGGCAGAATCGCGACTGGCGACGTCCTCGCCGAGTACCCGGCTCATCCTGAGGCGTTCGACATTGAGATGGGCGAGCTTGAGAGCACTGATGTCGCCAAGAGGCACGGTTTCAAGAGGCCTGATACCACCGACATGATTGAGTTGTACTGCTCAAGCACTGTGAGCAGCTCGAACTGCAAAGACCTTGACGACGACAAACGCTGTCAATGCCCCTCTTGTACGGTCTGGGCTACGCACGGGCTCGGTGCATATTACTACTGCCTGGGTAAGCGGTAAGACCGCCGAACGTCGAAGGTGGAGGTCTTTGGCATATGAGCATCAAACTGAAGCGCATCTACGAGCCGTCCTCCGAAGCCGATGGCTACCGAATCCTGGTGGATCGGCTGTGGCCGCGGGGGGTGTCGGAGGAGTCGGCTCACGTCGACCTCTGGCTTCGTCGCATCGCCCCTACGACCGAGCTTCGCAAGTGGTACGGCCACGACGTAGAGAAGTGGCCTCAGTTCCAGGAGCTCTACGAGAAGGAGCTTTCATCGCACGAAGAGTTGCTGGATCTGATCGGCGACATTGAACGTCACCGGAAGACGGTCACGATTCTGTTCGGCGCCAAGGACGAGCAGCACAACGAGGCTGACGTGCTGACCGAGGTTCTCAAGAAGAGGGCGAAGCTCTCGCACGACTGAACGCAAGATGCCCACTTCTTAGCCTACCGTTATCCGGGGTAGTCAGACGACAGCCGGTCGAGCAACGCATGAAAGGCCTCGTGCCGACCTTCTCCGACGATGTCGCGTTCAATGCGCTCGTACCCCTCGATGAGCATGTCTTGCACCGACGCAGGCAGCTCACGGTCTGCGACGCTGAAGCAATCGTTCTCTTCTCGGTGTACGTGATCGCGCAGCAGCTTCGTGTACTCCGCCATGGCCTGCGCGAGCTCGGTGCTCCGTGGGTCCTCTCCGCTGCCAGAACGATAATCGGCGACCGATGCGATCCTGGCTACAAGCTCGCGCCCTTGGGCGTGCTCCGCAGTCAGAACGTCGAGGATCTCCTCGGCGGCGGTGACGTTCCCGTCTCGGAGCGCCGGGAAGAGCAGCTGCTCCTCCTTGGCATGATGACACTGGTCAACGAACACCCGAAGAAACTCGACTACCTGGGCCAGATCGCCTTCGCCTAGGTGAGAGCCCGCCCGGATTCGTTCGGCCATCACATCCATGATGCCGAGCATCCGACCGACACCCACGTGCTCTGATCGGAGATCATCTGTTGCACTCATCTCATCGCCTCCATCACTTCATTGCGCGAACTTGGGTCTTGCCCAGCCTAGCTGCGGGGCAAACTCACGGCGAGCACGTACGGCTGCCTCGCCCAAAGAGCCTCTGGGCATACTAGGAGTATGAGTCTCTTGATACAGTACGCGTTCGATGATGCCATCTCAGTCGCGCTCGCCACCGCCGACCCTGCGCTCGGCGTCGTGATCAGCCGCGTAGGCGTGGTTAGCCTTTCGCCCCCGTCGGATCCCTTCGTCGCGCTGGTTCGCTCGATCGTTGGCCAGCAGCTGTCTGAGCGGGCCGCTCGCGCTATATTCGGCAGGCTGTCGACCGCGTTCGATATCACGCCCGAGGCCCTCGCCTCAGCCGACGATGGTGAACTCCGTGAGGCAGGGCTGTCCCGCCAGAAGGCGTCGTACGTTCGCGACATCGCCCGACGATTCCTCAGCGGGGAGTTCGATCCGGAGGGACTCGAGGAGCTCGGTGACGAGCAAGCCAAGTCCGAGCTGATGCGGCTTCGCGGTGTGGGGCCGTGGTCGGCCGAGATGTTCCTCATGTTCGCGCTGGCTCGGCCTGACATCCTCGCTGCCGATGATCTGGGCGTCCGGGCCGCTGCGGGGAAGATGATGGGTCTGGGACGGCCCACGAGTCGGGAGGAGCTAGTTGAGCGTGCCGAGGCGTGGCGACCTTATCGCTCCGCCGCGAGCCTCTACCTCATGGCTTCCGGAGCATCTGACCAGGGCCGAGGTTGATGACTCCGCCCGTTGCCTCCTAGCTTCGACTGCCAGGTCACCGTGAGCGCAGGGACTGCCTTGTCTTCGTCGGCCCCGACCGATACCGCGGACAGCTTGGTCGCGCGCGCGGATGCCGCGCACTACGTTGCCAGAGACTCCGGTCGCAATCGGGTCAGCGCTGGCTGAGCGAACGGGATTCTGAACTCGAGTGGTGCCTTGAGGCGCCACCGTTGCCGATGGGTGGGAACGCATAGGGGAATAGGCAAGTTAAACCCACACACCGGAGGGGGGATCATGCCGGGTCGTTCACCAGCAGGACCGCTCATGAAGGAACATCGCGTCATAGAGCGCATGATCGCGGTAATCAAGTCCGAACTCGAATCGATTACAGACAGGCATAGCACGGATCCCGCTCTGATCGCCGTGGCGGTGGACTTCACCCGCACTTACGCCGACCGCTGTCACCATGGCAAAGAAGAGGACATCCTGTTCCGTCGGCTTGCAGAGAAGGATGTTGATCCGCAACTTGCGAAGGAAATGCAGGAGTTGATCGATGACCACGTGTACGCGCGGGGTGTCACACGCCAGCTGGTCGATGCAAACAATCGATATGCCGCTGGGAGCGAAGCGGCCATAGACGAGATCGAGTCGTCGCTGCGGACGTTGATCGAGTTCTATCCCGTGCATATAGCGAAAGAGGACAAGCACTTCTTCAAGCCGTGTATGGCCTATTAGCACAAGCACAATCAGGATTCGAATTCCCTTGGGGGCACCATTTGTTCGCAGTTCAGAGGCCTGAAAATCCCTGTTGCGTGCCTGGAATCGGGCGACAGATCACGGCCTCTTGAAGTCTCTCCGATGACAAAACCGCAGGTCAGAGTGCGTGCTATCGAGGCCCGAGCGCCTCTCAGCAGTCCCTTTTGTTCAGAATCCGACTTGGTGCCCGATTTGGTGCCCAAGTGCCCGGCGAATATCGGGCTGTGGTACTGCTCACTGGAAACTAGGCCGCGGGAGCAAAGCCGCAGCTCAGAAGCGTGTGAGGCGGTCGTCCTCTGACCAGCCCACAATCCTTCTCGAGGACGTATACTCCCTCTTCACTCGAATTTGTCATTGTTGATTTAGCTGGCAAGAGCGACGACAAATTGCTAAGTTGTCATTGTTGATTTTCTGAGAGGTCACGATGACAAATTCTTCGCAGGATCGCGCACGACGCGGGCGGCCTTCTCGCACCGCGATATTCCAGCGCTTCGCGACCGCCATTGATGAACTCGGGCGATACGGTGGGCTTCCAACCCCGGTCGAAGCCAAACAGCTCTGGGACGGCGTCTGGCACCTTGAGGCG
>JBBREQ010000040.1:0-19479 GCA_038202795.1 Coriobacteriia bacterium | reverse complement strand
AGCGTATCTTTCACCTGAGGTGATCTGGCGATACTTCATGCATGGTTCCCCTGTTCTTGGCGGAGTGGAGGAATCTGAAGTGTGCCAGATTGCCTCGCCCACCCGGGCTAGGGGTGTTGCACTTAGTATCTGAATCCGCGATCGCTAACAAAGGCATCGACCCGACTTCGCAAGTCGTCGGCTACCATGTAAGTCAATGGGCGCTGCTCATGCCTAACACGTTAGACGGAGTGTCAGTCGTCGAGCGGCACGAGCCGGGCGCGTAGCCACTGGGCGAGTTGCTCTTCCTCAAGCGCACCTGCGGCAAGCTTAAGCATCGCGTCGACGACTTCGGTCTCGGTGGTTGCGAGCTCGAATCCGTTGAGTTCGGCGAATACCGCCATCGCCATGAACGCGATTCGTTTGTTGCCATCGTGGTACGGGTGGTTTCGCGCGATTCCGTATGCGTAGGACGCTGCAAGCGCAGCCACGTCGATGGTGCTTCCGTATGCGAACGCCTGCCGCGGCCACGCGAGAGCCGACTCCAGCAGCTTCTCATCGCGCAGTCCCGGCAGTCCGCCGTGGGTCGAGATCAGGTCGTGATGCATGGCGTCGACGACCAGACGCGCCAGCCATCGGGGTTCTCGGGGGTCCGCCGCTGTCACTTGGCCAGCTCGCGCAGTGCACCGCGATACTTGCGTGCGACCTTGGTGGCGATGGCGAGAGCTTCTTCGGTCTCGGGGTCGTAGGGCGTGATCAGGATGCCACGCTCGGTCTCTATGGCGAACACGGTATCTCCGGCCTCGAGCTTGAGCCGGTCGGCCATGTCTTTGGGCAGCGTCGCGCTGATCGAGCCGCCGGCCCTTCTGAGCCTCATCGCCTGAGTCATTCGGTCCTCCTCGGGAGTGGATTTCCACTGTAGCACAGATATGCTACCCGTCTAACAAAGGCATCACCTGACAACCAGAATGTAGAATGCGGAAGAGAGGCGCCTGCGTTGCAGGTCATGCCACACACGTTAGCGCTACAGCAGCACCGTTGACTCGCTAGCACCATCGTGGATATACTTCGGCTATCCATTGGAGGTACCATATGATCACCAAAGTCCAGAAGTGGGGCAACAGTCAGGGTCTTCGCCTGAGCAAGGAACTGCTCTCAGACGCCCGGATCGACGTGGGCGACCAGGTCGACGTCACCGTCCGTGACGGATTGCTCGTTATCACACCGGCGCGCCGCGTGAGGGGCGGACTCGACCTCGAGCTGCTCGTCGGGCGCATTCCTGAGGGCTACCAGCCCGAAGAGCTCGATTGGGGTCCTCCGGCCGGCCGCGAGGTGTGGTAAGTGGCGGAATATGTCCCTCGCAAAGGGGACTTCGTCGCGGTGACGTTCGACCCGCAGTCCGGACACGAGCAGCGCGGTCGGCGCCCAGCGCTCGTGGTGAGCAATGATCTGTTCAACAAGGCCACGGGGTTCTGCATCGCGTGCCCGGTGACGAACACTCGGCGCGACTTTCCCTTCCACGTCCCAATCCCTGACGGCGAGGCTGTCACGGGAGTAGTGATGGTCGAACAGGTGAAGTCCGTCGACTACCGGGCCCGCAGCGTCAAGCGCATCGGGACAGCGCCGGAACCGGTTCTTGAGGAAGTGCTTTCGATACTCGACGCCTGCATCTACTGAGAGCTGAGCGTTAAGCGCCTCAACTTGACGGCAATGGCGTGTCCTGCGGGAGAGTAGCGTATCGGCCGCAAGCAAAGCGCATTGCGTTCTACGTATCTGTCACCATTTGTGGAGGCCGCATGGCTGCAATGGTCTCGCTTTACACGGTGGTCGATGGGACAGTAGAGTCGCCAGCCTCCTCCTCCCCGGCTTGACGCGATCTCGACATCGCGCTATACCATATCAAGTATATCGCACCCGGCCGAGAGGACCTGGCATGGCGACCAGCCCTATCGCAACCTGCTCCGTAACCGAATTCCGCCGAGGGCTCTCGCGCTGCATCGCGCGAGTCAACGAAAGCGGCCGACCGCTCTACATCACCCGCCGCGGCAAGACCGTTGCAGTCCTCGTGTCAATCGAGCTGTACGAGCTCATGCAGCGACAGCGAGACGAGCTCGTCCGTGGGCTGAGCAGCACGCCATCTGAGCCGTCCCCAAACGCCCCCAGCGCCCGCGCACTTCTCGGCGCCTTCAAGGGTGCCACGGTTGACGAAGCCGACTACCGCCGCCGTCAATCGACGCCGATTTCGCGTTTCGGCTGAGCCGCTTGTTCGGCAACTTGGCCAAGTTCTGGATGAACCTGCAGGGCGACGCCGACTTAGCCGAGGCGCGCAGCATGCATCGACGTTGCCACCTGCTGAATGCCGCGATGAAGGAGGACCGATGACCAAACATGATTCCGTCCACGACGCCGACCACGAGCCGCGCGCCGTGCGAGTGGCGCTCGCCCGCGAAATCGCCCAGATCGTCTCGGCACGCGGTCTTACCCAGCGAGAAGCGGCAAAGTTGCTCGGCACTGCGCAGCCGAGGATCTCAGCGTTGATGAGCGGCGCCGTCGATGGCTTCTCGTTGGACCGGCTGGTGAAGTACCTCAACCTGCTTGGCGAGGACATCCACATCGTGGTACTGCCGAAGCCTCCTGAGCGCGTGCATGCGCGTACGTGGGTCATCAGCCCAGCATCTGTCGCTTGCACGGCAGGGCCGGCACATGCGTAGACGGTTCGAGCCGGAACCGGCCGGCGCCATGCTGCAATCGGAGTTCCTCGACGACTACGAACTGACCGTCGAGGAGTTTGCCGCGGCCATCCGGCTTCCGGTTGAGCGGGTAGAGCATCTGCTCGCGGGCCTTGAGCCGCTCGACGCCGACATGGCGTTGCGGCTCGCGAGGCTGTTCGGCGGCGCCGCGGACGGGTGGTTGTTCTGGCAGCGGGCGCGAGACCTGTGGTGCGCCCGAGAGCGGATCGTCGACGAGCTGGACGTCATCACGCCCCTCAATCCCGACACCCGGCTATCCATGCGCGAGGACGAGCCGCTCGAGCCCGAGCTCATCGAGGAGCTGCAACGACGGATGGCGGATGTGAAGGACCCTCTTCGGTGGGTCATCGTGAGCCGCATCCTCAATACGGACGTGCCACTGCACGAGCGCGACATCGCCCGCATGTTCTACAGCGTGGAAACCAACTGCTACACAGACGACCTACTCCATGCAACGCCCTTCAAGAACAAGAAGGTCGCTGAGGCGGCAGCTGCGGTCCTCGGCAATCGTCTGGGGATCGTCGAGATCACCAAAGAGGATCTCAAGAAGCCGAAGCACGACGACGACGTCGACCGCCAAGTCAGAGATCGCTTCTTCATGAGCTCGGGGCAGGGAATGTCGGCGTGGGATTTCAGCACATACCTTCGCGACAAAGCCGACATGGCCGCCTATCTGGAAGCTGCTGCCGAGAGTGGCGATGGTTGCGTCATCGCCGTCGCCGTGGCCGACGTTCTCAAGGCGATGACCGAAATGACCACGGTCGAGTATCTGCGCGATCGCGGTCAGATCCGAGAGTGAAGACGACCGTCGACATCCCGGACGATCTGCTCGCCGCTGCGGGGGAGATGGCGCGTCGGCTCGGGTGGTCGCTCGACCGGCTCTGTACCGAAGCGGTGCGCGACTATGTCGCCAGACACTCATCCGATCGAATCTCTGGAACCACGGATCTCGCACTCGAGGCGTCACCATCAGCCGACATTGACAGCATGCGTGGATTTCTCCCGGGCATCGACACCGCGGTGCCGCAGGAGGATGACCGGACTTAGCTGCGTGTTCGTGAACGCGATGCGTCTGCGCCACGATCTTGCGGCACCCTACCCTATCTCGCCACCCCGTTCCTCCTCATGGGTGCACCTCCGCATTACATCGGAGCCCGTAAGAATTCGGGGGTCTACTCTCAGTTCAGGGGATTGAACATCGCGCGGAACGGTTGGTGCGTCGAGAACGGCGTGTGCGGGAGTAGGACTCGGCCAGTGCATAGCGGTAGGCGCCGTCATGTCGGGTGCGGTTGCGGAAGAGCTCTCGGCTGATCGTGGACGGCGATCGTGACAGCTGGCGGGCGATCGCACGGATCGAGAGCCCGCGTTGCTTCAGGCTGGCTCGAGTACTTCGGCAACGGGCGCAACGCGGAGTTCTTCTCCGCGCCGCTATCGGATGCCGAGTCGCTGCTCGTTCCGGCCATCAGCATCTATGAGGTCTTCAAGCGCGTGCTTGCCGACCGTGGTGAAAGCGCCGCGCTGCAAGCGGCTGCCCTTATGCAGCAGGGTCAGGTCGTCGAGCTGTCGGCGGCTTCGGCGCTTGTCGCGGCTCGCCTGAGTGTCGAGGCCCGTCTACCTATGGCGGATGCGATTATCCTGTCGGCGGTACGCTCGGGGGGCGCGACACTCTGGACGCAGGATGCCCACTTCGAAGGCATGGCGGACGTGAAGTACGTCTCGGCGAGGTCTGACTAACAATGGCATCGACCCGACTTCGCAAGTCGTCGGCTACCATGTAAGTCAACGGGCGCGGTCATGCCCACCGCGTTCGGAACACCGGGGGGTGCGGGACTTGGATATCGCAGAGGTCGCCGGCGTCGTGTTCGCTCTCATCACTCTCGGTGTCATCGCCTTCCAGCTTGCCCTCGCGCTTGGAGCACCGTGGGGTGACTATGCGATGGGGGGAGCTTTCCCCGGCAAGTACCCGGTTCGCATGCGGATCGCCGCGGTTGTCCAAGCGTTCATCCTTGCGCTGATTGTCCTTGCGGTTCTCTCGGCCGCCGGAGTCGTCGCTGCGCCGTGGGGGACGACGCCTGCCGGGGTCGTGTGGAGCATCGTCGCGCTGTTCACCGTCGGACTCGTGCTGAACCTCATCACCCCGAGCGCAGGCGAGCGGCGAATCTGGGCACCCGTGGTCGCGGTGATGTTGGTGTGCTGCATTCTCGTCGCGGTATTCGGTTAGTGGCTAATCGGGCTCGGATCAGGCGACGAGCTGATCATGCCCAGCAAGGGGCATCGACCCGACTTCGTGAGTCCTCGGCGACCATGAGAGTCATCGGGCGCTGTTCGTGCTGATGCCCGCCACGCAGGCTCTGGCGGAGCTTGCCGACGTATTGGGGCTACGTCGCGCCGAGACTTCGCGCATCCGGCATGAATCGGTGGCTGGTCATCGGCGCAGCGTTGCCCGGTCTCGATGTGGCATAGAATGTGCTAAACATGAGTGAATCAGTAAGGATTGTTCTGTGACCGTTTTGAGGAGGCAGACTATGACCAAGTTCTTCGCTTTCACCTCGGCATTCGTGCTTGTATTGGCTCTCGCTGTTCCGGCATTCGCGACCGGCGCCAACGGTGCCGGCCAGGCCTACGGCCAGCATCATGCTGCGATGGCCCAGGCAATGGGCGGGTTCAGCGGCACGATGAATCCCGGCGTCATGCACCGGGGCTTCTCCGGCTGGACCGGCATGTAGTCTCGTTGGCGCTCGCTCGGAATCCGCGCTCGTCCTCGCAGGGGGGCGGGCGCTTCATGTTGCACCGGGTACACGCGGTGCTGCGTCGGGACGAATCTAACAAGCGAAACATCTAACAATCACGGGGTAGACTGGGATGAGAAGCGCGCGCGTTGCAGGTCGGCGGCGCGTGCGGCTCACGCGGGGTTGTCGGCCGGCACTGACGCACGCGGGAGGCGCGGGAGGTGGGGAGGCCCGTGAGACACCGGAGCACGATGTGGAGGGGGAATCATGGACGACGGAACGTGCACGATCGAGGTCATGGCAAGTCACATGCCGAGTTCGGTGGCTCAGGACCTGGTACGCCCGATCATCGAGGTCGACGGCGAGCCTCACCAGGGCATATGGGGGCTCAACACGCTGGCAGTGTCAGCGGGCGAGCACACGCTGAAGGCGTACCACCGATGGCTCGTCTTCAGCCAGGCCTACGCGAGCAGTACCACCGTTGAAGTCGCCGAGGGCCAGACCGTCCGACTAGGCTGGCATACGGGGGCGGCTGCGTTCAGACCGGCCGTGTGGTCGGTGCTGTGACGAGCCAAGTCGCTTCACCGTCAGGAGTATATGGCTGACGGCCCCTTGGCGTATTCTGCGAGTGACAACCGCATGCGCGGGCGGTTCGGACACCCGCGCCTGCGACAGTGCGCGCGGCACAGCGCTGTCGCGACGATTGGCTGAGGGATTCAGTGGACAACGAGACCTACGCGGATCGTGACGCTGAGTTCGTCGCGGGTTCCTATGCGTGGCAACATACCTTCTCGGAAATACTGGGAGTACTTGCCAAGCGCGGGCTCGTTGTCGAATCGCTGCGCGAGTACCCGGTCATCACATGGAAGGCATTCGAATTCATGGTCGAGGACGGTGATGGAATGTGGCGGCTGCCCGAAGGGGCGGGGGACATCCCACTCGTGTTCGGACTCACCGTGCGACGGCCGGGCGACCGTCGTCCTCGTGCGGAAGGACGAGAGTTGGATCACTCGGTTTCACAGGTTCAGCGGCTGGGTACGTGAGCTTCTGACGCGCAAACGCATTGCGGACTCCTCGGCAATCGCGTCGAGTGCGGGGCGCTCCGCGGGTGACCAGCCAATCCAACGCGGGCGAGACCTCCCCTTGGCGAGCCAGCGGAGTAGGCTCGCGTCACGGCACAGTTCGGCGGGGGAGGTCTATATGAAGCTGAGGTTCTTGCTTGCAACAGACCGCCCTGACCCAGATCCCTGAACCCCTAGCCCGCTGCCCGCAGAGCCACGACCGTCACTTGAGCTTGACGCCGAGCGTGCCGTCGGTTCCCTCCGCATGGCAGCCCTCGCACGGCTCCACCGCGAGTCCCTCGTCCACCACGGGTCCCTGTGGACCCCACTCACCCCAGTACCAGCCCTTGTCGGTCTTCTTCATCGCAGCGGTTTGGCTGAGCGTCCCAGCTGTGTAGATGTCCTTCACGATGATCGCGCCTACAGGCCAGCTCTCGCTGCCAGCGGCGATTTCCTTCTCGGCGGAGGGGTCGAGGAAGATCTGCACTTCGTCACCGTGCGGCCCTTCTGCGGGTTGACGTGACTCGTAGCCCGGCGCCGGTGTCCACTGGGTGTAGTTCGCGGCGGTGATCTCGTCGAACAGGCTCGCGGGTGCGGTTTGCTGCGGTGGGGAAGCGGGCGGAGTCTGCTCGGCCGGTTGCTGCGCACCCCCGCCGCATCCTGCGACGACTATGACGCAGGCGGCGGCGGTTGCGGCGATGACCAGGCGAAGATGTCGGTTCATGGTGCACTCCCGGAGTTGAAGCGGTCTTGGTCTAGGTACCCTGCTTGGGTACGAACGGAACACAAGGCGCGTCAAGCTTGCGTACCAGATCGCCGAGGCAGGGAAAGCCAAAGAAGCCGAGGGTTGCGAATAAGACGTGACGGCGAACGGGGAAACGCAATGAAAGCGATCGTCCAGACCGGGTACGGCTCACCGGACATGCTCGAACTCAGGGAGATCGACACGCCGCAGATCAGGGGTGACGGCGTGCTCGTCCGTGTGCGCGCGGCGGGTGTTCACGCGGGTGACTACTTCATTCTGATGGGCGTACCGTACCTCGCGCGGTTCTCGGCGGGATGGCCCAAACCGAAGCACTACGTTCCGGGGTTGGATGTGGCGGGGACCGTTGAGGCGGTCGGCGCGCAGGTGACCCGGTTTCGCCCTGGTGACGAGGTGTTCGGGTCCTGTAGCGGATGCTGCGCAGAGTACGTCAGCGCGGGGGAAGACGAGCTTGTGCCCAAGCCGGCCGCGCTGACATTCGTGCAGGCTGCTGCCGTGCCCACCTCCGCACTTGCCGCCCTCCAGGGACTCCGTGATGCGGCCAAGGTGCAGCCGGGACAGAAGGTCCTGATCAACGGTGCTTCGGGAGGTGTGGGAACGTTCGCGGTGCAGATCGCGAAGAGCCTCGGGGCGCAGGTGACCGGCGTCTGCAGCACGAGCAATGGGGAGATGGTCCGATCGATCGGCGCGGATCATGTCGTCGACTACACCCAAGAGGACTTCACGCTCGCCGCTGAGCGCTACGACCTCATCTTCGACAACGTGGCCAACCGCTCGTTCGCGGAGCTCAGGCGCGCACTTACCCCCAACGGCATCGTGGTGCCCAACAGCGGCAACGGCGGCATCAGCTACCTGCTTAAGGCGGCTCTGCGTGCCCCATTCGTGCGGCAGCAGGGTCCCCCGTTCCTCTCGACGCCGAACCAGGAGGATCTGGTCACACTCAACGAACTCATCGAGGCGGGGAAGCTGAGGTCGATCATCGACAGAACCTATCAGCTGGGCGACACTCCCGAGGCACTCCGGTATATCGGGGAGGGACACGCACGCGGTAAGGTCGTCATCATCCTGTGAGTGGCGACAACCGGCTGAGTTCGCGAATCTGCTAGCGATTCATCCAGGTGATGCTCACCTGCAGCGTGGTCGCTGTCGCGACCCAGAGCAGGTAGGGCGCAAGCGCGAGTACTGCCACACGTGAGTAGGGCCAGATCGCGAGCATCGACCAGACGATCGTCACAAGCACCACCACGATGTCGACAGTGGCCAGCGGGAGGTTCTGCAGCCCAAACTGGATCGGGGTGAAGGCGACGTTCGCCGCAAGGTTGATCAGCACCGGTACTGCGACGGCCCACGGTATCTCGCCGCGGAAGATCTTGTAGAGAACCCATCCGTATGTCGCGAAGATCAGCGGGTAGATGACCGTCCAGATGGTGCCGATCACGCTCCCCGGCGGCGTCCAAGAAGGCTTGGCGAGACTTTCGTACCAGTTCACGTGCGGCTCCTGTTCGTGCGGCGCGACCCGGAGGCACCGCAGCATCCGACTGTGCTCAGTAGTGTGTACCGCTCTCGCCGCTGGTGCAGACAGCGCGGCCTCCTGCTCGCGACACATACGCCATACTGGCTGAAGCGGGTCACTACGCGCAGAGGGGGATGCCTGTGTCAACAGGGGCAGGTGAGTCGAAGGTCGCTATAGTGGCGGCCATTGTCGGGAATCTCGTGATCGCGGTCATCAAGTTCATCGCCGCGTCGATCACAGGCAGCTCTGCGATGATTGCCGAGGGGATTCACTCGCTGGTCGACACCGGCAACGGGGGGCTCGTGCTTCTCGGCATGCGAAGGGGTGCGGCGCCAGCGGATGCTGAACACCCGTTTGGTCACGGCAAGGAGATCTACTTCTGGACGCTCATCGTCGCTGTGTCCATCTTTGCGGTGGGCGGTGGCATGTCCGTGTACGAGGGGATTACGCACCTGCTTCACCCCTCGACCATCGAGGATCCCACCGCGAGCTACCTGGTCTTGGCGATCGCGGTAGTGGTGGAGGGTTGGTCGTTTACGGTGGCGATGCGCCAGCTCTGGCGGGCGAAGGGCGATCACGGCGTCTTCGAGTTCATCCGCGTGGCCAAGGACCCCAGCCTGTTCACGGTCGTGTTCGAGGACTCTGCGGCGATGGTCGGCCTTGTCATAGCGTTTCTGGGCGTCTTCTTGGGCCACCAGCTGCAGAATCCCTACTTCGACGGCACCGCATCGGTGCTCATAGGCGTGCTGCTGATGGGAGTCGCGTTTCTGTTGGCCCGCGAATCCAAGGGGCTGCTCATCGGTGAAGGCGTGGAGCCTGATGTTCTGGCTCGTATGCGCGCGGTACTTGAGGCGGACCCGTCGGTCGAGGCGGTGGGCTCAATCCGCACGGCGTACTTCGGGCCCACGTCGCTCTTCGTCAACGTGGATGTCGTCTTTCGGCCCACCCTGCGTGCCGAGGAGATCGCCGAGGCGAGCCAGCGCATAGAGGACCAGCTCAAGGCGCTCGATTCCGACGTCGACGGGGTGTACCTGGAGGCATCGTCGCTCGCATCGCTGGCGGGCACCGGGAACCCGACCTAACCGGTGCCAGGGTGAGCACCGCAGCGTTCTTGCGCGACGCGCTGCCAGGTGCCGCCGCTTGAACCAGGAGCCCCGCATCAATCAAACCGACGTTTGACAGTCAAACGTCCATTTGAGTATCATGAACCGCATGGATACGCGTGCGCTCGAAGCGCTCTCAGATGACAATCGGCTCGCGATAGTAGCCCTGCTCTCCCACGGGGAGCAGTGCGTGTGCGATGTTTCCTCGGCGTTGGGGATCTCGAATGCGCTCGCGTCGCATCACCTCAAGAAGCTGCGCGAGGCAGGTCTCGTGGACACCGAGCGCAAAGGTACGTGGCTCCATTGCTCGCTTCGCCGAGAAGCGTTGTTGGGAATCGCCGAGGAGCTCAGGGCGCTCGCCTCGCGTGAGCCGCAGGCCGCAGCTGGCTGCGAGACGGCCTGTTGCCCTACGGGATGTGAGGGTACCGATGAGTGAGTGCTGCGGACCCGGCCAGTCCTGTTGCGGTGGCACGCCGATGGAGGAATACGACTACGGTCCCGCTCCGTACATCACCGGCCAGGTGGATACGTTCGCCGGCCCGGTGCCGCAGGTCGACGTCGAGCTGAACACGCTGGACACCCGCGGCGCCCTGCGGATGCGCATGGGCATCGCCCGCAACGACTTCCGCGTGCGGCCGGGGCTGTACGCCGTCGGCCAGCCGGACGACGCTTCGCCGGTCCTCGTCACAGCGAACTACAAACTCAGTTTCGACGCCGTTCGATCGCAGCTTGCCGGCCGCGCGGTGTGGATTCTGGTGCTCGACACCAAGGGCGTGAATGTCTGGTGCGCGGCTGGCAAAGGAACGTTTTCGACTGCCGAGCTGATCTCTCGCATCAGGGATGCGCGCGTCGAGCAGGTCGTGAGTCACACCAAGCTCATCGTCCCACAGCTGGGCGCGACGGGTGTTGCCGCCCATGAGGTGCGGGCGGCCACGGGCTTCTCGGTGGTGTGGGGGCCTGTTCGGGCAAAGGACCTCCCGGCGTTCCTCGACGGCGGCATGAAGGCGACGCCCGAGATGCGCCGCGTGGAGTTTCCGCTGCGCGATCGCGCCAAGCTTGTGGGCGTGGAGCTGTCGGTGCTGTGGCGCCGGAGCACGCTGGTGGGCGCGGCGGTGTTGGTGGTCGCGCTGGCAGCGCTCTGGCGGTTCGCGCCGACATTGGTCGCGCCCGTCTCGATGGCCGCCGCAGTCGCGCTGCTGGCCGCCATCGCCGGTGCCGCGGTCGCCCCGCTGCTCCTGCCCTGGCTGCCAGGACGCGCGTTCTCGCTCAAAGGCGCGGTCGCGGGGATTCTTGTGGTCACGCCCGTGTACTACGTCGTTTTCAGCGCGGGCGCGGTGCCTCTGTGGGGCTGGGGGCTGCTCGTCGCGGGCGTCGCGCTGGCGAGCTACCTCGCGATGAACTTCACCGGCTCGTCGACGTACACCTCGCCCTCGGGCGTCGAATGGGAGATGCGTCGAGCCATTCCGCTGCAAGTGGCAGGCGCCGTCCTCGGCGTAGGGCTCGCGCTGTTCGCACTGGTGAGAGGGTAGGTCCCGATGGCCGAGATGCGCTACATCGAAAGCGTCGTCACGCTTCAGCTCGACCCCGAGAAGTGCAACGGGTGCCGCCAGTGCACGCTCGTGTGCCCGCATGCCGTCTTCGAACTGGTGGACGGTCGGGCGAAGGTCGCGGACAAGGGTGCATGCATGGAGTGCGGCGCCTGCGCACTGAACTGCGCTCAGGGCGCGATCTCGCTCAAGCCCGGCGTGGGATGTGCGGCCGCCATCATCAACGGATGGATCACCGGCGGCGAACCCAGCTGCGACTGCTGAGAGGCGCGCGCCAACGGCTTCTCGGCCGCGCGGGGTGCTGGGGTCGCGGGTTGCGCGGAGGCTCACTGGGGAATCGTCACAGGGAGTGCTCATGTGCCGGCCTGCACCGCGGGGAGCCGAGAGATGATTCGCACCGATTTCCCCTGCAGCATCAACGAAATCGAGAACGTCTGGATGACGCTTGCGGACGGCACGCGTCTGGCAGTGCGGATGTGGCTGCCTGAGGGCGCGCTGGCCGCACCGGTTCCAGCTGTGCTCGAGTATCTGCCGTACCGCAAGGACGACGGTACCGCGTGGCAGGACTCGACGCGTCACCCGTACTTCGCGGGGCACGGTTACGCCGCGGTACGCGTTGACATGCGCGGGTCGGGTGACTCGGATGGCATCCTCGAGGACGAGTACCTGAAGCAGGAGCAAGACGACGCGCTCGAGGTGATCGAGTGGATCGCCGCGCAGCCCTGGTGCAGCGGGCGTGTGGGGATGATCGGCTATTCATGGGGTGGGTTCAACGGGCTGCAGATCGCCGCGCGCAGACCCCCGGCGCTGGGTGCGATCGTGACGGCGTACTCGACCGATGACCGCTACACCGACGACTGCCACTACCAGGGTGGCTGCGTGCTGGGCAGCGACCTGCTCAAGTGGGCATCGACGATGCGAGCAATCAACGCGCTGCCGCCGGACCCGCGTTTCCGAGATGACTGGCGTGCGGTCTGGCTGGACCGCCTCGAGCGCACGCCTCCCTACATCGACGCGTGGCTGTCCCATCAGCGATACGACGAGTTCTGGAAACAGGGCTCGGTGGCCGAGGACTACAGCGCGATCACCGCCGCGGTCTATGCGGTGGGCGGATGGGCGGACGCCTACACCAACGCCGTACCGCGCCTGATAGAGAACCTGAGCTGTCCTCGCAAAGGGCTCATCGGGCCTTGGAAGCACATCCTGCCGTACCGCGGCACGCCCGAGCCGACCATCGGCTTCTTGCAGGAGTGCGTGCGCTGGTTCGACCACCACCTGAAGGGCGTCGACAACGGGATCGACGCCGAGCCACTCATGAGAGTCTGGATGCAGGAGCCGGTGGCGCCCGCCGCCGACTACGACGTGCGTCCCGGCCGCTGGGTTGCAGGTGAAGCGTGGCCCCTGGCGAGCGTGCACAGCGAGCGCTGGGGGCTGGGGGCGGACGGCTCGCTGAGTGCAGCTGGTGCGGCGTCCGGCGATTCGCACGGTGCCGCGGCTACGGACTCCTCGGCAGAGCCATTCAGCATTCTGGGTCATCAATGGACGGGGCTGACCCAGGGCGTGTGGTGCGCAAACGGGATGGCGGGCGAGCTGCCGGGAGACCAGCGGCTCGATGATTCGCGCTCGCTGCTGTTCGACTCGGAGCCGCTGGCAGGTCGGCTCGAACTGCTGGGCACCGTCGAAGTCGCGCTCGACATCAGCTCCGACCAGCCGCTTGCGCTTGTCTCGGCCCGCCTGTGCGATGTGGCGCCGGATGGAGCGTCGACGCTGGTGACCTGGGGGATGCTCAACCTCGCGCATCGCGATGGCCATGAGGTGCCCGAGCCCCTTGAGCCCGGACGGCGCTACTCGGTGCGATTCGGTCTCAATGTGATAGCCCAGGCCGTGCCCGCGGGCCACACGCTGCGTCTTGCGCTGTCGCCCACCTACTGGCCCAGCGCGTGGCCCTCTCCACGTGCTGTGACGCTCTCGGTCTTCTCGGATGGCACGAGCCATATCGTGCTTCCCGTGCACGACCGTGCGGGAGAGACTCTTCCGGCACCGGAGTTCGGCCGGCCGGAGATGGCACGTCCGCTCGAGCTGTTCGCCGAGCGTTCCGAGCGTTCGCGCACCATCGCGCATGAGGTTTCGGCCGCGAGCCTCGTGATGACCGATGAGGAAACGCGCGAGCAGCTCATCGCGGCAACCGGCACGCGGGACACTGAAGTCAATAGCGAGACGTGGAGTATCGATTCGCGCGATCCGCTCAGCGCGGGAGTGCGCTGCGAGCGGGTCTTCGAACTCGAGCGCGAGGGGTGGAGCATCCGTGTGCACTCGGTGAGCGAAATGACCTGCGACGAGACGGAGTTTTATCTGAGTGACTCTCTTGAGGCGTTCGAAGGAGGCGTGCCGGTGTTTGGGAGACTCTGGAACAAGAGCGTGCCACGCGACGTGGTCTGAACGTGCGTGCTGCCCGTCCGGGGTGTGAGCAGGGCTTCTGACGAGGGACGGTCAAGCAAAGGGACCGAACAACCGATAAAATACCCAGACTCGCAAGTACGCACCTGCCACCCGCAGCCGTACAACGCTGGATGCGCCCGCGCAGTTCCCGCGTACCATGAGAGCAGTGATGATGGATACGCCGAAGACCAACAGCAGACGGATGGACCTGGCCATGGGCCTTGGTGCGCCCGAATGTCCGGTCGACGTGACGGTGATATTCCCCGCCTACAACGAGAGCGACAACGTCGAGGGCAGCTACCGGCAGGTTCTCCAGGTCCTCGACCCCCTCGATCTCTCCTACGAGATCATCTTCGTTGACGATGGATCGACGGACGACACGTGGGCACACATCAACGCTCTGGGTGCCAAAGACACCCGGGTCAGGGCGCTACGCCACCGCCGAAACTACGGCAAGGCCAGCGCGCTGGCCAACGGCTTCGAGTACGCGCGTGGCGAGCTGATCGTCACCTCGGATGCCGACATGCAGTACGACCCGCACGACATCGTCCGGCTCATCGAGAAGGCTCGCTCCGGGTTCGATGTCGTCTCGGCTTACAAGGTCATCCGTCGCGATCCGCTGGAGCGACGGTTGCCGTCCAAGTTCTTCAACTACTTCGTGCGCTCCACCACAGGGGTGCGGCTGCATGACATGAACGCCGGGCTCAAGGTGTATCGCCAGAACGCGGCTCACGACACCATCCGCTATGGTTACGGCGAGTTGCACCGCTTCTTCATCGTGCTGGCGGCGCGCGCGGGCTACTCGGTGGCCGAGGTTCCGGTCGAGAGCCTCCCCAGAACCAGCGGCCACTCCAAGTACGGCGCCGAGCGCTATCTGCGCGGGGCGCTCGACTACATGACAGCAGTCTTTCTCTCCGGTTTCGCCGAGAGGCCCCTGCACCTGTTCGGGACAGCCGGCGTGTGGACGCTCGGCTTCTCTGCGCTGGCGCTTGCCGGCGCGATCTTCGCTGCCCTGTGGCCTGGTGCCAGCGGGTTCGCTGTGCCCTTGCTGGTCGCCTCGACCGGGTGGGGTGCGGTCACTGCGGCGCTGTTCTCGGTGGGGTTGCTCGCCGAGATGATCAACAACCTGGGGCGCGACACGTCGGGGTTGAATAAGGTCTCCCAGGTGATGCATGTCGACCGGCGATCCACGCAGTTGATGGCTCCGTCGGTGCGTGTCGAGCGGCGCAACCACACCATCGACCCGGACGTGCGATGAGGCGGGCAGTCGTTCTCGCCGGTGGTAAGGGCACACGGCTCGCGCCCTACACCGTGGTGTTCCCCAAGCCCCTCATGCCGCTGGGCGACACGCCCATCCTTGAAGTGGTGCTCCGGCAACTCGCTGCCAACGGGTTCGATGAGGTCACACTGGCCGTGGGGCACCTCGCGGGGCTGATCGAGTCGTACTTCACTGATGGAGCGCGCCTAGGGGTCTCGCTCGACTATGTCCGTGAGGAGACTCCACTGGGCACCGCAGGAGCGCTCGCGCTGGTAGAGGGTCTCGACGAGTCGTTTCTCGTGATGAACGGTGACGTGCTGTGCACGCTGGACTTCCGAGCGTTTCTGGGCGGGCACGTCGACTCGGGAGCGACGCTCAGCATCGCGACGCGGGTGCGTTCCAACACCGTGGATTTCGGCGTGGTCATCGTCGATGAGGCGGGTTACGTGTCCGATTACGTCGAGAAGCCCACGAGCGAGTATCTGGTGAGCACCGGCGTCTACGCGTTCTCGCCGGCTGCCCTGGCCTACATTCGTCCGGGTGAGCCGCTCGACTTCCCGGATCTGGTCCTGAGACTCGTCGCGGCAGGCGAGCGCGTGCGCTCCGTACCGTTCGATGGCTACTGGCTCGACATCGGCCGGGCCGACGATTTCGCTCAGGCACAGGTAGACTTCGAGGCACGTCGTGCGGAGTTTCTCTGTGAGGATTGCTGATGGAGTGGAACGTCCCGCTGTTCGATCTGGACTACGGCCCTGAGGAAGCGGCGGCCGTCTCTGCGGTCCTGGAGTCCAAGTGGCTCACCATGGGGTCTCGCACTGCGCTCTTCGAGGAGCGTTTCGCCCGGTTCACCGGCGCGCGCCACGCCATCGCGGTCGCCAACGGCACGGCGGCGCTGCACCTGGGTCTTCTGTGCGCCGGGGTCGGTCCAGGCGACGAGGTGCTGGTGCCCGACATCACGTTCATCGCGTCTGCGAACGCGGCGGTCTACGCGGGCGCGGACGCCGTGCTGGTCGATGTCATCGGTCCGCACGACCTGACCATCGATCCGCTCGACCTCGAGCGCAAGATCACGCCCCGCACCAAAGCCGTGGTCGTGGTGCACCTTGCCGGCCAGCCTTGCCTGATGGATCAGATCATGGCGCTCGCCCGAGAGCACGGCCTCGCCGTCGTCGAGGACTGCGCACACGCACCCGGTGCCTACCATGCGGGTGTTCATCTGGGCAGGATCGGGGCTGTGGGCTGCTTCTCGTTCTTCTCGAACAAGAACCTCTCGACGGGCGAGGGCGGCATGGTGATCACCGACGATGACGAGCGCGCCGAGCAGGTCCGCGCGATGCGTTCGCATGGTCTGACGTCCAGCACCGCCGTGCGCCACGACGGCCACGTCTGGGGGTACGACATCACCACTCTGGGGTTCAACTACCGCATGTCCGAGATCGAAGCAGCGCTTGGAGTGGTACAACTGGGCAAGCTCGCCGAGAACAACCGGCTGCGCGCAGAGGTTGCCGCCTCCTACGAGTCGCTCGTTGCAACCGCTGCTCCCGGCGTCGTGCTGCCCTTCTCGGCAGATGCCGCGCCGCGGCCCCCGGGCAGCGCATCGTCGCACCACGTCCAGATCGCGGTGCTACCTGAAGGAGCGTCGAATGCACGTACTGCGGCCGTCATGGCCGCGCGGGGCATCCAAACGTCCTATCACTACCGGCCCATTCACACGTTCTCGAGCCCTCACATCCAAGCGATGCGCGCTGAGGGGCTGGACGTGGCGGGCTCTCTGCGCGACAGGATCATCACGCTTCCCCTCTACCCTGCGATGACCCGCTCCGACGTCGAGGTGGTGGTCGGCGCGCTAGCCGCCGGGCTGGACGCCTGAGGGGCGGATCGTCTCGGCGATGAAGCCCGCTTGCTGGAGCAGGACACTCGCTATCAGGAGCGGGAAGATCAGCACGATCTTGGGATCGGTGAGGTGCGCGCGCAGAATGCGCCCATAGCTGGCGATCCGGTTCTTCACGTAGCCCGAAACGGGCACCAGCCGAGCGAACTGCCGCTTGGCCTTGCCGCGCCGGTAGAACCAACGGGTGAATTCGGTGAGGCTGGTGCGTGCCGGATGCACGACGGAGGCCTCGGGCACGAACAGGATCTTCTTCCCAGCTTCGGTGAAGCGGTGGGCCAGTTCTGTGTCCTCGCCGCCCTGGGTCATCGACTCGTTGAACCCGCCCATCGCGCGCAGCTCGGAGACGCGCAGCGCGCAGCTGCAGGTGGTGATGTTGGTGGTGGTGCCATCCTTGGCCACGGGAAACATGGTCTCGTAGCCGGCACTGCCGCCTGCCGGAAAGCCCAGCGCTGAGATCGAATCACCTAAAAACCCCCCGGGCGCGACGCGGGCTTGGCCCGCAGCAGCGACTATGTCGGGGTTTGTGAGCGCCGCAAGCAGCGACACGATCCAGCCTTCGCCCAGCTCGCAGTCGTCGTCGGTGTGGAGCAGGAACTCCCCGTGCGCCGCCTCGAGCACCCTGTTGCGGTTGTAGGCAAGGCCGCGGGACGCCGGAATCGCGAGCCATCGGACGCCGTTCTCGTCGGCGTGCTCCGAGGGCTGATCGGCCCCGGGAGTCTCCACCGCGACGATGATCTCACGCGGATACGGCCCCTCGAGCGTGGTCAGCTGGCTCACCACGCGGTCGAGCTGCGGTATGCGCCTGCGAGCGATGATCCCCACCGAGAAGACCGGAGCGGCCTGCGGTTGTGATGACACGAACTCTCAGCTCCTCTCGGCTGGAGCGGCCCGAAGAGCCCGCTCGTACTCGGCGTCGGTTATCTCAAACATCGTGCGGATGTCGAATTCGGACTCGACGAATGTGAGCCCGCGCTGGGAGAACTGCTCGGCCAACGCCCGGTCCTCGATGAGGCGCAGCAGGGCGTCAGCCAGAGCGCCGCTGTCGGCCGGGGGCACGAGCAGCCCCGTACGCCCTTCGTCCACCGCTTCGCGCATACCGCCCACGCTGGTAGTGACCACGGGCACGCCTACCGCCTGTGCCTCCAGCACGCTGGTGTTGAGTGCCTCGGACAGCGAGGGGAGCGCATAGACGTCGAGCCGCGCGATGAAGGGCATCTGGTCGGGCAGGAACCCCAGGAAGTGCACCCGGGACTCGATCCCCAGCTCGCGCGCGAGCGCACCCAGGTCCACGTCCGGATGTGGGTATCCCGAGACGAGCAGCGCGGCCGCTGGGTACTTCTTAGCCACGGTTGCGAACGCCTTGAGCAGGTGTTGGATTCCTTTGAAGGGCGCAAGGTCGACCGCTGCGGTGCCGATAAGAGGAGAACCGGGGGGAAGCGTGATCTCGAGGGCTCCTCGGCGGCGAAGATCGTCAGTGTCGAGCGTCCCGCGCGCGACAACCACATTGCCGCGGATGCGCAAGTCCTCGAGGCGCCCGGCGATGGTCGTGGATATGGGGAACAGCGCGTCGGTACGGGGTGCCCGGCGGCGGGCCACGGCGTTGCGTGCGCTCAGCGCCAGTCTGCGGAAGTGCCTGCGGGCGACGGGATGCGGAGAGGAGGGGTCGACCACGATGCTCGCGAATGTGCGCGGCCGAGCGGGCCGAGTCGCACCGGTCAGCCCAGCGAGAGCCAGCGGCGCGAAGCTCATAGCGTGCACCACGTCGGGCGCGAGCTCGCGAACCGTGCTGCGCAGACGCGCGACGTCCCAGGGCAGTGCCGTCATGGGCGCCTTGACAGACTCCACGCCGATGCGGCGGCTCTCCTCGTGGATGCCGGATCCCGGGGGAGCTGCGACGAAGACCCGGTCACCTTGGGCGAGCCGATGCGCGGCCAATGCCATGGTGAGTTTCCCGGCACCACTCAAGCGCTCCCCGGGAGCGTTGATCATGTACAGAATGCGCATCGGCCCGACCCTCTTGTCCGGCGTGCCTGCGGTACAATTCCCCCTGAGGCACGGCATGGCCAACCCGCTGCCACAAGGCCCTCGGTACAGCTCCATCTGCAACGATGATACGCGACCGCGCGTTCGACCGAGGGTTTTGGAGGTCAGATGAGGCCAGACGAGAGCATGGGCCCCACGTTCCTCCTGTACCACGACCTCACCGAGGCGACTCGCGGCGACGTGAAATGCGCGCGGTCCAACTTCGAAGGGCAGCTCACAACAATCGCCGAGGCGGGCTACCGCTTCGCGCGCATGTCGCAGTTCGTCGCAGGCGAGCCGCTGGATCGGCGAGACGTGATCATCACCGTCGACGACGGCGTGCGTACTTTCATCCCCTGCATGATGCCTGTTCTGGCGGATCAGGGCGCCTCGGCGACGATGTATCTGCTCACCGGAGTGATGG
>JBBREQ010000039.1:0-19690 GCA_038202795.1 Coriobacteriia bacterium | reverse complement strand
GTTGTCGAGCGCGCGTGTGGTGGCGCGGGCGGAGGCTACCGAGACGTTCGCGGAACCATCGCTGGCTACGAGGTAGTAGACGTAGTCGGCTCCGGCTGCCGCGGTCTCATCGGTGTAGCTCACCGCGGAGGCGGGCAGTCTGCTCAGCGGCAGGCACAGCACGGTGGCCGGATCGTCGCCCGAGGCGAACGTGGCGCGCAGCAGCGTGTAGCCGGCCAGGTCGGGCTCGGTATTGGCGGACCAGCCGATGACCACGGCACCACCCTCGTCGCCGGGGCGATCACCCGCGGTCAATCCCGCAGGTGCGGCCGGGGCGAGGTTGTCGGCAGAGACTCCGATCACGGCGGCAGACTTCTCAGAGGCGTTGCCGGAAGTGTCGAAGGCCAGAGCAGTGAAGCTGTACTCGGTGCCGTCGGTCAGGTTCTCGAACACGGCGAGCGTGTTGGCCGGATCGACCACGACGACGTCGCCGTTCGAGCAGAAGACCTTGTAGCCATCGACATCAGCATCGGTGACGTGCGCGATGGTGACGGCGATAGCGCCACCCTCATCGGAGGGCACGTCGAGAGCGCTCAGCACCGACGGTACGGCCGGCGCGAGGTTGTCGACTGCGGTCGCGACTGCAGAGTTCGAGCTCTCCGAGCCGTTGCCCGAGGCGTCGAACGCCTTGACGGTGTAGGTGTGTGTGGCAGCTCCGGCGTGCGGATCGGTCCAGCTCAAAGCCGCGAGCTCCATGACCACGACGCCGTCGCGGAAGACCTTGTAGCCGGCCACGTCGGACTCGGGTGCGGCCGTCCAGCTGACGTCGGTCGCGCCGCCCTGATCGGAGGCGTGGTCTGCGGCGGTGGCGGTCACAGCCGCAGGAGCGATCTCATCGGCGGCGGTCGCCGAGACGCGCACGCATGCAGCGGAGTTGTTGCCGTTGGCGTCGCTCGCGACCACGTCGAAGGTGTAAGTCGCGCCCACATCGAGACCGTCCACGGTCTGCGCGTTCACAAGGCCGGTGTCGTACGTGCCCGCAACGGCGCCATCAGCGTCATACGCGGTCAGCGTGTAGCCGGCGAGATCCGCCTCGGCGTTCGCTGCCCAGCTCACGTGAATCGAGCCGCCCTGGTCGGGTGTCACATTGGTGGCGGTGAGGCCCGCCGGAGTTGCCGGCGAGAGATTGTCAGCGGCGGTGCCGTAGACCGTCCCGGACAGCTCGGAGAGGTTGCCCGAGCCGTCGAAGGCCAGCACTGCGAAGCCGTAGGGCATCCCATTGGTCAGGCCGTCGAAGCGTACCGCTGCGTCGAGCGCGGCCGCCTCAAGCGTCGAGACGATGGGCCGCAGCCGCGTCGGAGTCGGTCCACGACGTAGTGTTGATGTCCGCTATCTCCGCGTTGTCGCGGTAGACCTTATAGCCCGCCACGTCTGCGGCCGAGGCGGCGCTCCATGACAGGTCGATCGCACCGCCCTGATCGGCAGGATGATCGGCTGCAGTCAGGGTCACGCTACCCGGAGCGGTCTCGTCGTTCGCTGTCGCGAACGCGAGCGCGGTTGCGGCAGATGCGTTCCCGTGCGTATCGCGCGCGGTGAGCCGGAACGAGTTACTCCTTGCCCACGTCGAGGCCTTCAAAGAGCTTGCTAGTGGCGAAGCCCACGTCGAACGTGCCGGCGGGAGCGCCCAACGAGTCGAACATGCTCAGGGTGTATCCGCCCAGGTCAGACTCGGAGTTGATATCCCAGCTGACCACGATCGCGCCGCCCTCATCGGGAACCACGTCAGCGGCGATAAGGCCTGCCGGGGTCGCGGGGGCGAGTTCGTCGAGACCGCTTGCGGTGGCGCTCGCAGCGGGCGAAACGTTGTCGGCACCATCGACCGCCGTGACGCTGAATGTGTATTCAACCCCCACGTCCAGACCACTGGCCGTGAAGTGCGTGGCCATGCCCACGTCGTTGGTCGAAACCACGACGCCGTTGGCGGTGAGTACGGTCAGGCTGTAGCCCGCAACGTCAGACGACAAGCTACCCAGCCATGAGACGTTGACCACGCCGCCCTGATCGGACGGGTCGAGAGCCTCGACGCCCATAGGCGCGGAAGGCGCGAGATTGTCCAGCGGCTCGACGATGGCACACTCGCTCGCCGGCGAGATGTTGCCCGACGCGTCTGAGGCGACGAGGTAGTAGCAGTACTTCGTGCCAAACAGCACCGACTCGTCGGTCCACTGTACGGCCGACGGGCCGAAGCTCGCCACAGGAACGGCGAGAGCAGCCGCATCGAGCGGATTGACGCCGGCGGGAACCGCGGCGCGGAAGAGCGTGTAGCCGGCGAGGTCAGCTTCCGTGTTGGCTGTCCAGCGAACTTCGACTGCCTGGCCTTCATCGCCAGCGCGATCGAAGGCTACGAGCCCCGCAGGCGCTGCCGGGGCCAGCTGGTCGAGCGGGGTCGCCGTTACCGGCGCGCTTGCTGCGCTGGCGTTGCCCGCGTTGTCGTAAGCGACCAGCGTGAAGCGATAGGCCTTCGAAACGCTGAGACCCGACACCGTGTAAGAGATGTCCGCAGCCGGAATCTGAATCGTCTGGGTCACACCGGTGAGCACGTTGGTCACCGCGAGTCGATAGCCCGCGAGGTCAGCCTCGGCACTGCGCGTCCAGCGAACCAGGATCGCGTCGCCCTGGTCGGCGGGCACATCTGCGGCTGTCAGGCCAACGGGCGTGACCGGAGCCTTGTCATCGATGGGAGTGGCCGACACAACCGCCGAACTACCGCTCTCCTGCGCTGCCGTATCGACAGCCGCGATCTTGTAGTAGTAGATGGTGCCGTTGGTCAGGCCGGTATCGGTGAACGAGGTACCGGTCGCCTGGGTCACCAGAGCGAACCCGCTAGCCGCATTCGTCGAGCGGTAGATCTTGTAGCCCGCGATGTCCGTCTCGGGATTCGCGGTCCACGTCAGCTGCAGAGCGCCGCCCTCGTCGCCGGTCTTATCGGCAGCGGCCAGCCCGGTGGGAGGCTGGGGGGTGGCGTTCGTGGTGCCCTGGATGACGATCTTGGCAGTGGTGCTATCAGTGTTGCCACCGCGGTCGGTGACGATGAGCTTCGCGTAGTACGTGCCCGCCTGCGACCACGCGTGCGTCACGGAGGATGCGGTGGAGACCGAGTCGATGGTGCCGTCAGACTCGAAGTCCCACGCGTAGGTCTTGATGGACCCGAGCAGATCAAACGACCAGCTACCGTCGAGCGTGACCGTCTGGTCCACCAGCGCCGTCGAGGGCATGCGCAGAATCGCGACCGGATCGATACGGTCGCGACGCACGTGGAACTTGCGCCGGTCGACGCTGAAGCGTCCTTTGCTGTTGGTTACGCGCAGACGCACGTAGCACACGCCCTCATCGGAGAAGGTGACCGGTGACTCAGGCGATGTGGACGTGATGTCCCACGTACCGTTGTCGTCGACATCCCACTCGTACTTGACGATTGTCTCGCCGCCATTGGCGTGTGAGTTGGACCCATCGAGTCTGTCCGAGCAACCCGCGTAGGCATTTGCCTCGCCACCGATGATGGCGACCGGAGACCGATCGTTGTTGCCGTTACCGTTGCCGTTCCCGTTGCCCCCCGGCGCGGCGAGCGCCAGCGCGGGCGCCGCGACAATGGCGATGCACACCAGCACCACCAGCGAGACCCTCAGGGCGAGCGCGCGAGTGCGCGCCAAACGCAGAATGCTCGGGCGTAGACCGCTCATAGTTCCCCCACCTTTACCATCGAACCTGTGGGGAGGATTCGCCAGCGCCCGGGCAGCCCCCTGCCGAGATAGCGCGTAAGAGAACAGCCGTTGCCGACTATTCTCCGGAAATCCTCCCACCCCAATGGAGAGTTTATCGGGCGTTCATGTTCTCTATATAGAGGGCAATACCCAAAGGGTATTCTGACAGCGATGAATGGGTGTTAATACGGACGAACGGTGGTTTTCGACCGTTTAGTTGCCGCTACACGGTATCTATAGATAGACGAGCGGTCATTCTAGTGAAGAGCAGCTTGCTCAAGCAGTTGTCGGAATGTCGCCGGCTCGATCAGCGCAAGGTCGCGCCCCTGTTCCAGGAACGGTGCGAGGTCCCGGCGGGCATCGTCCCAGTCGACCGTTTCGATACGCTGGCGGAGGGCAGCGCGCCAGTCCGCCGCGGCCTTCTCGGCGATATCCGGTGCCGTCTGAAGCAGGGCGTTTCGCAGCAGCTCGAGGTTCATCTCCGGTTGCGGAGTCTGCGTGAGGTACCACATGAGATCGTAGTAGTCGCGGCCCTTGGTGTAGGTCCGGGCCAGAACCGCGGCGGTCTTGCCCGCGAAGAGCGAAGTCATGTCGTGATGTTGAACGCGCAGGGGGCCAAACCTGTTCACCGTACTGACGGTGAGCCCGGCTCCCCGGGGCGGGTTGGTGTCGACTTCTAGCTGGATCTTGAGTGTCTGATTCGCGTCAACGGAAAGCCCGGACTCAGCGAGCAGCCCAGGAAACGCGATCATCGCTCGCTTGACTGCACCGCCAAGACCGACGGAGGTGCGAGCCGTGTAGCCCTCACGAACCAAGCCGCGCTCTACTCCTGTCGCTAGCGCCTCGAAGGAGAACTCTTGTGCGCCGCGCTCAAGCGTGAAACCGAGATCCTCTGAAAACCGCGGGATCCGGTAGAGGAACCGCAGTGCCATGCCACCCATGAACGCGAGAGGCACGAACGCACGTTGGGCCTGCAGCTGCCCCAAGATGCGAGACTGCAGGTACTCGCGGAGCAGATTGCGGCCGTCGGTGCCGGGTGTCCGCGACGCAACGATGCCGAGCGCGACATCCTTCACAGCGCGATCCACTCCTCTGCAGAGGCCGTGGCCATCTTGGCGATGCGTGCGGCCGCGCGAAGCAGTTTGGGCTTGCCTGTGCGGGTGGCGAACTCGCCGAGTAACTCGGTGTCCAGGGTGTCGAAACGGGCCAGCCTCAACTGAGTGAGAAACGCGTCTGTATCGCCGCCCGGTCGCAGGTAGATCAGGTCGAGCAACGCTTTCTCCGGTCGCGCGACCAGCGCGGTTCGCGGACTCTGTGGTCCGAGACGCACCGGCAGGTAGCCCCAGAACATGCGTTCCGACAGGTGGCGGAAGTCGAACCTGCCCAGCTCGGTCTCAAAAGTGCCAGGCCGAACCGTCGTCACGCTGGTGGTGGTGAAGACCGCTTCAGGGATGAGGCCATGGAAGCTCAGGGCGGACTCGAGACTGACGTAGGAGGGATGAGCGAGCAGGCTCGCGATCTCGAACGCGTGCGGCTCGCGGTGGCGATAGGTGGCGTCCAGTGCGTACACACCCCTGCGCAGGCTTAGGAGCTTGCCGCTGGCAACCCAGCGTGAGAGCTGACTCGCAAGGTCGACGGAGTCGACGTCACCGGCCAACAGCAGCGAGGACGAGAACACCGGCTCGTCGTGTACGATGTCGAGTAGTTCGTCGAATCTCATTGCGCCAATATGACACATTCGTCATATTGATGCAATCCAACTAGCGGTCGTCCCTCGCGTAGTCGTGCTCGAGGCGCACGATGTCATCCTCGCCCAGTTTCGCGCCCCGATGAACGCAAGCTATTGGCTGCTGAACCGCGGAACTTGCCAAGGTGCCACTGCGTCAGTAGCCGCCCTCGAGACGGGTGCGATGCCCTGGAGGGCCCTAACCCACGTGTCCCGTGACCCGCTCGTCGTACCCTTCGCGGTTGGCTTCCCACCACTCGACGGTGCGATGGATGCCCTCGTCGAACGGAACCACGGCTTCAAAACCGAAGTAATCGCGCGCTCGGCTCACATCGAGCTTGCGGCGGGGCTGGCCGTTGGGCTTGGTAGAGTCCCACACGATCTCGCCCTGATAGCCCACGGCCGCAGCAATCGTGTCGGCGAGCTCGCGCATTGAGATTTCCCAGCCCGCGCCTAGGTTGACCGGCTCGGCGCCATCATACTTCTCGGCAGCCAAGACGATGGCACGGGCGCAGTCCTCGACGAAGAGGAACTCGCGGGTGGGTGATCCATCGCCCCAGAGCACGACCGTTTCGCCGGCATCACGCGCTGTGATCATCTTGCGGATCATCGCGGGGATGACGTGGCTGGACTCGAGGTCGAAGTTGTCGCGCGGCCCGTAGAGGTTCACCGGAAGCAGGAAGATACCGTCGAAGTCGTACTGCTGACGGTAGGCCTGACACTGCACGAGCATCATCTTCTTGGCTAGACCGTAGGGAGCGTTGGTCTCCTCGGGATAACCGTTCCAGAGGTCTTCTTCCTGGAACGGGATGGGTGCGAACTTTGGGTAGGCGCAGATGGTGCCCAGTGCAACGAACTTGCTCACACCGGCGAGACGCGCCTCTTCGATGAGCTGGATACCCATCATCGCGTTGTCGTAGAAGTAGCGGCCAGGGTTGGTACTCCGGAACGAAGATTGCGCGCGCGCCATTGCGGCGTAGCTCCTCTTGAACGAAAGAGCCCAGGAAACCCGCCCCGCCGGTGATGCACACTCTCGTATCATCCCAGAATCCCACGCCAACTCTCCCTAGTGCCGAATCTTACTTGTCATCCCTCGCGTAGTCGTCTTCCAGGCGGATGATGTCGTCCTCGCCCAGGTACTCGCCCACCTGCACCTCGATGAGCTGCATGGGCACCTTGCCTATGTTCTCAAGACGGTGCACGCAGCCCACGGGCAGGAAGATGCCTTCGTTTTGGTGCACCTCAGACTTGACGCCGTCGAGGGTCACCATCGCGGTGCCGGACACCACGATCCAGTGCTCGCTTCTGTGGTGGTGCTTCTGCAGGCTCAGGCGCGCACCGGGCTTCACGTTGATGAGCTTGATCTGGTAGTTGGTACTCTCGAGCAGGCTCATCCACGAGCCCCAGGGCCGCAGACTCACTTTGGGCTGCGTGACCTCAGGAGCGCCCTGTTCCTTGAGCGCGTCCACGATCAGTCGCACGTCCTGGGCGCGGCTCTTGGGAAGCACCAGGGTGGCGTCCGCGGTGTCGACCACGATCAGGTCATCGACACCCAGGGTCGCCACCAGGCGGTCGGTCGAGTAGACGATGCTGTTGGTGCTGTCGATGTCGATCCCGCGACCTGAGCGCACCACGCCGTTCGCATCGGCAGGCGTGACGTCCTCGAGGGCGAGCAGCGAGCCCACGTCGGACCACTTGAGAGGCGCCGGGATGACGGCGACTCGCTCGCTGCGCTCCATCACGGCCTTGTCGATCGAGATCGAAGTGAGTTCGCTGAACATCGCGCGCGCCTCGGCGCCGTTGCGCTTCTCGGCAGGCTGGGATGCGATCCAGCGGCAGGTCTCGGCGATCTTGGCCTGGGCCCCACCGGCGGCGTCGAGTTCCTCGAGTACGCGAGCCGCCTTCATGACAAAGATGCCGGCATTCCAGAAGTAGTCGCCTGAGGCCACGTACTCCTCGGCGATCTCGAGGCTGGGCTTCTCGACGAATCTTGCGGCAACGTGCGGGGTCGCGGAACCGTCCGCGAACTGCGGCAGGGGCTGGCCGGCCATGATGTAGCCGTAGCCGGTTTCCGGACGCGTGGGCGCGATGCCAATGGTGACGAGGTAACCGTCTTCGGCGGCCTTGGTGGCGGCGTGGATGCAGTCCGCCCAGACCTGGCCGTCTTCGAGCAGGTGGTCGCTGGGGAGCACCACCATGATGGCGTCGGGGTCCTGGGTCATGAACGTGGCCGCTGCCAGCGCGATGGCGGGCGCGGTGTTCTTGGGCAGGGGCTCCTGGATGTAGCGCACGGCGTGCAGCGCGGGATCGGGCTGGGCGGTGAGGTGGTTGCGCAGCTCGTCGAAGAGGCGCTCGTTGGTGGCCACCGCGATCGAGGAGCCGCCCTCGGCGAAGGGCAGGATGCGGTGGACGGCCTGGGCGATGAGCGACTCGGTGCCAAACATCGAGAGGAGCTGCTTGGGATTGAGCTCGCGCGACAGCGGCCAGAAACGCTGGCCGGAGCCGCCCGCGAGGATCACCGCGTAGACGTTGCTCATGGGGTCTCTTTCGGTTGGTGGCTAGAGGTGAGCGCCCACGCGCGTGCGCGCTAGTGCAGGAGAAACGATAGCACGGGCGGTGCATGCTATGAGCTAGACCTCCGGTGAGGCCACGCGCACTCCTGCGAGCAGAGCCTGGACGCGCTCAAACGCATCGCGCTGCGTGAGTTCGCCCTCGGCATGTTATGCGATACTGGCTCGTGCAGTGACGCTCATCCGGAGGCCAAATGCGTACCATCCTCATGGTTCCGACATACAACGAAGCGGAGAACATCGGGCAGCTGATTGAGGCTATCTTCGCCCAGGATGCCTCCCTGGAGGTAGTCGTGGTAGACGACGCATCTCCAGACGGAACAGGCACCCTCGTTGAGTCCCTAGCGGAACAGGATTCTCGCGTGCACATCATCCACCGCAGTGGACCGCGCGGCTATGCGGCAGCCAGTCGTGAGGGCCTGCGTTGGTGTCTGGATCGAGGATACGACGTGCTGGGCACTATTGACGCCGATCTCTCCCAAGACCCTTGCGTACTGCCGCAGATGCGTGGGCGAATCTCGGCAGGCGACAGCTTGGTGATCGGCTCGCGATACGTCGAAGGCGGTTCGCTTGAGGTTGACTGGGGACCCGTGCGCCGAGCAGTCAGCGTATCTGGGAGCGCGTACGCCCGATTTATGGTCGGTACCACCGTGCGCGATTGCACGAGCGGCTATCGTCTCTACAGGGCCAGTGCCCTTGAATCCGTCCCCTTCGAAGCGATCACCGCAGATGGGTACAGCTTTCTGATCGAGCTACTGGCGCTGTTCGTCGGACGCGGGGAGCTCATCTCGGAAGTGCCCATCAGGTACGTGGATCGCCAGCGTGGGGCTTCAAAGATCTCGAAGACCATCATCTTTGAGGCCCTCATCCGAACGACCGTGCTGGGAGGGCGTCGCGTCAGTAAGTTGTCCAGCAACGGCGCGCGCCCGTAGCGGGACCTGCTGCATCGCCGCGCCTGGTTCAACTGCCTACTCGGCCCCCTGATCGAAGGCGATCTCCTCGAGCAGGTTCTGGGATTGCTCCAGTGCATATCTGCGCACGCGCTCCCAGGAGTACTGAACCAGCATCACCGGGTCTGGCTCCGCCTGGGCATCTTCGAAATACGCGAGCGAGCGCATCAGATGGACCGGGTTGTACTGGGTGCTGGGGTACTTGCGTGTCAGCGCCTTCATGATGTCTCGAATGGCAATGCCGTGCTCGCCCAGGTAGTACAGGTCAACGAAGTCCTTCCTGCTTCCGTGCTGAGAGACGGCGACGAGCTTCATGCACGCCAGATCGATCAGTGGCGCGAGAGGAATGCCGAAACGTGTGGGTAGCGGCTCCTCGAGCAGCGGTACGCCGTAGTGAAACAGACTGGTCCTGACACCACCGACGCTGCCGACGAAGGTACCTGGCTCGACCCGGTCCACAACAAGCTGACCAGCTGCCAACAGGGCGGGCTGGATGCGATCGAACGACCAAGGGCGCTCGGTGAAGAGATCGAGATCGATGGATCGCCGGTGGCCAAGCTGCAGAGCGACGGCCGTCCCACCTGCAAGATAGAACGATGACAGCTCCCGCTGCTCGCCAAGTCGAGCGAACACCTCGACCGCTTGGGAGTCGAGTACCTCCTCGTGGATGTGTCCGGCGTCATGCGGCACGGCTCAGCCTGTCTCGGAGCAATGTGGACCACGCCACCGCTGCACGATGACCCAGGCCGCGCGAGTGTTCCGCGACGTCGAGTACGCGTTCCAGCGGATAGTGACCGAACATCCAGCGAACCTGCGCGGGGCGACCAGCCTCAAGGATGCGTTCGATGATCAGGCGGGCATGAGCGTCGAAATCGATCTGAGCGGGGTCGAGGTCCCACAACACGCTGGAAAGATCAGGGGTGGACGCTGAGCCGCCGCTCGGGCCCAGGAGCCGCTCTACCTCGACAGCCGGGATGCGCGTGACACGCTCAGACAGGTGAATCGCTCGCAGCTTGCCGGACCGAATCCAGAGGTAGACGGTGCGTGGTGTGACGCGCAGTGCCCTCGCAGCCTCGACCGGAGTCATTAGTTGGGAGTCGGCGGGTATGTTGGGGTGTGCAGTCATATGTGCATTATACCCTCTAGCTGCCCGATTTCGCTTATTTCGCAAGCGTGGGAAGAAACTTACCATTCCGTGGGAACGCCTACCATGCGTCCGCCCATGTCTCGACCGAGAGCCCAGGAACCCGACCAAACTCCCGAGCGTTCCCAGTGACCATGGTGAGTCCGTTCGCGATGCACGCAGCCGCCAGCCACGAGTCATGCGCGCCGATGGGCGTGCCCGCGGCCGCGAGCTCTGCGCCGATCCGAGCATGGGCGCGCGCAGTGCCCACGTCGATGTCCAGCAGGGGCAGTCCACCCATCACCCATTCAACAAACGCCGATCGGTTTGCCTGTTGCTCTGCGTTGGCTGCACGGTGAACGCCATGCAGTAACTCACTCGCAGTGATCACCGAGACAAAACACATCTCGTCTTCCCGCGTGGCAACGTGCGCGGCGAGATCCAGTCGCCCACGCTCGGCCTCAATCAGGATACTCGCGTCGATCAGGACTCCCACGGGTCGACCCACTCTTCCGTTCCGAGTCGCCCACGCGCGGTCTCGAGATCGGCTGCAAACGAGTCAGCGTCAGCCACTCGCGGCCCGCTCGAGAGAAGTGCGGGAAGATCGCCCAGGCACCGACCTTCCGGGACCGGTCGCAGTTCCGCGACCGGCCTTCCCCCTCTGAGCAGCACAAACGACTCCCGACGGTACGCAACGCGATTCAGGTACTCGGAGAAGTTCCGAACGGCATCAGTGACCTTCAGGGATCCGGTCATGGCACATCAACTCCCATCTGATAATCATATTATCAGATTCTCGTGCACACCGCGAACGAACGTCCTCACGAGTCCCAGAGCATGCTTACCGGGGCCGCCCACAGGCGCTCGCCAAACGGAACCGTGGCACTGCCCGTGTGCAATACAATGCCGCGATGAAAGCGTGATCCCGCCGACTCCGCGAGCGCACGCAGTCCAGAGAAGTCAGGTGAGGTGGGTGAGCTCGACGCCTTCACCTCGACTCCCACGAGCCTGCCCGATGCATCCTCCAGCACGATATCGACCTCCGCGACGCTGGTGCGAAAGTGCGACAACCTCACCTGCCCGGCCGACCAACCGCTCTGCCGCAGTAGCTCCGCCGCGACGAACGATTCCAGAACCGGCCCCAAGGTATTCGGGTCATCCATGAGCCGCTGCTCATCGACGCGCAACAAGTGACAGAGCAGGCCACTGTCCGCTAGAAGCGGTTTGGGGCGCTTGCTCTCCCTGCGGGCGACGTCGCTTGACCACGCCGGCACGAGCGTGACCAAGAAGGTTGCAGCCAGTAGCGCGACATATCGATCGAGCGTGGCACGCTTGATCTCAGTCAGCCGCCCCACTTCCGAGAGGTTGAGCAACCGCATCGAGCGTGCTGCCAGGACGCGCAGAAGCCGCGGAACCGCGAGTCTGTCTGCTATGTCAGTCATGCGGGGCACATCGCGCTCCACAATCCGCACCAGGTAGTCTTCCATCCAACGGGCGCGAGCCTCTGAGCCATCAAACGAGACTGCTTCCGGGAAGCCACCCGCAACGATGCGCGAGATGAGAGCGCGCCTCTCCTCTCCCCCTGCGGTGACCGTGAGCGGCTCGTTGGCAAAGAGCTGTTCGAGGGAGGTCTCGGCGGAGTCCGCCATCTCACCTTGCGACAGCGGCCAGAGCGCTACTGTCCGTGCGCGACCCGCTAGAGTCTCGGAGCTCATGGGCATGAGAAGCGGATCGGCCGAGCCCGTCAGGAGGAAACGCCCTGGACGCCTATCACGGTCCACGCTGGCCTTGATGACGCGAGAGAGGTTCGGCGCCAGCTGGGCCTCGTCGATGACCACCGGGCCATCGCCCAGACCAGCGATGAAACCGAGCGGATCTGTCCGGGCGGCCTCCAGCATTGTGAGGTCATCGAGAGTGACATACCGCGCGGGCCGGTATTGAGCGAGCATATCTCGGACGAGCGTGCTCTTGCCCGACTGCCGAGGACCAGTCACCACCACGACGGGTGCTTCACCCAGAGCAGCGAGTAGGGTCTCTGTCACACCGCGCGCGTGCAGAAGTGCGTACATACTTCACCTCTCGGAAAGCCAAGCCACGTTATCGCTGACTACTCTTCCCATTCAATGGTAAGAATTTTACCACGCGATGGGAATGCCTACCACTGACCTGTCGGCGCGCGTGCAGTACGGTAGCGAGTCCTCTTGGACCTCGCCGCCTTGAAGCCGCGAGGCAAGTGCGGCGATGAGCGCATTGCCGCCCTCGCAGAAGTCGAGTCCTCGGTAGTCGAATCGCTCCCCCACCTGGGCCACGCGGGCGACTGCCTCAAGCAGCACGCTGGTTCCCCGGTAGTGCGAGGTCCGCCCGCCGCCCCGGGGCTCAAGGTAGCCCGAGGCCACCAGGCGCCTGAGATCCTGCATCGCAGTGACGTCAGAGACGTCTGCGACTTCTCGGTAGTAGCGGTTGGTGAGCGTCCTGCCGAACAGTGCATCGTAAAGCGCGTGTGTCGCCCGCGGTTGCAGGTGCAAGTCGTGGACGGCTATGTCCTCAAGCACAGTCCACAGCGCGTGCTCGGTGACGTTGCGCAGCGACAGGGCCTCCGTCTGGGTCCGCTGGGCCGCGATGTGCGCTGAAACGAACGGCGTGACGTCGGTGTGAGCGTCGAAGACGTCGCCTAGACACCCGAATGCCGCGTAGTACGCCGCCGGATGACGTCCCCACCACTCTTCGAGACTGGTGAACTGGGGAGCGCGATAACCGCCGCGGAACATCACGAGCGACGCGACGATTCGCGCCGACCTGCCGTTGCCGTCGCGAAATGGGTGGATACCCGCCATGCGGACGTGTGCAAGCGCGCTTGCGACCGGCGCCGGCTCTGCGGTGGTCACTAGCCAGCTGCACAGCTCATCGAGCAGGTCCGCCACCTGATCCGCCGGTGGCGGGAGAAAGACCTGAGCGCCGGTCTGCTGGCTGGCAAGCCAGTTCTGCGTCCTGCGGATGCGTCCGGCTTCTTGAGCGAACGACGCGAAGAGCACGCTGCGGTGAATCGCCAGCAGCAGTTCGCGCTGCCAGACGAAACCCTCATCATCTGCGCGACTGAGTACGAGCGACATCGCATCGCGATAGCCCGTGAGTTCGGCGGCGTCCTTCTGGGACACAGAAGCGGGGCGATCGCCGGCGAGGATGCGACGAGCCTCATCCGCAGTGACACTCACTCCTTCAAGCCGTACGGACGCAGCGCCCGCCTCGGCTTCGAGGTCACGCCGGGTGCGGCCCACCCAGATGCGCGGCAGCGGCCCCTGTCGGTCGATCTGCTGCTGGAGCTCCTGGATGCGCTCGAGGTCACGTGCGATCTGCGGAGTGATGTTGTAGCGGTACATGGCTGTGCCTTGAGTCTGGTGTGGGGTTTAAACACTAATACACTTTAGCGAATAGGCGATTGATTGCCAAGGGTTCTGGCAGGTTTGAGGTCGAAGCGGTGCGACGGTGCTCCACCCTCAGACGGTATAGCCCAACCGATAGCCCGCGCGGTTCTCGGGATTCTCGAACCAGCGCAGCGTCTCAAGCAGCCCGTCGTCGAGCGACACCGCGGGCTGCCAGCCGCTCAGCTCGCGCGCGAGTGAGTTGTCGGCGAGCAAGCGCCCGACCTCGCTTGCGCTGGGACGCAGCCGGACATCCTCGGCGACAATGGTCGCGTCTGAGCCGGTGAGCGAGATGAGCTTGGCCGCCAGGTCGCCGATGGCGATCTCGCTGCCGGTGCCCAGGTTCACGTCGCGACCCACGGCCTTATCGGCCTGCGCGAGTGCGATGAAGCCGGCGCAGGTGTCCGTGACGTAGGTGAGATCGCGCGTGGGGGTGAGCGCGCCCAGCTTGAGCTCGCTCGCGCCCGCGAACAGCTGCGTGAGGATGGTGGGGATCACGGCGCGTGCAGATTGGCGCGGGCCGTAGGTGTTGAACGGGCGCACGGTGGTCACGGGCAGCTCGAAGCTGCGGTAAAACGAGTCGGCCATCGCATCGGCGCCGATCTTCGAGGCCGAGTACGGCGACTGCCCCTGGCGCGGATGCGCCTCATCGATGGGCACGTAGCGCGCCGTGCCGTACACCTCACTGGTGGAGGTGACGACCACACGCTCGAGCGCCAGATCGCGTGCGGCCTGCAGCACGTTGAGCGTGCCGCGCACGTTGGTGCCCAGATAACTGTCCGGCGAGTGGTAGCTAAACGGGATGCCGATGAGCGCCGCGAGGTGGAAGACGGCCTGCGAGCCGGCCAGCGCGGTGCGCACCCCGTTGGGGTCGCGGATGTCACCCATGAACACCTCGACGGAGTCCATCGTCTCGCCGGGCACCGCATCGAGCCACCCGCGCGAGTCAAACGAGTTGTAGAAGCAAAACGCGCGCACCTGCGCCCCGTGCGCCACGAGCGCCTCGACCAGATGACTGCCGATGAACCCGTCGGCGCCGGTGACCACTACCCTCTGTCCTCGCAGATCCACAGCTCCCCCTCTAGGTTGCGGACGCCATCCCGCGTCTCTCCTCTACTCATCGTCCACCCACTCCCACGGACCGGGTCCACGAAGCACGATGCCGTCGCGCTTCAGCGATTCAAGAAACGCGGGAGACCTCCGCCAGAGCGCATTGGCCTCTCGGGTCTCGTAGGTGATCGCCGAAAGCGTGGCACCGTAGCGTTCGCGGAACCTTGGGGCGTATGAGTACAATCGCTTGTCGAGCGCCCTCTTGTGCGGTGCATCCTCGGCGACCAGGACTATAGGTAGCTTTGGTTTCGTATTATGACCGACCTACGCCTACGGCGTGACCACCGAGCCCTGTAGCAAAGGCGCGAACTCCGGCGACTGATCGATCACCTTGCGTCCGAGTATCTCCGCGGTAGCCGTGTCGCCGGTCGATCCGGCGATGTAGTACCGATACACGTCGAGTCTGGGTGACGGGTAGCTCACCTGCTCGGCCGAGTCGATCAGCTGATTGGCACGTGCGATCTTGCCCTGAAGTATGAGCGCATGAGCGAGCTCGACCTGCGCCTCGGGCAGACCGGGCGCTGTATCGAGCGCGCGTTGCGCGTGCGCCGATGCCCAGGCGCGGAACTGGGGCGATGCGCCATACAAGAAGATGAAGTCCAGTGCGGTGCGAGCGACCGCGGCATCAAAAGGGGCGGCAGCGCGTTGATCTGCCGGAATCGCGTCATAGGCGGCCACAAGATCCTCGGGCCTGGCGAGTCCGCCAAGCATCAGCTCGCCTAGGACTTCGGTCTCCCGCTGAGCAGCGGCCGCACGCGTGGGCTGCACGCGCCGCGCGAGCCGCGCCGCGGAGAGGCTTTCCTGCGGGTCCATGCTGGTCGCGGAGCGAGTGAGCGCGTACTGGCCCACGAAAGCGGCAGCCCCAAGCCACAGGAACCCGACGGCCGCCACCACAAGCGCGATGCGAGCCGCCACGGGATTCCCGGCAGCGTCGCGAGCAGGTGTGCGGGGGTCTGGGGACGTATCGCCGGGTGCCGAGCCAAGACTCAGTCCCGCCATCAGCGAGGGCAAGGCGCCAAAGCGGATCGACCACGGGATCAGCAGCATGCACGCGAAGAACGAGACTGTTCCTGCGGCAAGCAGGAGTGCTCCGTCGCGCCCGGGTTGGCCCGCAGGCTGCAACGACCGTCGGAGCGCCAAGGCCCACCCAACAGCCACAGACAGGGCCGCAGCGAGACCAACAAGCCCGAATGTGCTCGCCAAGAGCAACGGAAGCAGGTGCGGGTCGCGCATCAGCATCCTGGTGCCGTCGTCCACCACCGATCGCATCAGGTAGTTCTGGTTCAGGTGCGACTGAGTCGCCAGATCGAGCCCGTCAGGACCGACGCCGATCAGCGGATGTTCGGCCCAGATTCTCAGAGCCATATCCCAAAGCGCCATGCGTGAGAGCAACGTGGGGCCAGCCACCTGGGTGTCCAGCGTGACGGCAACGCGCTGAGGCAGCACAACCGGTGCTACTCTCCACGCCACCAGAACAGCGACGCCAATCGCTACGCCAACCAGCGCCACCCCCCGAAGCACCGCTCGGACCTTGGGAGAGTACACCCCGGCCAGATGCGGAGCGAGCGCCGCCAGCACGAGGATCTGCACACACGCAACTGCCCAGACCGTCGCGCTCCCGGCAATCCACAGACCCCATGCCAGCAGCGCAAGAGCGCAGAGCGCCACGATGCGCCTGGGGCCTGTCAATCGGCGCGCGAGCAGAAGCGCTACCGGCACACAGCACACAACGACCGTCCCTAGGAAGTTGCCGTTGGCGAACAGCCCCGACACGAAGCCGCCCCGAACGTATTGCCAAGTGCCCACCACCACCGCGACGCACGCGCCCGCAACTAGGATCGACAGTAAAACGACGCTCCGCCGTCTCGCAACCGGAAGCGTTGCGCACAGGGCGATGAGGCACAGGGCCAGCCAGGTGGGCGCGCTCATGCGGCTTAGCTCGGCACCAAAGGTGAGCTGCGACAGCCTGCTCTCACCCGCGACTGCGGAGAACACAGCCACCGCCGACAACGCCGCTAGTCCCCCGGCCCACAATCGGAATTCGACTCGGGGCCAGCGAGTCCTCTGAGCAGCGAGCGCCAAGAGCAGAAGGCCCGCCGAGAGCATGAGCCCGACGAACCGCAAGTTGCCGACGTACTCCAGGTCCGGCGAGGGCATCCAGACGAACGGCGAGAGCGCAGCAAGCACCAGGCCCGCGAAGAATATCCGCTCGGCCGTCGACGGCTTGGCGGGATCGCTCGACTTCTTCCCGCCGGCCTCGGTTCGTGCTTTACCCACGCGAAGACCCGCCCTTTCATCTCCAGCGAGCGGATGCTCCTAGTCCGCTGCCGGTGGCAGCTCGCACAGCTTCGCCAGTCTGGCACGCAGCGCTGAGCCGTAGTCCGGACGCTCGAGCGCGAGCGCCACATTTGCCTCGAGCCACGACTGGACGTTGCCGGTGTCGTAGCCGTCTTCCGGCTCGATGATCACCGCATGGATGTCTTCGGTCTTGAGCAGCTCCACCAACGCGTCGGTGAGCTGGATCTCGTCGCCGCGGCCGGGCTGGACCTTGGGAAGCAGTTCCATGACCCGGGGCGTGAGAAGGTAGCGGCCAAAGATGGCCAGATTGCTGGGCGCGTCGTTTGCCGCGGGCTTCTCGACCAACCCCGTGATCTTCCACTCACCCGCGCCCACGGGGTTTCCCGCAATGACGCCGTAGCGCGACACCATGTCATCGGGCACCGGCGTGACCGCGATGACCGAGCCACCGGTCCGGTCGTAGACCTCTTTGAGCCGCGGCAGGATGTTGTTGCGGGGCACGAGCACGTCGCCCAACAGGACGTAGAAGGGCTCGTTGCCCACGAACGGAGCACCGCAGAGCACGGCGTGGCCCAGGCCGCGCGGACGCTTCTGACGCACGTAGAAGACCTCGGCGAGCTCCGAGATCGCGCGCACCTGCCTGAGGCGCTGCACGTTGCCGGATGACTCGAGCAGGTCCTCGAGTTCCACCGAGCGGTCGAAGTGATCCTCGATCGCGCGCTTTCCTCGGCCGGTGATCATGAGGATGTCGTCCGCGTGTGCGGCGACCGCCTCCTCGACCACGTACTGGATGACCGGCTTGTCGACCACCGGCAGCATCTCTTTGGGCTGAGACTTGGTGACGGGCAAAAAGCGGGTGCCCAGACCCGCGGCGGGAATGATGGCCTTCATCGGTTGAGTCCCTCCGTCGCGCGCGCGCTCTTCATCAGGATGTCGGCCGTGTGCGCCAGCATCTCCTCGGTCATTCCGGGGTAGACGCCGATCCAGAAAGCATCGCGCATGATGCGGTCGGTGTTGGTGAGCTCGCCCACGACGCGGTAGCCCTCGCCCGTCGCACGCATCGAATCGAAGACCGGCTGGCGCACGATGTTGCCGGCGAACAGCATGCGTGTCTGCACCCTGGCGGCCTCAAGGGCGCCGACAAGGTCATCGCGCGTGACCGCCGCACCTTCTCGGACGGTCATCAGGTAGCCAAACCAGCTGGGGTCGGACCCTGGGGTCGCCTCCGGCATCACGAGCACGTCCTCGAGGGGCGCGAGCGCCTCACGCAGGTACGCGTAGTTGCTGCGGCGCGCGGCCGTGAACTCCGGCAGCTTCTCGAGCTGGGCCACACCAATGGCAGCCTGCATGTCGGTCGCTTTGAGGTTGTAACCAAACTCCGAGTAGACGTACTTGTGGTCGTAGCCGTAGGGCAGGGTGCCAAACTGCCGAGTGAAGCGCTTGCCGCACATGTTGTCTTTGCCGGAGGGGCAGATGCAGTCGCGGCCCCAGTCGCGCATCGACAGCATGATCGCCGCCAGTTCATCGTTGTTGGTGTAGACGGCTCCGCCCTCGCCCATCGTCATGTGATGCGGAGGATAGAAGCTCGACGTGCCAATGTCGCCAAACGTCCCCGTCTTGCGCCCGCGGTAATCGCCGCCCAACGCGTCGCAGTTGTCCTCGATGAGCCAGAGATTGTGGCGATCGCAGAATGCGCGCACGGCGTCGACGTCGAACGGATTGCCCAGTGTGTGCGCCAGCATGACGGCCTTCGAGCGCGGTGAAACCGCCGCCTCGAGTTGCGTGACGTCGATGTTGTAGGTGCCCAGGGCCACATCGACAAATACCGGAACCGCCCCGTACTGAACGATGGGCGCAATGGTGGTGGGGAAGCCGGCAGCGACGGTGATGACCTCGTCGCCGGGCCGCAACGTGCGCGCGCCCAGACGCTCGCTCGTGAGTGCGGCGAGCGCGAGCAGGTTGGCACTGGAACCCGAGTTGACCAGAAGCGCGTGCTTGATGGACAGGTACTCCGCAAGGCTCTTCTCGAACTCCTTGGAGTAGCGTCCATAGGTGAGCCAGAAATCCAGCGACGAATCGACAAGGTTCACGATCTCGCGCTCGTCGAACACGCGACCGCCATAGGCCACGTGTGATACGCCGCGCACGAATGCGGGCTTCTCGGCGAACTGGGCGGCATGGTACTCACGTGTCAGTGCAAGAATCTGGTGCCGGATCTGCTCGGCGCGATTCGTCTGGCTCAAGAAATCTCTCCTGTCATGCCCAGGGCACGCCGGCTGCGAGAGCGGCGGCCCTATAAGCGTCGAAGTCCGATTCTACAAGACCGACCACACTCTCGCCCTCGCCAAACGCGTGGTACCAAGCGGCCGTTCTGTCGATGGTCTGGTCAAACGCCCACACCGGAACCCACCCCAGAACGCGCTGGGCCTTGTCGATGTCGAGCTGCAGCTGGCCGGCCTCGTGCGGTTGCTCGGTGTCGTTGGGCCGGTCCCATGCTCCCCCGCCCCATGCCCCGATGAACCGCTCGACGACCTCGCCAACGCTCTGCGTCACCGCAGGGTCGGGACCGAAGTTGTACGGACCCGCGAGCGAGCGGTCCTCAAGCAGCGCAGCGGCCAGGTGCAGGTAGCCTGACAGCGGCTCCAAAACGTGCTGCCAGGGCCGCGTCGATGCCGGGTTGCGCACGACCACCGCATCACCGTTCGACAGGGCGCGCGCGCAGTCCGGAATCAGCCGATCCTGCGCCCAGTCACC
>JBBREQ010000038.1:0-19836 GCA_038202795.1 Coriobacteriia bacterium | reverse complement strand
CGCGACCGCGGCCCGCTACGACATGCTGCCTGTGGGCGCTCCGGTGCTCGTGATGGTGTCGGGCGGAGGCGACTCGGTCGCGCTGCTGCGACTGCTGGCCGCAGGCGAGCTGGGCGATCACCCGCTGCGCGTGCTGCACGTGAACCACGGGCTGCGCGGCGCGGCGTCGGACGGCGATGAAGGGTTCGTGCGAGCGCTGTGCGAGGCGCTGACCGTCGAGTGCCGCGTGGCGCACTACGACGTTGCCGCCTACGCCGCCGACGAAGGCCTCAACCTAGAGGACGCGGGCCGTCGCGTGCGCTACCGTTTCGCCGATGAGGAACTCGATGCGTTCTGTGCCCGGCTGGGCGTGGATCCCGCCACCGGGCGCATCGCGGTTGCTCACACGCGCGACGACCGCGTGGAGACGTTCTTCACGCGCGCTATCACGGGAGGCGGCACCGGTTCGCTCGCCGGAATCGCCCCGGTGCGAGGCCGCATCGTGCGGCCGCTTCTTGAATGCGACCGCACCGAACTGCGTGTGTGGCTCGAGGCCGCGGACGCGGACTGGCGGGAGGACGAGAGCAACACCGACACTGCGCGCATGCGGGCCTACCTGCGCGAACACATCGTGCCCGCCGCCGCCGCACTCAACCCCGCCTTCCGAGAGACCCTCGCACGCACGATGGATCTTCTGGGCGATGACGATGAGCTGCTCACCACACTGGCGCGGGCTCAACTACGCGAATGCGCCACGATGGTGCCCGGCGAACGCCTCAGCCTGCGCAGCGAGCGGTTGCTCGCGCTCGAGCGCGCGATGGCTCGGCGGGTGATTCGGATGGCGCTCATCGACTGCTTCCCTGATGCATCACGGATCGAGTCCTCGCACGTCGAGGCGCTGGTGGATGGGCTCGGCCATGACGGTTTCGCACGCGATCTCCCGGAGGGTCTTCGGGCGGTGTCGGAGTACGGTAGTATGGTCATCTTGCGTAGGGAGACGGCCCGTGCGCGCGTGGCACCCGCCTTGCTCCCTCTGCCCGGTACGGCGAACTTGGGTCCCGCAGGCAGGATCGTCGCGCAGCGGACGGTCAGTGACGATCGCTCCGGGAGTGCGAACTCCATCGTGATCGACACTCAGGCGTTGCGTGGCGAGTTGGTGGTGGACGGGTGGCGTGAAGGTGACCGGATGCGGCCGCTGGGCATGAGCGGGACGCGGAAGCTCTCCGACATGCTCACCGACGCAAAGGTGCCGGCGCGACTCCGTGAGCTCGTGCCGGTGGTACGTGATGGCGACAGGATCGTCTGGCTCGCAGGCGTGCGGATGGCGGAGGACTGCCGCATCACGCCGTCGACCACCCAGGCCGTGCGCCTGACGTGGGATGAACGCGGCACTGAACCCGCGCCCTGAGGGGGCGCCGTACCGAAACGGAGTTGGCGGATCAGATGACCTGGATGCACCCGGACGTGTCCCACGTGATCATCACTGAGGAGCAGATTCGCTCGCGAGTCGCTGAGCTCGGCGCGCAGATCAGCGCCGACTATGGCGACGAACCCGTCTTGCTGGTGGCCGTTCTGCGCGGAGCCGCGCTGTTCGTAGCTGACCTCTCGCGCGAGATCTCCGCGCCGGTCGAGCTCGACTTCATGGCGGTATCGAGCTATGGCTCTTCAACCAAGTCCTCGGGTGTCGTGCGCATCATCAAGGACCTCGACGAGACCATTGAAGATATGAACGTGCTCGTGGTCGAGGACATCCTCGACACGGGACTCACGCTCAAGTATCTGCTCAAGAACCTCGCATCCCGCAAGCCTCGTTCGCTCGAAGTGGTTACGTTGTTGAGCAAAGAAGGCAAGCAGCGGGTATCTATTGACTGCAAGTACGTCGGGTTCGACGTACCCGACGAGTTCGTCATCGGGTACGGATTGGATTACGCCGAGCGGTACCGCAACCTGCCCTACATCGGGGTACTCAAGCCCGAGGTGTACGCCGACTAGCCGGATCGCCCCATGGCGCCGGGTCAAGGGAGACCTTCCACGTGAACAAGAACTTCCGAACCGTACTCATCTATCTCGCCATTCTGGGCGTGCTCGTGTACCTGGTGATGCAGGGCGTGGGCAGCCCCGAGAAAGCGCCCACCGAGCTCAAGACCGGTGACTTCGTCACTGCTGTCGAAGACGGTCGCGTGTCCGAAGCCGTGTACGTGTTGCGCGATGGCTCGGTCAAAGGTTCGTACTGGGCAGATGTTGCCGATAAGACCGCCAAGAAGGACCCGCTCGAGTTCACGTCGGCGTGGGCGGGCGAAGACAAGTTCACTGAACTCATGGTCGCGGGCGAGAAGGTCAATGGGCAGCTGGAATGGAACGTCGACAACTCCGGGCCCAATCCATGGGTATCGATCCTGAGTGCCGTGTTGCCCATACTGCTTCTCGTATTCGTGATGTTCTTCTTCATGAACCAGATGCAGGGCGGCAACTCCAAGATCATGAGTTTCGGCAAGTCCAAGGCCAAGCGCATGACGCGCGATCAGCCTCGGATCAGCTTCAAAGATGTTGCCGGTGCCGATGAGGCGATAGAGGAGCTTGAGGAGATCAAGGACTTCCTCGCCAACCCGGCGAAGTTCCAGGCGCTGGGCGCCAAGATTCCCAAGGGCGTCTTGTTGGTAGGCCCTCCGGGCACCGGTAAGACGCTGCTCGCGCGTGCGGTTGCGGGTGAGGCCGCAGTGCCGTTCTTCTCCATCTCCGGTTCTGACTTCGTCGAGATGTTCGTGGGTGTGGGCGCAAGCCGCGTCCGGGACCTGTTCGAGCAGGCGAAGGCGGCTGCCCCCTGCATCATCTTCATGGACGAGATCGATGCGGTTGGCCGCCAGCGCGGTGCAGGCTTGGGCGGCGGGCATGACGAGCGCGAGCAGACGCTCAACCAGCTGCTCGTCGAGATGGACGGCTTCGACCTGAAGGCCAACGTCATCCTGATCGCCGCCACGAACCGCCCCGATATACTCGACCCGGCGTTGCTGCGCCCGGGCCGCTTCGATCGCCAGATAACCGTTGACCGTCCCGACCTGCGCGGGCGCCACGGAATCTTGAAGATTCACGCCCGAGGCAAGCCGCTGACCGATGACATCGACCTGGAAGTCATCGCTCGCCGTACCCCGGGCTTCACCGGAGCGGACCTCGCGAACCTCGTCAACGAAGCCGCGCTACTCGCCGCGCGTCATGGCAAGAAGAAGATCGACATGCGCGAGCTCGAAGAGGGCATCGACCGCGTTATCGCCGGGCCCGAGCGCAAGAGTCGCCTGATCTCGGATGACGAGAAGCGTGTTATCGCCTATCACGAGGCGGGTCACGCACTGGTGGGGCACGTGTTGCCGCATTCGGATCCGGTTCACAAGATCACGATCATTCCCCGCGGCCGCTCGTTGGGCAGCACATGGAGTCTGCCGGAAGAGGACCGCTTCCTTGAGACCAAGCAGGGCATGATGTCGGACATCGCCTCGCTCATGGGAGGACGCGTCTCCGAGGAGATCGCCATCGGAGATGTCACCACGGGTGCGTCCAACGACCTAGAGCGGGCCACCAAACTCGCCAAGCAGATGGTCACGCGATTCGGCATGTCCGAGAAGCTGGGTCCGCAGACGTTTGGAGAAGCCGGCCACGAGGTCTTCTTGGGCAGGGACTTCTCGGCGAATGCTGACTACAGTCCCGAGATCGCCTACGAGATCGACAAAGAGATCGCGCGGCTGATCGATGACGGCTACGCATCCGCGCGGCAGATCCTCACCGAGCGCAGGGAGCATCTGGATCTTATGGCGAGCGTGCTGATGGAGCGCGAGACCGTGGACCGCGAGGAGCTTGCGGCACTGCTGGAGAACCGGTGGGACGCGTTCCTGGTCGACGAGGCCGCCCGCAAGGCCGCTGAGCCGCCGGTCGATCCCGACGAGCCCGGCGACGAGCCTCCCGTCGAGGAGGCGACCAGCGACACGGACACGCCCCCCGAGGCCCCGCCGCTGGCTCCACCCATCTTCAACGCATAGGCGTGCTGCGAAGTGAATCGCGAGGTTCACTATGAGTTCACGCGAGCGTGGGCGATCGACGAGGGTTTCTCGGAAGAGGAGGCCTCGTCGATTGCCGCTGCCGATTGGGATGTCGACCGGATCTACAACGTCCACCGGTGGCGGAACAAGGGCTACCATTTCGCGTGGCTGGGTGCGAATCGCACTGCGAGGCGGTTGCTCGCAGATGCTATCGAGCATGGAGACACCACGGCACTCGGTCAGGCGCTCCACTGTGTCCAGGACTCCCTAGGCCATGGCTTCTGGGGCCACGTCTGGCACTGGCACGGCATAGACCGCTGGGCTCATCGTGGTGCGCGCGTGCGCGTGCGCCTCGAGCGTCGTTCGCGGGAGATGCTCGCCAGCTATCTACGCCGCTGGGGTACGGAGGGAAAGCCACCGGCAGGCCATCGGGTACCCTAGAGGATGGGTATCGTCCACTCATCACCCGCATGCGAGAGGGCAATTATGGACCGCGACAAGATAGAGACGGGCGTCCGCCTGATTCTCGAAGGAATAGGCGAAGACCCCGGCCGAGAAGGACTGCTCGAGACGCCGCGGCGGGTTGCCGACATGTATGCAGAGATATTCGCCGGGCTGGGCCAGGATGCCGCCGAACATTTCTGCGTGACCTTCAACGAAGGTCACCAGGAGATGGTGCTGGTGCGCGATATCCCGCTGTACTCGGTCTGTGAGCACCACCTCGTTCCCTTCATGGGCCGGGCTCACGTGGCCTACATCCCCGGAAAGCACGGCCGCATATGCGGACTGTCGAAGCTCGCGCGCGTGGTCGATGTGTTCGCGCGCAGGCCTCAGGTCCAGGAGAGGATGACCTCTCAGATCGCCGATACGATCGTGGAGCATCTCGATCCGGCGGGCGTGATCGTGGTCATCGAGGCTGAGCACCTGTGCATGTCGATGCGCGGTGTGCGCAAGCCGGGGTCAGAGACGGTCACCAGTGCGGTCCGCGGTATCTTCGAGCGCAGCGCGGCAACGCGCGCCGAGGCGATGTCACTCATTACCGGCAGGTAGCGTCTGGCTGTTCAGCAGACGAAGAGGGGGTCTGGACGTGGATACGAGAGCATGGAGATGCGGTCGTTTCGAACTCGCGCTCGATGCCCCCCTGGTGATGGGCATTCTCAACGTCACGCCGGATTCCTTCTCGGACGGTGGGGTGCACGAAGACCCGGTCGACGCCGTGGCCACCGGCCAGAGGATGTGGGAACAGGGAGCTGACATCGTTGACGTGGGCGGCGAGTCCACGCGCCCGGGGGCCGAGGGGCTTGCCCCCGGCGGCGAGATCTCCCGGGTCCGCCCGATCATCTCCCGCCTCGCGATGGAGGAGCGGCCTGTCTCGGTGGATACACGCCATGCCGAGGTGGCAGCTGCCTGCGTCGAGGCCGGCGCCGCAATCATCAACGACGTGTCGGGATTCCGCGACCCCCAGATGGTGGAGGTCGCGGCGTCGTGCGATGCCGGGCTCGTGGTCATGCACATGCTGGGGGAACCGGCGTTCATGCAAGACGCGCCGTACTACGACGATGTCGTGGGTGAGGTGGGTGGGTATCTGCTGGCGCAGGCCGCCACGCTCGAAGCCGCCGGAGTCGCGCCCGAGCGCATCGTGCTCGACCCGGGCATCGGCTTCGGCAAGACCCTCCAGCACAACATGGCGCTGCTCGCGGCGCTCCCTCTGCTCGCCAGGTACGGCTACCCGCTCCTGGTGGGTGTGTCGCGCAAGCGTCTGATTGGGGAAATGACAGGCGAGCCTGAGCCCGCGGAGCGGCTCGGTGGGTCGGTGGCACTTGCGCTCGAGTGCGCGCGGTTGGGCGCCTCAGTGGTGCGTGTGCATGATGTGGCCCCGACTGTCCAAGCCCTGGCGGTCTGGAACGCGTTGCGAGATGCGCAGCGTCCTGAGTAGCTAGCCGCAGGCGCGAAGGGGCATATTCCCCTCAGGAGTACCCGTATCCGAGAGGGGACGATTGCGATGACCACCGCCTACGTCGGGCTTGGCAGCAACTTGGGCGACCGTTTGGGCGCATTGTCCGCTGCGGCAGACGCGATCGAGCATCTGCCCGATACCCACGTGGTGACAATCTCCCACGTCTACGAGTCGGCTGCCGCGCTGGTAGAGAACCAGCCGGACTTCCTCAACGCAGTGTTGCAGATCGATACCGCCGTGCAGCCGGAGGACCTTCTCGGCCTGCTCAGGGATATTGAGAATCAGATGGGCCGCGTGCGAACCGTGGACAAAGGACCGCGACTCATCGACCTCGACCTGCTGCTCTACGGCGACGAGGAGATTGCGAGTGATGTGCTCACGGTGCCGCACCCCGGGATCACCCAGAGGGACTTCGTGCTCACCCCGCTGCTCGAGATCGCTCCGCGCCTCGTCCTGCCGGACGGCACGCATCTGAAGCGCTCTGAGGCGGCGACCGGTTCGGTGCTGCGGGACTTCGGGTCGCTCCCGCCCCTGGGCGCAGAGCACAACATGCCGCTCGGTCAGGTCGAATGGGTCGAGGTGGCCCGCAGCGAGGACTTCACAGGCATCGTGGCCATGTTCGACGCCGGACTCCAGTTCAAACGCGACGTGCTGGCCGACGAGGGCATCCCCTACGTGTTCGAGCCCTACGAGCCCGGGACCGACATGGACCCCTTCGGAATGCCGACGGTCTACAAGCTGTTGGTTCCTGCCGAGCGAGTGGACGAAACCGTGCGCATCTTCGCTCAATTGGATGACGCCACCCCGCACTATCCCTCAGGGCTGACACCCGAGGGATAGGTGACAGTTCGAGCACGTCAGGGCAGGTGAGGGCTGCCCCGGGTGCTATACTCGCACTCCCTCGACGGGTAGCTGCGTGGACCTCGCGAGCCGAGGCTGCGACTGCGTACCGCAAAGGAGAACCCCATGAGTGCTAGTCCCGTTCCAGCACCCCAGAAGCGCGTCACTGCGACATCGCTTTCCGATCTCAAGGCCGCAGGTCGCCCCATCTCGGTGATAACCGCATACGACTATCACGCCGCCCGGCTCGTCGAGCAAGCCGGGGTCGACGTGATTCTGGTGGGCGACTCGCTGGGGATGACGGTCCTGGGACACGGGTCCACGCTGCCCGTGACCATGGACGACATGGTGCGCGCCACGGCTGCGGTGACTCGTGCGACCAGCCGTGTGCTGGTGGTCGCCGACATGCCGTTCATGAGCTACCAGCCCAGCGTCGAACTCGCCCTCACCAATGCGGGGCGCCTGCTCGCCGAGGGCGGTGCCCACGCGGTCAAAGTCGAAGGGGCATCGGTCAGCACGCTCGACGCGATCATGCAGCTCACGGAGGTGGGTGTCCCGGTCATGGGTCACGTCGGCCTGACACCGCAGTCTGTCAACGCTCTGGGCGGTTACCGCACGCAGGCCAGAGATGCCCAGTCGGCGGCCAAACTCCTGGAGGATTGCGTAGAGCTGCAAGAGTGCGGCGTCTTCGCCATCGTCCTCGAGTGCATTCCTGCCGAGTTGGCGACGCGCGCCAGCCAATTGCTCGCCATCCCCACCATTGGGATCGGCGCCGGCGTGGGCTGCGACGGCCAGGTGCAGGTCTATCACGACCTGCTGGGGTTGGGTGACTTCCTGCCCAAGCACGCCAAGCGGTACGCGGATCTGAGCGAGTCGATTCGGCTGGCGGTATCTGCGTACGCCGACGACGTACGCAGCCGCGCGTTTCCCGCTGAGGAGCAGACGACGCACGTCGGCAAGGACGTGGTGGCCCAGGCGGAGCTGCTCTACTCGGCCGACTTGGATGACGAGGAACTTCTGTGATCGAGCGCGTGGGGAGCAAAGACGAACTGCGTGCGGTGGTTGGTTCGGCACGCAAGGAGGGCATGCGTGTGGGCTTCGTGCCCACGATGGGTGCGCTGCACGAGGGGCATCTCTCGCTGGTACGTGCTGCCTGTGCCCGCACCGATATCGTGGTCGCATCGATATTCGTCAATCCCCTGCAGTTCGGTCCGGAGGAGGATTTCGAAGCCTATCCGCGGCCGCTGGACGCCGATCTGGCCGCACTGGCTGCCGAGGGTGTCGAGATCGCCTTCACGCCCTCTGCGGCTGCGATGTATGCCCCTGATGCACAGGTCGCGGTCGAGCCAGGCCCGCTCGCGTCTCGCTGGGAGGGAGCGATGCGGCCCGGGCATTTCGTAGGTGTCGCGACCATCGTGGCCAAGCTGCTCTCCATCGTCCGGCCCGACCTCGCGTTCTTTGGCGAGAAGGACTACCAGCAGCTCAAGATACTCGAGCGTCTCGTGATCGACTTGGACCTTGGTGTGGGGATCGTCGCCTGTCCCACGGTGCGCGAATCCGACGGCTTGGCGCTGTCCAGCCGCACTGTGTACCTCTCGCCGGCCGAACGTGCCGTCGCGGGCGCGGTGCCTGAGGCGCTCGAGGCGGCTGCTGCCGCACTTGCGTGGGGTGAGCGGCGTGGCGAGGCGCTCGAGGCCGCGATGCGCGACGCCTTCGAGCAGCGCGCGGCCGGCACTGGTGTCGCTGCGGCGCTCGACTACGCTGCGGTGGTCGATCCGCAGACACTCGAGCCGCTCGAGACCGTTGGTACTGAAGCCCGGGCGCTCATCGCTGCCCGTGTGGGCCGCACGCACCTGATCGACAACTGCCCGCTCCGGTTGCCGTTGACAGAGACGAACGCTCAGGGAGCGCGGCCGTGATCGACCACACCGGGCTCACCGCCCGCATCCGGGGGCTCGCGACAGCGCGAGACGCGGTCATTCTCGCGCACAACTACCAGCGGGCCGAGGTCCAAGACGCGGCCGATTTCGTGGGCGATTCGCTGGGACTCTCGCGTCAGGCAGCCGCAACCAGCGCAAGCATCATCGTGTTCGCCGGCGTGCACTTCATGGCCGAGACCGCCAAGATCCTCGCTCCCGATAAGACCGTGCTCATCCCCGAGCCGCGCGCCGGTTGCCCCATGGCCGACATGGTCACCGGGGAGGCGCTGCGTGCGTGGAAGACCGAACACCCCGGTGTTCCCGTTGTGACTTACGTGAACTCCTCGGCAGAGGTGAAGGCCGAAAGCGATGTCTGCGTAACCAGCGCAAACGCCGTCGCCGTGGTGCGTGCGCTGGGTGCGAGCAGGATCCTGTTCGCACCGGACCGCAACCTGGGCTCGTGGGTCGCGCGCTCGCTGCCCGACATAGAGGTGCTGCTCTGGGATGGCTGGTGCCCCACGCATGACGACGTCACGCCCGAGCAGGTGCTCGCCGCCCGCGCGGCCCACCCCGGCGCACCGGTGATGGTGCATCCCGAGTGCCGCCCCGAAGTCGTCGACCTGGGCGATGCCGTGTTGTCCACCTCGCAGATGCTCGCGTTCGCCGCCCAGAATCCCGCTGACGAGTTCATCGTGGTCACCGAGTCGGGTCTCGTTCACGCGTTGCACAAGGCGGCGCCCCAAAAGCGGTTCCACGAGCTCGCCCCGCGCATGCTCTGCCCCAACATGAAGCTCACCACGCTCACCAAACTCGCCGACTCCCTCGAGCACGGCCAGTACGCGGTCGAAGTTCCGGGTGCGATCGCCCAGCGCGCTCGCGCCGCCGTCGAGCGGATGGTCGCGATTGGCTGATTCGGCCCGTTCAACCGCACTGCTCAGCGCCCGCTTTCTGCTGGCGTTCGATACCGCGCGTTTGACGGTGCACGAAAGTGACGTACTCGTGGTGGGCAGCGGCATCGCCGGCCTCACCGCAGCGCTGCACGCGTCCAAGGACTTCTCGGTCACCTTGATCACCAAAGGCGAGCTCGCCGAGACGAACACGTGGTACGCGCAGGGTGGCATCGCCGGGGCGGTGGGCGAGGCGGACTCCTTGGAGCTGCACGTCGCCGACACGTTGGTCGTGGGTCAGGGCCTGTGCGATGAGCAGGTTGTACGCGCGGTGGTGGGTGAGGCACCCGCGGCTATCGACTCTCTCCAAGGATTCGGCGTGCGCTTCGATCTCGCCGAGGGTGGGGGGGTGGCGCTCGCACGCGAGGGGGGGCACACCTTGCCGCGCGTGTTGCACTCCGGCGACAAGACAGGTGCGGCGATACAGCGCGCATTGACGGCGGCGCTGGTGGGCCGCGCGCGCATCCCCGTGCTCGAGCATCGGTTCCTTGTCGACCTGCTCACAAACGAGTCGGGCCGTTGCACCGGCGCGCTTGTCCTCGATCTGGCCACCGGCGCCCTTGAGGCCCACGTCGCCCGGGCGGTGGTGCTTGCCACCGGTGGCTCCGGTCAGGTGTTCGCCGTCACCACCAACCCTCTCATCGCCACCGGCGACGGGGTGGCCGCCGCATGGCGTGCGGGAGCCCAGATCACCGACGTCGAGTTCGTTCAGTTCCACCCCACCGCGCTCGATCACGCGTCAGCCCCGCGCTTCTTGATCAGCGAAGCGCTGCGCGGTGAAGGCGCCTACCTGCTTGACTGCGAGGGCGCTCGCTTCATGCTCGACGTCCACCCGCTCGCCGAACTCGCTCCTCGCGACGTGGTCAGCCGCGAGATCGAACGGGTCATGGCGCGCTGCCACACCACCAGCGTCTCTCTCGACGCCCGGCACCTGGGCGAAGCCCACCTGCGCTCGCGCTTCCCCGCGATCTGGCAGGGTTGCGCCGAGGCGGGCTACGACCTATCCCGCGATCTGATTCCTGTCGCGCCTGCCGCCCACTACCAGGTTGGCGGTGTGGTTGTGGACCTCGACGGGCGTACCAGCGTCGCCGGTCTCTACGCCTCGGGCGAAGTCGCTGCCACCGGTCTGCACGGCGCGAACCGCCTCGCCTCGAATTCGCTCCTCGAAGGTCTGGTCTTCTCGCGCCGCATCGCGCGCGCGCTCAGCTCCGAGATCGTCACTGCCCAAAAACCCGCGCGAGTCTCGTCGGATGCCGGTGAAGTCGCACCTCCTGCGCTCGAACCTCGGGATCCGCAGGGCATCATCGCGAGTCTCCACCGGCTCACAGCCGACCGCGTTGGGATGAGTCGGACTGCACAGGGACTTGCGGTCGCAGCGGCCGAGATCGGCGAACTGGCCCGCGGTCTGGCGCTGACCGCCGATCCCGTTACGCTGGAGGCGGCCAACGTGCTGACCGTTGCAGCATTGATCACCGACGCCGCAGCCTGCCGAGAAGAATCGCGCGGCTGCCATTCTAGGCTGGACTTCGCTACGCGCGACGACGAGCATTGGCGGGGGCACACCGTCATGCGCCGCGGACAGGAGCCGACGTTTGAACCGCTGGCCGACGCGGTAAGCTCGCCTGCAGACCCGAAATCGTGTGAGAGATGAGATCGATGTATCACCTGCCCGACATAGTCGACCCCGTCGCCATCGCCCTCGCCGAGGATCTGGGGGTCGACCCGTCGCGATTCATCGTTGGGGCCATCGCCTCGCCTGACGTGCTCATGCGCGATGTGACCAGCAGCTCGGTGGTGGGGCTCGACGCGCAGTTCTCGGGAGTCGTGGTTGCGCGCGAATCATGCACGGTGTGCGGCCTGCCGGTCGCCGCCGCTGCCTTCGAGACGATGAGCCGCGCGGCGGGTCTCTTCGAGCCGGTCGAGTTCTTCCCGCTGGTGGCCGAGGGCGCGCGCGTTACCCCCGGCACGCCGGTCGCCGAGGTCGATGGTCTCGCAGCAGCGGTGCTCTCGGCCGAGCGGACGGCGCTGGACTTCCTGATGGTGCTCTCGGGCATCGCCACTCAGACCGCTCGATGGGTCGCAACGGCCGGAGTGGATCTGGCAGTCTGCGACACCCGAAAGACGATTCCCTGCCTGCGTGCACTCTCGAAGTACGCCGTGCGCGTTGGTGGCGGGGTGAATCACCGCGCCGGGCTCTACGATATGGTGCTCGTCAAGGACAACCACCGACGAAGCGCGGGCAGCATCGCGGCGGCGGTCTCACTCGCCCGCACGGCTCACCCCGATCTGGTGGTCGAGGTCGAAGCAGACTCGCTGGACCAGGCCCGCGAAGCGGTGAGTGCCGGTGCCGACATCGTCTTGCTCGACAACATGGACGACGCGACGCTTATGCGCGCGGTCGAAGCATGCAAAGAAGCGGCGGAGCTGCGCGGTCGGCCCGTTCTTACCGAGGCCTCGGGGACGGTGACCTATGAGCGCCTCGCCGCGCTCAAGCGCGCCGGAGTTGATCGCGTCTCGGCGAGCGCGCTGACCCTGACAGCCCCCGTCGACTTCGGATTGGACGAGGCATGATCCCGCCCACCGGCTTCGGAGTGCTGGACTGGTTCCTTGCTGCGATGACCAGCTGGGGCTACCTCATCGTCTTCGTCTTCACCATCTTCGAGAACCTCTTCGTGCTCGGGACACTCACGCCCGGTGAGACGGTGGTCATCGTTGGCGGGCTCGTGGCCTCGCAGGGCGGGCTCAGCGTCACGGGGGTGTGGATCGTATCGGTCGTGGGCACGATCATCGGCAGCAACACCAGCTACTGGCTGGGGAGGCGCGCCGGGCTGCCCGCCGTGCGCGCGTTCGTCGAGCGGCTCGCGGCTACGCGGATGGGGCGTTTGTTTCGTATCGATGCCGAGGGCATGGTCGACCTACAGCAGCATTTCGACGATCACGGGTCCAAGACGGTGCTGATCTCCCGGTTCGCCGTGGGAGCCAAGAACTTCGTCCCCGCGGTGGCCGGCGCCGTGCGCATGCCGGTGTTTTGGTACGAGTTCTATACGGTGCTGGGGGCCATCCTGTACAGCACGCTGATGGTTTCCATCGGCTGGTTTTTGGGTGACCACATGGACAGGGCCTTGAAGGTGGCCCGCGGCGTCGGTTACGCGGGGCTGGGGCTGTTCACCATTTTCATTCTAATCGCGTTTCTGGCGAGTAGGCGCATACGGACGCAGCGCATGAACGCGGCGCTTCGTGCGGAACAGCCCGCCGAGAAACACGACGAGGTCACCTGAGGTGCGCACGCGCGACAACGTGCTCCGCGCGTTGCGCGATGCCGGGGCCGCTGGCATCAGCGGCGAGCTGGTCGCCCGCGCTTTGGAGATCAGCCGGGTCGCTGTTGGCAAGCACGTCTCGGCACTGCGCGACCTGGGCTATACGATCGAGGCTGTTCCCGGCACGGGCTACCGGCTCGTCTCTGTTCCCGATCTCGCGCTTCCCGGCGAGGTACGGCCGCTGGTCACAAGCCCCCTCTGGAGCCGATTCGAAGGTGGGGCGAGCACGGGTTCAACCAATGACGACGCCCGCGCCCTGGCCCGTGAAGGTGCCCAGGAGGGCACGGTGGTCGTCGCTGCGGCGCAGAGCGCGGGGCGGGGCCGGATGGGCAGGACCTGGTCGTCACCGCCCGGGGGCGCGTACTTCTCGGCGGTGCTGAGGCCGCTCGTTGCGCCGGCACAGGCGGGTGCGCTATCGCTTGTGGTGGCGCTGGGTATCGCACTCGGCTTGGAGACCGCGGGCGTGAAGGTTGGGCTGAAGTGGCCCAATGACCTACAGCTCGGGGAGTACAAGCTCGCGGGAGTGCTGCTTGAGATGTCGGCCGAGAGCGATAGGGTCGAGTGGATCGTCGCCGGTGCCGGCATCAACGTCACCCGTCCGCAGGAGCCGGTCCCAGGGGCAGCCTACTTGAGCGACGCCGCGCGTGCGGTGGGCGCCGCACACGCGGTCGCTGCTGCGCTTGACGGTCTTGCTGGCGCCTATGCTGTCTGGCAGGAGGACGGGTTCGCGGCGCTTCGAGAGGACTACGAGAGCCGCCTGGTCCTCACCGGCCATGAGGTTGTGGTCAGCGACTTGGTCGGCACGGTACGGGCCAGCGGTACGGTGCGTGGTGTCGACGATGACGGACGGCTGGTGGTGGGCGGAGCCGCAGGCATCGAGACCATCGCGGCGGGCGAAGTGACGCTGCGCCGCTAGCAGGAACCAGACGGCCGGCAAACCGGTTGACGCACATCGTGTGATTCCGTACCGTTAACCGCCATTGGTCGCACGGTTAACAATCGGAGGTGTGCGGGTGGCACAGAGCAGAGGACGCATGAGCGCAGTGACGTCGGGCGTGAGTCGCGTGACGACCGGGCGGACGCGGGAGCTGTCCACCGCAGCCTTGCTCGCCGCGCTTCTGGCCGCTTCGGCGTGGATCGCGATCCCGGTCCAGCCAGTGCCCATCACTCTGCAGGTCTTCTTCGTCGTGCTCGCAGCGCTGCTTCTGTCGCCGGGATGGGCGTTCGGAGCGTTGCTCGTCTACCTGGGGCTGGGGGCCATCGGCGTTCCGGTCTTCTCGGGAGGACGCGGGGGCATAGGCGTGCTCGCCGGGCCGACGGGGGGCTATCTGTTCGGCTTCTTGATCGCCGTGGGATTCGCGTCGTCGCTGCGCATCGTGCTTGAGGAGACGCCTGTGCCGCAAACGGTGATCGACGCGTTCACGGCCCTGCTCGCTGTCGTCACCATCTATCTGGTGGGAACCGTGCAACTCGCGATGGTGCTGAATCTCACGCCATCGCAGGCGGCTGTTGCCGGTGTGGCGCCGTTCATCATTCCGGACTTGGCGAAGGCTGTGGCTGCTGTCGTGGTCGCCACCGCCGTGCGCAAAGCGACTCGCTAGCCGGCCCGCCAGGCGCTATTCCGGCGCGGCAGGCAGCCGAACCGTGAAGCAGGAGCCGCCGGCCTCGAGGTTCTCGGCATCGATCGTGCCTCCGTGTGCCGAGACGATCGCACGCACGATCGCGAGTCCCAGTCCTGCCCCGCCGCTGGTGCGGGTCCGGCTGGAGTCGGCCCGGTAGAAGCGGTCGAACAGTCGCGGGAGATCCTCGGCGGGCACGCCCGGCCCGTTGTCGAGCACCGTCAGCACGGCGTAGGACTCGAGCGATGAAAGCTCGACAGTGACCCGGCCGCCCTCACCCACCATGCGGCTCGCGTTGTCCACCAGGTTGGCGACCACCTGCTGCAGCCGGTCGACATCGCCCAGTACCTTGGGAGCCTCCCCGCGCACTTCGAGGGTGACGTCGCGGTCCTCGATCAGCGGCTCGAGCATGGCGGCGGCGCGGTCCGCAGCCAGGCGCAGGTCGACTCGCCGCAAGGCGAGCTCGCCGGTTGCCCCTTCGATGCGCTGCAGTTGAAGTAGGTCGTTGGCGAGTCGGGTCAGCCGTTCGGCCTCCAGAGCGATGGTCGAGAGGAACCGCTCCTGGTCGTCGGGTGAGACCCCGCCGTCGAGCAGGGTCTCGGCCGCGCCGCGGATCGCCGTCAGCGGTGTGCGCAGTTCGTGGCTGACGTCGGAGACGAACTGGGTCTTTCGGGTCTCCTCGGTACGCACCTGCGATAGCGCGGTCGCGACCTCATCGGCCATTCGATTGAATGCTTCGGCGATCAGGCGCACCTCGCGCGGTCCGCCGGTGTCGGCCCGCACCGAGCGGTTGCCCGAAGCGAACGACGCTGCCGAGGAGGCCAGCCGTTCGAGGTGAGCGGTCATGCGGCGCGCCAGGTACTGGCCCACGAACCAGCCCACGACCGGCGCCAAGGCGATGACGAGGACCTCAGGGCCCGGCCGAAAAGCGGTCGCCACGCCTGCCAGGGTCGCGGCCACGAGTGCGGTGAGAGCGATCGCCATGCGGATCTGCTGACGCAGGGTGCCGCGCATGGTCTAGATCGCCCTGAAACGGTATCCGTACCCACGCACCGTCTCGACCAGCGAGGGATCGACTCCGGCGGCTTCGAGCTTGTCGCGAAGCCGCTTGACGTGCGTGTCCACGGTCTTGGTCTCCACCAGGTACTCCCATGCCCACGCCTCGCGCAAAAGCTGCTCGCGCGAGAGTACCTTGCCCGCGTGGCGCATGAGGCAGGCGAGCAGCTCGAATTCGCGTGGCGTCAGGTCGATGGGTGTCTCGCCGGCCGTTGCGGTGTGCGCCGCCTCGTCGAGCAGTATTCCGGCCACCTCCACGCTCTCCACACCCGCGCCCGTGTCGCGTGTGCCCGACGGTGCGCGGCGCAGCAGTGCTTTCACCCGCGCCGTCAGCTCGCGCACCCCGAACGGCTTTGCGAGGTAGTCGTCGCCCCCGATCTCGAGCCCCACCACCTTGTCGAGCTCGGTATCACGCGCCGAGAGGAACAGCACCGGCACGCTCGAGATGGCCCTGAGCCTGCGGCAGACTTCATAGCCATCGATGCCCGGCAGCATCACGTCGAGAACCACGAGATCGAACGGACTCTCGGCCGCCAGAGCGAGCGCCTCGTCGCCATTCTCGGCCACCGAGACGTCCCACCCCTCCTTCTTCAGGTTGTAGCTCACGAACTCCGTGATCGATGGTTCGTCGTCGACGACCAGGATGCGTGCAGGGGTCTCGTACATAGACGCGCCTCCAAAGGGCAATTGGGCGTATCATGGCTGCTAGATAGGCGTGCCGCCCTCGACGGCGGGGCGCAACCGTGAAACCGATGATAGCACCGCCAGCCACGCTCCTTCAGGGGGCGTCACCGTGTTGTCATGTGCCGCCGGGAGGGAACACCAGTGCTACTGGCAGTTGACGTGGGCAACACTCAGACCGTGCTCGGGCTGTTCGAAGGCGAGATCCTCGAGGGCCACTGGCGCATCTCGACGCACGGCTCGCTGTCCTCAGACGAGCTGCGTGTCACGGTGGTCGGACTGCTCGGCCTCGACTCGCGTATGTGGAGCGACGTGGGCCAGGTGGTGCTCGCGTCGGTGGTGCCCCGGCTCACGGTGGCCTGGGAGGAAGTCGCCCGCGATGCGTGTGATTGCGACATCCTCACGGTGGGCCCGGGGGTCAAGACGGGGATGCCTATTCGCTACGACAACCCCCACGAAGTGGGTGCCGATCGAATCGTCAACGGGGTCGCCGCGCTGGCCGCCCACGGTGGCCCGGTCATCATCGTCGACTTCGGAACAGCGACCACTCTTGACGTGGTCTCGGCCGACGGTGCGTACCTGGGAGGGGCGATCGCACCCGGCGTCGAGACGAGTGCCGAGGCGCTGTTCGCAAAGGCCGCCCGGCTCTCCAAAGTCGACCTCGAACCGCCGACACGTGTCATTGGAACCAGCACCCGCGAAAGCGTCCAGGCCGGCCTGCTGCTGGGCGAGGCGGCCATGGTCGACGGGTTGGTCCGGCGCGCATGGGTCGAGCTGGGCCAAGAGTCACCGGTGGTCGCCACCGGCGGGCTGGCTCCCCGCATGGCGCCGCTCTGCGAGACGGTATCGCACGTGGATGTCGACCTCACGCTCACCGGTCTGCGCATCGTCTACGACCTCAACCGCTAGGCCCACGCTGGGTGCTCCTCGCGTATACTCCTTCGTGTGTACAACCCTGTACACGTGAAGGAGGCATGCCGCGTGGAGCTCTTTCGGATCGGCGGCAAGGTGGTGGGCCGCAGCAAGCTCATCGATGCCATCGATGCGATCCTCCAGGATCGCGCTGCCGGTGCCACCCAAGAGGAGGCCGCCCGCAACGCAGGGGTGCAGCGCAGCTTCGTCTCGATTCTCGAAACCGTGGGCGAGGTGCGCCGAGGACCCCGCGTCGCTCTGGTGGGCTTCCCGGTGGCCAACTGCGAAGAAGTGCGCGCACTGGCCGAGAAGCACGCAGTGGATTTCGTGCTGGTGGTGAGCCAAGAGCAGCGCGAGTACATCGAGAACGGCTCTCCCGCCGAGGTGTTCAACCGCCTGCTCGAGACGCTCTCGGTGCTGCGCGATTTCGACACGCTCGTGCTCATCGCGAGCGACTGGCGGATTCGTACCGTCGAGCGGATTCTGCGCACCGAGGTCGTGGGCATTCCCCTGGGGGCCACCCCCCTGCGAGAGGACAAGGCGGTCGATATCGCGCAGCTCGATGCGGTGCTTGCAGCCGTGACGAAAGCGGCGCCAGCGACCGTGGGGCGCCAGAGCCGTATGGGCGGGAGGCTGCGCGAGGCAGCCGAGGACATTGCAGGGAGATGGACGCAATCAAGGAAGTCATAAGCGTCAGTATCGGCTCGTCCAAGCGCGACCACACCGTCGAAGTCGAGCTGTTCGGCGAGACGTTTCGTATCAGCCGCCAGGGCACGGATGGCGACATGGGCCGCGCGGAGCAGCGTCTTCGCGAGCTCGATGGTGCGGTGGATGCGCTCGGGCTGGGCGGCATCGACCTGTTTCTCCACGCCGCCGATAAGGACTACTACTTCCGAGAAGCACGCCGCTTCCGTGCCGCGGTGGCCACAACCCCGCTGGTGGACGGTACAGGGCTGAAGGGCGCGGTCGAGGGTGACGTGGTGCGGTTCATGCGGGAGGACCTTGGCCTCGAGCTCGCGGGCAAACGCGTGCTCGTCACCTCTGCTGTGGATCGGTGGGGGATGGCGATGGCCTTCGCTGACGCTGGCTGCACAATGACCTACGGCGACCTGCTCTACGCGCTCGACGTACCCATCATGATCCACGATCGCGCGATGCTCATCCGCGTTGTGCGTACCATCGCGCCCATCGCGGTTCAGCTGCCTTTCGCCTGGCTCTACCCCGCCGAGGCGGACCACGAGAGCGAGGTCGAGCAGGAGTCCAAGCACGCCGATCTCTACCGGAACTCGGACATCATCTCGGGCGACTACAAGTACGTGCGCAAGTACATGCCCGCGGACATGTCGGGCAAGTGGATCGTCACCAACACCACCACCGCTGAAGACGTCGATTTCCTGCGCGGCAGAGGGGTCGAGCTGCTCATCACGAGCACGCCGCGTCTCGAGGGCAGGACGTTTGGCACCAATGTGATCGAAGCGACCATGGTGGCCCTGGACGGCTCGGAGCGTCGGCTCGCGCCTGACCGCTATCTTGAGCTCCTCGCAAGGAGCGGGTTCAAGCCCGATGTTCAGTGGCTGCAGCGCGGCTGATTCGCGCATCCTGAGCCGCCCCCGCTAACGGCACGCGGGTTGCTCAAAACTCCCAGAATCATATGTTCCTGATTCAACCTGAACCGTTGTCGCGCGTGTCGACACGGTGGTAGTATCGAAACGTTCAGGCAGGCGGGTCGGATAGCGGTGCGTGCGGCACGCGTTCGTGTGCGCACCACTCTCTCTCCCGAGATGTGCGAGGCGGCCAGGTGGCCGCGTTGACGAAGGAGTGAGCGCACGTGAACAAGCGGGCTCAGAATCGTCTCATCGGCGTGACCGCGATCATCTTGATCGCGGTTGCCGCCATCTTCTTCGGACTGGGAGGCAAGCAAGCCGCTTACTTCCGGACCGTCGAAGAGATCTCGACGGATACCGCTCTGCAAGGCGAGCGCGTCAAAGCGGGGGGGCTCGTCGTCCCCGGCTCGTGGGACAAGAAGAGCAATCCCATGACCTTCGTCATCCGCGACGAGACCGACACCAAGGGCACCGGACCCACCATCAAGGTCGTGTACAACGGTTCTGTCCCGTCCACCTTCGGCGACGGTGTGACGGCTATCGTCACCGGTGATCTAGCGACCGACGGCACGATCAACGCCGACGAGATGATCACCAAGTGCCCGTCGAAGTACGAGTCCGCCACGGGGGCCATGCCCGTGGGCGACCTCATCGGCAAGGGCGAGTCGATGGTTGGCAAGACAGTCAAGACCACCGGATACATCAAGGCCGGCACGATCGCCGCTCCCGGCGGGGACGCTCGGTTCGTGGTGACGGCCACCAAGGATGGCGGGGCTGAAGTCGCCGTTGCCTATGAAGGCGCGCTCCCTGCTGGCATGGTTGACGGCTCGCAGGTGGTACTCACGGGCGCTGTCGAGGCGGACGGGAACTTCGTGGCGACCGACGTTTCGCTCGAGCAGGCACAGAAGTAATCTGACCGGCGCGCCCTGCGGCCTGTGCAGCAGGGCGCCTCCACTAGCCGCTTCGAACAGGGGAGT